>NZ_FOFD01000001.1:900000-1104701 GCF_900110865.1 Natrinema salaciae
CTCGGACAGCGGCCGTCGGCGTGCGCGCGAAACGTCGGTTCGAACTCGTCTATCGCCGTGATCACCGGGCGCGGCGCGTGCGCGCCGATCCGGCAGTTGCTCGTCCGCTCCATCGTGCGGCCGAGTTCGCGGATCTTCGCGAGCTCGAACGACCCCCGGTAGACGTCGCGCAGCAGTTCGGTGAGCTGTTTCGTCCCCTCGCGTCCGGGGACGCAGCGGCCGCTGTTCTCGGTGGCCGCGAACCGCGCGCGCTCGCCGGCCGTCGCGACCGCACACCGGTCCTCGTTCAGCAACTCGACCACACCCTCCGTCCCGAGGCCGGCCGCAGCCAGCGTCTCCGCCGTCGCGCTCACCTCGAGCGTCTCGGTGATGCCGCCGAAGATGTCGCCCACACAGGCCATCTTGAGCGCCCCGTCGAGTGCGACGGCCTCGCGGACGGCCGCGAGGCTGTCGTCGGACGCGAGTTCGACGGTCGCCGGTGCCGCCACGTCGCCGGTGACGGTGAACAGGCGGGTGCCGGGATCTCGGTCGGTTCCGGACGGCGCGTCGTCCTGGAGCGCCCGTCGGGCCTGGAGCACCGTCCGCACGGAGTGGACCGCCGTCGGGCGGCCGTACAGGCCGTGGACCGCCGGCGACGGCGGCTGGATCCGCGGTTCGATCCGGTCGTTGCCCTCCAGGGCTTCGAGCGCCGCGGTCGGCTCGCCGGCGCGGTACTCGTCGGGGCCGGCGACCAGCTGCGGAACGACGGGGAGGACGTCGGCGGCCGCGTCGACGGCCGACTCGAGGTGGCGGTGGAGCCCGGTCTCGGTCTCGTTGACGGAGAGCACCGCGTCGACCGCGCCGACGTGCTCGGCGATCGCCGCGATCCCGTCGAGGACGGCGATCGGCGCACCTTCGAGCAGCGTCCGGTCGACCCGCTGTCGGTCGTCGGTATCGTTGGCGTTGACGACGACGACGGGGTCGCCGTCCGTCTCGCGGATCGCGGTCCAGGTCTCGTCGACCGCCTCGTCGGCGGCCGCGTCGCCGCGACCACGGCCGAGCAATCCAGCGTCACCGACCGCGGCCGCATCGCGCTCGAGCGACACGAGGTCGTAGTCGTCGGGGGCCAGCGGGTCGACCCACCCGCACGGCCCGAGGACGTCACGCCGGCCGACGGACAGCGGGCCGGTTTCGGGGACGGGAAGCGACCCCGTTCCCGGGTCGTGTTCGACGACCGCGGCGGCGGCGTCGGCCAGTACCTCACCGGTCTCGAGCGCGTCGACGACGGCGTCGACCGTCTCGGGACCGGGGTCGGGATGGAAGGCCGTACGGCCGTCGACGGTGGCGAGCACCAGCGGCTCGTACGCGGCGATTCCAGTCGGTCCCGTCCGAACGACCGGGACGGCGTCGCTCGTCCGGCGCGCGGTTTCGAAGGCGGGTTCGCGGTCGGCGGCCGTCGGGTGGGTCGAGACCCTGCAGACCGGCGATCGATCGCCCGCGGGCGCAGTATCGGTCACTGCTACCATCTTGGGTTCGGGTTACTTCTGTTTGGTTATCTATCGGGGTCGTCGGCTCGCAGTACCGACGGGGGACCGCGGTGACGACGACCGTCGGCCAGCCCGCGAACCGGACCACACCGGTTTAGTCCCTCGAGAACGGCGTTCGGGTATGACGACCCCGCGATTCGAAGCGGTGAAGACGGAAGCCGCGTCGGCACTTACGGACGACGACCTCCGCTCGGTGTACACCGGCCTCGTCCACGAGGACGGTCGGCACGAGTACTACCTCGGGAACGACACCGAAGCCGCCGCCGAACTCCGCGAGGCCGCGGCGGTCCAGCTCGGAATGCTGACGCGCGTCCTCGCGGACCGCTCCGACAGCACCGTCGAGGAGATCGCGGAACTCGCCGTCGAACGGGCCGAAGGGATGGAACTGCGGTGAGGCGGCACGCGGTCGACGTGCCGTCGACGCGTACACGACGCGTGGCTGCGTCACCGGGGACGACCATCGGCGTGCCCCGAGTCCGCTATCGGAATCGGCGTGTGCGCCACCGGACGGTCTCCGACGCCGTCCCGTCTCGAGCTACTCTTCCAGCAGATCGGCGCGCTCGAGTTCGTCCCTGACGATCGCCCGGATCTCGGCTTCGCTCCGGCCGGTATCGGTCCGCGCAGCGGCCACGTCCTCGTTCAGCGCGGCCAGGAGTTCGAAGACGTCCTCGAGCTGGTCGTAGGCGGTTTCGTGGTCGCTCTCGAACAGCTCCGGGGACAGCGCCGCCGTCTCGGGATCGCCCTCGCGTTCGACGGCGATCGGGGTGAGCCGGCGGCTCCGGGTGACGGACCCGACGCTGTCGACGTTTTTCGCGAGGTGGTTCCCGAGGTGTTCCTGCGCGTAGTCCGGGCCGTGGATCAACGCGATCGTCTCCGGGTCGACGGTCCGCGCGAACTCGAGCAGCCCGTGCTGGGCGGCGTGCCCGCTCAGCCCGTCGACCGTCGCGACCCACTCGCTGGGGATCGTTACGCGCGTGCGCGGTTCGCTCCCGTCCTCGGTCGCGATCCAGGTCACGGTATCGGCGGCGGGCCAGTCGGTCCCGAAGGGGTCGGCGTCGGTGGTGAACCGGACCTCGTCGGTCCCGGCGTCGACCTGGTTCCGGATCGTCCGCCCGACCGTCTGCTGGGCCTGATAGCCCGTGAGCAGCACCGTTGCGGCGTGGAACCGCGACGCCATTTCGACGAGATAGCGCGGGGAGTTCCCGCCGGTCAGCATCCCCGACGGCGCGACGATTATCGGTACCCGCCCGCCCGTTGCCGGGTCGGCGTCCTCGAGAATCGCCCGCCGATCGGCGTCGGACTGCGGGAACTCGACCTGCGGCGGCGAGAACGGGGTCGCGTCCCCACTCTCCCGCGCTCGGTTCGCGATGGCGTCGTCCACATACTCGCTCGTCACGTACTCGTGATACAGCGCCGTCGCCTCCTGTGCCAGTCCGTCGACGACGAGACGCACGCGGTCGCCGAGATCGTTCGGTAACGTGTGGAGCCGATTGGAAAACAGCAACTGGAGCGTCTGTGCGCGGCCCACGGCGAAGGTCGGGATCAGAACAGGTTTCCGATCGTTCAACGCCCGCTCGACGGCCTCGTAGATCGCCGCCTGTGCGTCGTCGAACGACGTGTGGCTGTGGGTCGCCCCGTACGTCGACTCGAGGAGGAGGAGATCCGCCTGCGGCGGCGGTGTGATGTCGGGCAGGTGGTCGGCGCGGCCGCCGAGATCGCCGGAGAAGACGACGCGGTAGCCGCTCGTCTGGAGCATGAGCCACGCCGAGCCGAGCAGGTGGGCGGCGTTGCCCAGTTGAAACACCAGCGGGTCCGAGTCGACCGACGCCGCGACGGCTTCGACGCGCCCGCCGCCGTAGTCGACGGGTTCGAACCGCTCGAGCACCGCCGAGACGTCCGCCCGCGTGAACCGCTGGCACCCGCCCCGTCGGTTCGCCTCCCGGCGGTGGATCGTCAACGAGTCCTCGAGTAGCGTCTCCGCGAGATCGATCGTCGGCCGCGTCGCGACGATCGGCGCGTCGTCGTCGAGCAGGCCGCGCGCCTCCAGGACCGGCAGCCCGCCGCAGTGATCGATGTGGGCGTGGGTGAGAAAGACCGCATCGACCGATTCGGGGTCGAGCCCGCGGAAATCGGGGTAGTCGCCGCCGTCGCCCTGGTTCAGGCCGCAGTCCACGAGGTAGGTGCCGTACTCGGTATCGACCTGATAACAGCTCCGACCGACTTCTCGGTCGCCGCCGCGGGGCGTGACGACCATCGGTCTGTCCGCGGACGGGCGGATATCGGCGTGCTCGAGCGGGTCGAACGCCGGCCCCGCGTCGGCGGGAAGCCACGGCGCGTCCCGGTTTATTCCGGTCATCATTGGACGATGCGGAGCGGCCCACATGGGTCTTCGGTTGTCGAGTTGACAGTCGAACGCTGCCGGCCGACGACGTCGCGTTCGACGCCACACCCCGGTCCCGAGGCGACCGGAAGCGATCGCGACCGCCCGGCGGTCGTGGCCGACCGGGCGAACCGAAAAGCGTATTTCACCGCTCTCGAACCACGTGGCAACGGCCCCCGCATGACACTCGATCGCTCCCGAACGGACCGCGACGCCGCAACACCCCACCGCGACGACCGGCCGGTCCTCGAGTCGCGGCGGCGACGGCTGGTCGCGTACTGTCGGCACAACGGAGAGCGGATCTGTCGCGATACGGCGGTGCTGGTCGCCTGGGCGCTGGTGATGACGATCTGGATCCGGGGGTTCGGCGTGCCGCGCTGGTTGTGCTACGTCGTCACCTTCGTCGGCGTCGTGGCCTACACGCAGGCGACGACGCCGTGGTCCCGGCCGTACGTGAGCCCGGACGATTTCGACGCGCGGTGACCGACGATCGGACGGTTCTTTTCGGCCCCCTCGCGACCGGGAACTGACGCGTCGTCAGAGGAATCGAAGCAGCGGGACGAGCAGCGTCACGACCCAGAGGAGCACGCCCATCCGCACGAAGCCGTGGTCTTCGGGATCGATCCGTTCCGCGTGCGACGCGCCGACGGCGATGAACCCGAGTGCGACCGCCGTCGAGAGCCGGTGGACGAACACGTTGACCGGCAGTCGCGTCACCCCGAGGAACGTGTAGTCGAGCAGGATCGCCGTCGCGAAGCCGATCGAGCCGGCCGCGAAGGCCGTCTGCCGGTCGAGCGGTCGCGCGAAGGAGTAGGCACAGACCGGCAGCCCGACGGCGAGCAGGGGGTAGAACGAGCCGGCGATGAGCCGCGGGTCGACGTCGCCGGTCCGCGTTTCGACGGCGACCGCGCCGAACCGAACGAACAGGTAGAGTCCGATCAGCGACCCGGCCAGCAGGAACGCGTGACGGAGGCGCGGGGCGACCAGCGCTCGAGGGGCGGTTCGCGACGCGACCCGGCCGATCAGCACCGCGCCCGGGAGAAGCCCGACCATCGCGAGCCGAGACGGGAGGCCGCCGTCGCCGAGGTCGATGATCGTCACCCAGCCGTTGGCATCCGAGCCGCGGTCGTTGCCGAGGTGGACGCGCCGCAGGTCGGAGACGTACCGACGATCCCTGAACTCGCGTTCGACGTACTGCTGGGAGTCCTCGACGCTGTTGACCGTGTGACTGAGCCGAAACCAGTCCCAGTGTTCCTGGTGAGCCTGGATCGCCGTCCACTCGTCGCCGTCGTCGGGGGACGCGTAGGCGCGAATGTGGTGACGAGAGCCGAGATACTCCCCATCGTGTAACTGGTAGCTCTCGTCGAGCCACCGTCCGCCGGTCGGATCGTCGTCGGCGACGTAGACGTATCGGGTCGAGCCGTCGGCGCGTCCCCAGGCGGTCGCCGTGCCGACGATTTCGTCGTCCGTCTCGACGCCCACGTCTTCCTGTTCCGGCGCGGTCTCGTTCCACTCGCCGCGGCTCCGTTCCTCCAGATGTCGACGCGTGTCCGCCGGATCGCCGGCGATGATCACGTTGATCGGGAGGGTGCGTTCCTCGAACGTCGTCGCCGGACTCGTGTACGGCCACAGCGACGAATCGTTATCGACGGTCGCCATGGGCTGGTGTCGCTCGGCCGACGAGTCGCCGGACGAGGTGGTCGCGGCCGAGCCGAGACTCAGCGCGACGAGAACGACGACTAGCGCACCGAGCGCGAGCAGCGTTCGTCGGTCGATGAGGCGTCACCCCCGTCAGCGAGTGTTCGCGTACCCATGGCTGGAACGACGGGTCCGTTCCCGTCTCGAGGTACGTATCACCCTCTCCGGTTCACTTATAACCCTTCTCTTCCGCCGCTTCAGGCCGTCTATCCCTGAGATTCACGTTTCCCAACCGGTCGATCGCGGCGCCGACGGTGAGCGGGCAAGCGGAGAACGGCGACCGGGCTCGAGAGTCCGAGCGCGGCGACGAAGATTCGGAGCGACGACGATTAGGACGGAGTCGAGAATCGGAGCGTGGAGGGCGCGAGCGGGCGATCGACCGCCGTCAGCTCCGTTCTTCTTCGGAGAGCCGCCACGGACTCTCCACGTCCACGGCGACCTCGTCCCTCGAGAGCGGGACGTTGTGGTAGAGTTGCTCGAGGTGGGTCATGGTGTAGTCGACGGAGTAGCGTTCGACGGCGGCCCTGGTCTCGCGGTCGGTCGCCAGACACGTCTCGACGGCCTCGACCATCGAGTCGAGATCGCCGTACGCGAACCGCTCGCCGTTGTCGTCGCCGATCGTCTGGTCGAACGGCGGGACGTCGGCGGCCGCGACGGGCGTCCCGCAGGCGTTGGCCTCGAGCGTCGAGAGCCCGAGGGTGTCTGCGGTCGAGGCCGTCAGGAAGGCGTCGATCGAGGAGTAGAACACCGGTAACTCCTCGCGGGGGAGGAACTCGCGGAGTTCGACGTTGTCCGGGGCGTTCCGCTCGAGGCAGCCCCGGTAGGGACCCTCGCCGACGACGACGAAGTCGTACTCGGGCAGCTCCTCGGCGACGCGGAGGATCTCGCTGACGTTCTTCTCCATGCTGAGCCGCCCGCTGTAGCCGACGACCGTCCGGTCGGGATACCAGTCCGTCTCGGTCGGCCGGAAGAAGTCCATGTCGATCCCGACCGGCAACTGGACGTGTTCGACGTCGCGTTCGATCCGTTCCGTCGACGCGGTCACGACGTCGAAGCTCCGGAGGAACGCGTCCTCCACGGGAACGTACAGCTTCGAGAGGAGCGCCGCGGCCGACTCGAGTTTGATGCTCTGGTGGAAGTACTCCTCGAGTGGCGTGTGGTGCGTGTAGATCGTCGGGAGGTCGTGTTTCCAGGCGTAGTACCGACCGAGAACCCCGATCGGTGCGGGGCCGTGACAGTGGACGACGTCGAGGTCGGGAAGCGTCGCGGTTCGTCTGGTGAGCGGGATCCGATAGCCCGCGTAGAAGGGGTTCGGGAGCGACGTGACCGGGAACTCGCGCTCCCCCGGTTCGTAGTCGCCGTCCGGGTAGACGACGTACACCTCGTGTCCCTTCCGCTCTAGCTCCTCCCGCCAGAGCTTGATCGTGTACGTTACACCGTCGATCTCGGGGAAATAACTGTCCGTAAAGAATCCGATTTTCATTCAGGCCACCTCCTCGTACAGCGATCGGTATCGGTCCGCGACCGCCGCGAGCGAGAACTCCTCGCTCCGGCGGGCCGCGTTCGTTCCGAGCCGGTCACGGAGCGCGGGGTCCGTGAGCCGCTCCAGCGCGGCCTCGAACCCGCTCACACCTGCGTCGGACACCTTCAAGCAGTCGTCGCCGTCCTCGAGCCACGAGAACGTCTCGATGTCCCGGACGAGGATCGGCTTCCCCGCGGTCATCGCCTCCAACAGCGCGATGCCCTCGTTTTCCTCGTGCGTGGGGAAACAGAAGATGTCGCCCGCCGCGTACGCACCGCGGATGTCGTCGACGTAGCCGGTGAAGGTGCAGTTGTCCGGCGAGTTGTCGATCAATCTCGTCGTCTCTCGTCCCTTCAGCGACCGGTCGAGCGGCCCGAACCACGCGAAGTCCAGCTCCGGCAGCCGCCGAGCCAGCTCGACGAACGTCTCGAGCCCCTTGCGCTTGATGACGTGACCGACGAGGAAGACCGTGGGCGGCTCGAGATCGTACCGCTCGCGGTACGTCGCTTCCAGCGACTCGAACCCCTCGAGCTTCTCGCGGTCGACCCCGTTCGAGACGACGGTCGTCGGCGTGTCAGTGTAGGTCTCGATCAGCCGCCGGTTGTACGCCGACGGACAGACCAGCGCGTCCGCGAGCCCGTAGGCCCGCTCGAGATACGGCCGGAGTGGCCTGGCGAGGGCGTTGGTAAACCGGAAGCTGTCGCCGAAGTCCTCTGCGGTCACGTGCGTGTGCGCGACGACCGGTATCCCCCGAGATCGGGCCCGCCTGGCGTACCAGACGGATCGCGGGCCCATGAGGTTACAGTGGAGCACGTCGGCGTCGAGGGTCGGCGACGTCGTGTACGACAGCCCGAGCCGATCGAGCATCTTCCGTTGATGGACGACGGACTCGCGGATGCCGCCGGTGACGTGCTCCTCGAACTCGAAGTAGTGGCTGACTTTCATACCGGGCTCCACCCGTCGTGACCGTCGGCGGTCGAGGTTGCCAGGCCGAGACGCCGGTCGCTGCATTCCGGTGAGCGCGGCGTTACTCGACTTCGAGCCACGGCACCTCCATCAGCGGCGGAATGTGCGTTTCGATGTGGTGCTCCCAGACGCCCTCCTCGCCGAAGGCCTCCCCGTGGTCGGCGGTCACGACCACCCGACCGTCCAGCTCTTCGACCAGGTCGGCGACGGACTCGAGCGCGATCCGCAGGTTCTCCTCGTACAGTTCCAGCGCCGCCTCTCGAGTCCCGTTCTTGACGAGATCGGCCGGGTCGAGTTCGAGCCAGAGGCCCGCCTTCTGCGCGAGTTCGCTCCCCTCGAGCGTGTTCTCGACTTTCGGGCGGATGGTATCGCCCAGCGAGGAGAGCGCGCCGCCACCGCCGTCGTCCGCCTCTTCGGCTTCCTCCTGCTTGCGGATCCCCTTCTGGATCTGTTTGAGCTTCTGGCCTTTCCCGCGCGAGAGGTAGGGCGCGTGGGGCTGCATGTAGTGGATGACCGTCCGCTCGGCCTGCTCGACGGCCGCCCGATTGTCTCGGAACGCCTCCGCCAGGCTCTCCGGCGGAACGGTTCCGAGGTCGTCGTCCCAACCGGTCTTCCAGACGTCGAAGACGTTCGTGATGTGATCGGACGCCGACCACTCGTAGTCGCAGCTCGCCCCCCACTTGAGTTCGTTCAGCGGAATCCCGAGATCGTTGATAAACGGGTTTCCGGAAAAGTACGCGAGATCGTGTTCGTCGGTAAACGTTCGATACGCCCACTCCGGCGTCGACGACCCCGTACTCCATCGCTTCTCCAACGACCCGTCGAGATACTCGCCGTACACGTCGCTGAACACGTCGTACCGACACGCATCCAGCACGAGACAGTAGTCCCACTCCGATTCGAGGAAGTGCTGGTCGTCCATTAGTTGTCGCCACCTTTCGAGTCGACCACTGTATTCTTATTGGTTCCTGAAAGTCACCCGGACCGACGTAAAACGGCGATCACGGCCCGAATACGCCGTCGATCCGAACTCGGTCACGGTGCGCTGCTCACTCGAGATAACCGAGTTCGCGCAGCCGCTCCTGGGTCTCCTCGTCGGCCTCGGCCAGCGCGTCCGCCTCGTCGGCGTTCGTCTCCGACGGGTCGTCCCACGCGCCGCCGACGGCGTCCTCGAACCGAGCGAGCGCCCGTTCGGTGGCGGCGACGGTCTCGTCGGCGGCCGGCTCGACAGGGGTCTCCTCGCTCGGGTCCTCGTCGAGCCGGTACCCCTCGTCCGGAATGCGATCCGCGCGGACGTACTTCGCGTCGGTGCTGCGGGCCGCGCGCAGTCGGGCGTACGCGCGATGGTCGTCGGGGAGCTCGATACCCGCCTCGCTCGCCTTCTCCTCCAGGTGGTGGAGTTCGATGACCGGCTGCGCGTACTCGACGAACGCGTAATCGCCGCCGTCGCCGTCGCCGTCGCTGACGGCGCGCTGCCCGGGGTCCGGCTCCGTCGCCGCGCCGAAGCGCCGGTAGTCGCTCGAGAGCAGCGAGCGCGTCGAATCGCGAGCGACGGCACCGCCGTCCGTCCCGGCCGCGTCGGGGTCGACGTCCAGGGCGTCGAGGACCGTGTGATAGCAGTCGAGCAACTCGACAAGGCCGTCGCGTCGATCGGCCTCGAGATCGGGGTGTTTCACCAGCAGCGGAACGTTGATCAACTGGTCGTAGAGGGCGAACTCGTGACCGTAGAGGTCGTGCTCGCCGTGGAGTTCGCCGTGGTCGGCGCAGACGACGACGGTCGTCTCCTCCCACTGGCCGGTCTCGCGCAACCAGTCGAACAGGCGGCCGAGTTCGGCGTCCATGTGCGCGATCTCCGCGTCGTACAGACCGCGGATGTCGTCCCACTCGTCGTCGTCGATGGCTCGCGCGCCGGCGTTGTACTCCTTGGAATTCTGGCAGACGTCGTCGGGGTCGACCCCCGGTGCGAACTCCTCGCGGTACTCCTCGGGTGGGTAGTACGGCAGGTGGGCGTCCATCAGATTGACGAACGCGAACCAGCCCGTCTCGCTCTCGCTGTCGTCGATGAACGACTTCGTCCGGTCGATGACCGACGGGGTCTTCGAGTCCGCCCCCTCACCGCTGGCGAGCGTGGCGTGGGCTTTCGCCCCGAGGTGGACGAGCCTCGAGGCCAGTTCGCGGAGATACTCGTTGTCGTTGACGGCCTGCCACGCGCTGGCTAGCGGCCCCGAGAGGACGTCACCGGGCAGGATCTCGAAGAACGAGTCCTGCTCGTCGAACCCGTCCGTGAGTCCGGTGTAGGGTGTGATCCAGGCGTTCGAGGAGTAACACGCCGTGTCGTAACCGGCCGCCGACAGGACCGACGCGAGGGTCGTCTCGTCCTCGAGGTACGGACTTCCCTGATCGGCCCCGTGCTGACTGGGATAACGGCCGGTAAACAGCGAGGCGTGGACCGGCAGCGTCCACGGCGCGGGCGCGACCGCCGACTCGAAGACGGCCGCCTCCTCGGCGAACCGCGAGAGTGTCGGTGTCGTCTCCCGTTCGTAGCCGTACGGACCGAGCCGGTCCTTCCGGACCGTGTCCAGAACGACGAAGAGGACGTTCGACTGACGAGTCGTTTCCATTACTGGCGATACTCGTCCCCACGCCAATAAATCGATTGAAGGTAACCGACCGATCCCGGTTCGAGGGAGCGAGTGCAGTCCCGTTCGCGCCCCGCTCGTCGGCGTCGATCAGACGTTTCAAGTTTGGTGACGATTCATACCAGCCATGGAGGAGCGTAATCGACGGGCCTTTCTCATCGGCGCGTTCGGCGCGATCGCGGTCTTCGCCGTCCTGTTTTTCGCCGTCGGCGCGCGGGACGTCGTCGACTCGTTGCTCACGGCCGACCCGTCCCTGGTCGCCGCAACGTTCGCGCTCGCGCTCTGCTGGCTCGCCGCGTGGAGTCTGATGCTCCGAACCGTCCTCGTCGCGCTCGACGTCGAACTCCCCCTCGTCAAGTCGTTTTTCGTCTACAGTGGTGCCGTCTTCGCCAACAACGTTACCCCGTTTGGACAGGCCGGCGGCGAACCGATCGCCGCGCTGCTCATCTCGAAAGTCTCCGACGCGCGCTACGAGACCGGCCTCGTCGGCATCGCCAGCGTCGACGTCCTGAACGTCATCCCCTCGATCTCGCTCGTCCTCGTGGGCGTCGGCTACTACGCGACCACCGCCGCCGTCGGCGACCGCCTCGAGACGGCCGTCGGATCGGCCGTCGCGCTGATCGGCGGCGTCGTGGTCGTCATGGTGTTCGTCTGGCGGTACCGGGACAAACTCGTCGACCGGCTTCCGGCCGTCGTCGCACCGCGACTCGGGCGGCTCGGCCTCGAGCGCTTCGAGTCCGACACGCTCGAGGAGGACCTCACGGACCGAATGGGGCGGTTCTTCGAGAACATCGAGCGGGTGGCGACGGATCGGTGGCGGCTCTCGGCCGTGATCGGGCTGTCGCTCTGTGGCTGGCTCTTCCAGACGGCCGCGCTCATGATCGCGTTCGAGGCGCTCGGCCACAGCGTCCCGCCGTACGTGTTACTGTTCGCGGTTCCACTCGCGAACCTCGCCGGCGCGGCCCCGCTCCCGGGAGGGCTCGGCGGGATCGAGGCCGCGTTCGTCACGCTGCTCGTCCCGACGACCGGCGTCCCGGCGTCGGCGGTCACCGCGGCCGTGCTCATCTTCCGCGGCGCGATCTACTGGATGCCCGTCCTGATCGGCGGCGCGTCGGTGTCGGCCTTCGGCGTCCGGTCGCTGCGGTGACCGGCGGCTTCTCGAGCGCGCGACCCGCGCGCCTCCGACAGCGTAATCCTCGTCCGACCCGGAGTGGTGACCGTCCGTGTATCGAGACGGCCACGCCGGTTTCAACGCCCTGCTGTACGCCCCGTTCGTCCCGCTGGTGAGCGACCGCTGGTCGCTCCGGCTGGCGCTCGTAGGGGCGGTCGTCGCCCTCGGCGTCGCCACGCTCCCGGACCTCGATCAACCGGCCCCGCGGATCCGCCACCGCGGGCCGACGCACACGGTCTGGTTCGCGCTCCTCGTCGGGGTCGTCGCGGGCATCGGCACCGCCATCGTCGCCCCCGGCGCGCCGGACGCGTTCGCGTTCGGGGCCGCCGTCGGTGCCGGCGGCGTCCTCGCCCACCTCGCGGGCGACGTCGTGACGCCCATGGGGATCAGCCCGTTCGCGCCCCTCTGGCGGGCCCACGTCACGCTCGACTGGTTCGCCTCCAAGAACGCGCGGATCAACCGCGCGCTCTTGCTCGTCGGCTCGAGCGCGCTGGCGGCCTCACTGGCGCTCACGCTCTCGCTGGCCGCGTGAGGACCCTCACCGCACCAGTCGCCGGCGAAGCCACTCGACCGGCCGGGCGTCCCGTCGCCACGCGAGGAGGCCGATCGACGTGGCCCAGAGCAGGGCCGTCGCGACCGGTCCGTGGACGGCGAGTCCGGGACTCCAGCTCGTCTCGAGGGGGAACAGCCAGTCGATCCCCATCGGGGAGAGCGAGTCGATCGCGAGGTGCGAGCCGATCGCGAGTGCGATGGCGACCGCTACCCGGCGACTGCGGGCGACCGCTACCCGGCGACTGCGGGCGACCGCGTAGCACCCGGCGACGAGCGCGAGCGCGAACAGCGGCGTGTGGGTGATTCCGCGGTGGACGAACGGCCACCCCCACGCCGCGGGAAAGAGGAAGTCCGCGTCCGGGAGGAGTCCGAAGACGATCCCGAGACGCGGATCGGCGTCGGTAACGCCGCGAACGAGCGCGTAGCCGACGAACGCGTGCGTCGCGAACGCGCCCGCGAGGAACGCGAACCGTGTCGGCTCCATCCCTCGCCGTTTCGGACGGCCGACACAGATACGTTACGGTTTTCGAACACGATGCACTGACACGTCGGTACGTCGGGCTCCGCTCGGGAACCAACACACCTTACATTTCGGACGGTCTATCCCCCGTTAATGCTCCCGCTGCAGTTCGAGGAGACGCCATCCTGGCTCGAGTCGATGTTCACGTCGGAGCTCGCGTTCGCGGTGTTGTTCGGAATCTGCATCCTCGAAGGAGCGATGTTGCTGCGGTTCATGCCGAGTGAACTCGTCGTGCCGGCCGCGCTGGCGCTGATCGGTTCGTCGATCCCCGAGACGGTCGCGATCGTCGGCATCGCCGTCGTCGGAACGACGATCGGACAGCTCTGTCTGTTCTATCTGGTCCGTCGGGCCGGCCGGGAGTACGTGCTCCGAAAGCGGTGGTTCCCGATCACCGAGTCGCGACTCGAGCGGTTCGACGGCTGGTTCGACCGCTGGGGGGGCGTCGCCGTGGCCATGAGCAACACGCTGTTGTTCGTTCGCGGGCTGCTCACGGTGCCCGCCGGCCTGTCCGAGATGGAGGGGCGATCGTTCCTCGTCCTGTCGGCCGCGGGCTCGCTCTCGTTCCAGTCGATACTCGCGGTGGTCTACCTGCTGGGCGGTCACTTGCTGGCGCTGGTCGGCGGTCACCTGCTGGTCTGAGAGAACCAATCGTGGCGTGTCGTGCGACCGCCGACCGCCGGATCGCGAGCCGCTCTCAGTCGCCGCTCCGATAGACCGGCAGTCGGAACCGGACGCCGACGTCGCGGAGCTTCCACCTGATCTCGAGCGCGGCCCACGTCAGCCCCGTCAGCAGCGCCACGCCGATGGCGGCGAACTCGGACTGGCCCATCCAGACCGGCGTCGCGAAGAGGAGCGCGTTGTAGATCCGGTGTGGGAGGATGTTTTCGATGAGATCGCCGAGGTAGCCGAGCGGGTCGAACCCGAACCCGCCACCGTCACCGCCACCGCCACCGCCGCTCTCGGCCGCCGTCCGCGACTCGAGGCCGAGTGCGGCGGCGCTTTGTCCGCCGTCGCTTTCGGCACCGGTCTCGAGGCGTTCGGCCTCGTAGGGGAGCGTCGAGCCGACTTCCCAGACGATGTCGCCGGAGGCGTTGACCTCAATGACGCGATTGCCGTGCGTGTCGGTGATCAGCGTGTTGCCGTTGGGGAGTCGATCGACGTCCCGCGGCCACTGGATCTGATCATCCTCCCACTCCCAGGAGCGGTTCCACTCGCCGTCCTCGCGCTGGAACTCCTGGACGCGGCCGTTCTCGGAGTCGGCGACGACGACGGCCGGACCGCCCTGACTCTCCGGGATGTAATCGGGGTTGTGCTGTTCGTACTGGACGTCGTAGTCGTTCTCGCTACCGAGCGTCCACTCCTCGAGCAGGCCCTCCTCTTGGTCGAGGAAGACGACCTGATCCTGGTTCCGGAGGCTGACCACCACGCGACCCCCCAGCCCGCCCCCCTCGATGTACTCGACGTCGTTGATGTGGGCCCAGTCGTTGGGGTAGGCGTGACCGCTCTCGAGCGAAAATTCGCTCTGGGCGTCCCAGAGCCAGTCGACGACCTCGGTCTCGGTGTTCACGATGAACACCTGGTCCGCGACGATGTCGGCGACGACGACGTGGGTCTCGTTGATGCGATCCGCGTCGTGCCACTCGCCGGCGGTCTCCTTGTAGTCGTACCGCTCGTAGAGTACCTCGACCTCGCCGGTCTCGAGGTCGGCGCGCTCGATGACGTTCCGCGCGCAGGGCGGGTCGGAACAGGTCGGCCCTTCGGAGTGGATCGTGTCCGTCGCGGTGTACTCGACGGTCAGCGGGTCGCCCTCGACGGGGTCGACGTCGAAGTACTTCGTCCGCGAGTTGTTGTAGTATAGCACGTCGCCGTCGGGCGCGTAGGCGGTGATCGTCCCCGCCCGTCCCGACTCGGTCACGACCGTGTGGTTCTCCGTCGCCGGGGCGGTCGGGACGTCGGATTCCGACGCCGTCGAAATCCCGCCCGAGGACGCGCTGACGACGGCCGCGGCCGAGACGAGGATGAGGACGACGAACGCGACCCGGAGTCGATTTCGAGTCAGCGCCGATCTGACGCGAGCGAGCGACGGGAGCGAGGTCTCGGTCACGGTTCGATCACCATCGGGGACTGGAGCACCGGCTGGGGAACCATCGTTTGCCACTTCACGAGTCGAGATACTAGTACCTTTACTAACTCCTTCGAGTCTCGGCTCCGTGGACGAACGGTTCCGGGCAGGTGTTCGCGTCGGTCCGCGCCGAAAGTCAGTCCTGCTCGTCCGCCCGTCTCGTGGTGAGGACCGGAACCGGCGACGTCCGGATCACGCGCTCGGTGAAGCTCCCCAGCAGGTGGCGGTCGAGATCGGAGTGACCGTGGGTCCCCATCACGACGAGGTCGATCCCCTCCGCGTCGGCGTAGGACGTGATCTCCCGGGAGACCGAGCCAGTCGCGATGGTCGTCGTCACGTCGTCGACCCCCGCTCGCCTGGCGGTCGCCTCCGCCTCGTCGAGGACCTCCTGAACGTTCTCCTCGAGCTGCTCGGAGAGATCGGTCGACGCCGCGTCGATCACCTCCGGCAGTTCGTCCACGACCGACAGCAGGTGTAGCGTCGCGCCGTGTCGCGCGGCGATCGACGCGGCCGCGTCCAGCGCCACCGTCGCGTGGTCGCTTCCGTCCGTCGGGACGAGGATGTCGGTGTACGGATAGCGCTGCGTCGCGTCCGCCGCCGACCGAACGGTCAGCACGGGGACCTCGCTTCGGTTCACGACGCAGTCCGTCGTGCTGCCGAGGACGTACTCGCCGATCCCCCGCCGACCGTGGGCACCCATCACCACGAGGTCGAACCGTTCGCCGGTCGCGGCGTCGGTGATCACAGTTCGCGGGTCGCCCTGAACGACCTCGGTCGCGACGTCGACGCCGCGGTCCTCGGCCAGCGCGGCGGCGTCCGCGATGATCTCGTCGCCCTCCCGCTCGAGGACGTCGACGACGTCGCCGCCGAGTCGCGTCAGACTCGGGGTCTTCGTATCGGCGACGTAGAGCAACTGCACCGTCGCCCCGTAGTTGGTGGCGACGTCTAACGCGTGCTCGAGAGCCGCCCTGGCGGGGTCGCTCCCGTCCGTCGGAACGAGTATTCGACTGATCACGGGTGCCGGTTCGGCCCGAATCCGCTTACGTTTGTGGGACGCCGGGCGGAAGCAACCCCGCGGCTAGTCGCTCGCGGGCCCGGTCGAAAACGGAGAGCGGAGAGCGAGGAACGGAAAACGCGATCGCGACCCCGTCGCGCGAGCCGACCGCGAGGCCGATTAGGCCGATTCGACGTGAATCTCGCCGTCAGCGGTGACCGTTACCAAACAATCGCAGTACTCGAACGTGACCGAACCGCCGGTGCGGAGCCCGTCCGCACGCGGTTCGAACAGTCGCTCGAGCGCCTCGGCGTTGATCGAGTAGTGAAGCGGCTCGAGTGCAGTTACGTCCTCGTCCCGGAACGTTGCGACGGCGTCCGCCACGGCAACGCTGAGCGGTTCGTCGTCGAGTCTATCGTATTGTACGGAATACTGATCCCCCATCGTGGCAGATGGCGATCGTGAACTCATCTCTGTCATTGGTTTACGTACCCCCAGTACGTTATGTGGGAAGTCATCCGACTGTTCACGGGTCGTTGCAAAGAACCTGATCGTTAACCACGTAATGGTCGTTTCGCATCGTGGTTAATCAGTTAACGTCGACGGCGGCGGACCCCTCGAACAGCGCCGCGAAGAGCTTTCGCTCGGCGGAGCGGACGTGTTTGTGAAACGCGGGCGAGGAGATGTCGAGCGACGCGGCGATCTCCTCGCCGTTCGCCCGCCGCGGCCACTCGAAGAACCCGCCGTGGTAGGCCGTCTGAACGACCTCGCGCTGTCGATCGGTAAACGTCTCGAGCATCGCGTTGCGTGCGGGACCGCCCAGCGTCGACAGGTCGTTCGTGCTCTGTTCGCGTCGGGCCACCATCGATACCGACGGGCCGTCCCGATTGATGCTCGCTAACACTTCGCGGATCTCGACTGCGTCCGGGACGTCGATGATCGCACGACCGCCAGACCCGTCGGCCGCGAACTCCCGCAGTCGTGCACCGTGGGTATCGACGATCGATCCGAGGAAGGGATCGGTCAGCTCGATCTGGAGTAACGTCTCGCCTTCGTGTTCGGTGATCGTCGAAACGCCGCGTATCCCGTCGAGTGCGATCCGGTCGATGGTCGCCGTCGGTTCCTCGATCAGTCCGTCGACGGCGACGAAGACGATCTGCGAGCCGTCGGCGCGCGTGGTCGCACCCTCGTAGGTGACGGATTCGCCGAGGGAATCGGCCAGCCGGCACAGCGTCGCGTCCGCGGCGACCTCGAGTTCGACTTCGGTTCGGTTGTCGCCCAGCAACGCGTTCTTCCGTTTGACGGCGTCGATCGCGTACGCAATCGTCTCCCCGAGTTCCGAAAGCGTCGCTCGGAGCCACTGGTCGAACGCGTCCCGCTGTTCGCCGTACATCGAGAGGACCCCGTAGAGGAACCCGTCGTAGACGAGCGGGACCGCGTACGCTGACTGGAAGTTCCGCGACAGCGCCTCGCCCCGCCACGCCCCGTCGTGGACCGACTCCGCGACGTTCTCGACGTAGATCGCCTCCTCCGTGCGAGCGGCCCGGCCCGCGGGTTCGGCGGCCGACTTGTCGACCGTCGTCACCGTCACCGCATCGAGATACCCGCGGTCGAGCCCGTGCCGTGATCGCGACTGGAGCGTGTTCCCGCTCGGGTCGGGCTCGCCGATCCAGGCCATCGAACACGCCTCGAGGTCGGCCAGCCGCTCGGGAACGCCGCGTTCGATCTCCTCTCGGGTATCGGCCAGCAGGAGCAGCTGTTCGATATCCTGTCGCATCTCGTTGGCCTCGTTGAGACGCTCGAGGTGGCGATTCTGGCGCTTGAGTTCCCGCTCGCGGTCGTGGAGTCGCCGCGTCCGACCGATCCGGTCGAGCGCGGCTTCGGCCGCCGTCGCGAACAGCTGTGCGAGTTCGACGGTGTCGTCGTCGTACTCACCGGGGGTCGTCGACAGGGCGACGAGCACGCCGTGCTCGCCGAGCGGAACGTAGAGCCCGCTCCGGGCGGCGGTCGACTCGTCGTAGACGCTGGCCGCGTCCCTGACGTCGTCGTGGACGGCGGGCTCGCCGGTGACGAACGTCTCCCAGGTGATGCCGTCGTCGGGCCGGAACCGCGGCGGCGACCCGAACGTCGACTCGAGGGCGTCCGACCACGCCGCGGGCTCGAGGACGTTCTCCTGGTCGTCGAACCGGTAGACGACGCCGTCGATTTCGAGCACGTGCGTCGCGACGTCGACGATGTACTCGCACGCGGCCGCCTTCGACTCGACCGTCAGCAGGTGACTGGTCGCCTCGTGGAGCGCGTTCAGCGCCTCCTGATACTGCACCCGTTCGGTGATGTCGTTCGCGACCCCGATCACGCGGTCGACGGTTCCGTCGTCGTCCACGATCGGCCGATACCACGTTTCGAAGATGCGATCGCCGAGCTGTCTGCGCGAGTTGACTTCGTCGCCGTCGAGCGCCGTCCTCGCATCAGTACAGACCTCGGGGTAGTCCTCGAGGAGATCGAAAAACGACCGACCGACGACCTCCTCGGAGTCCAATCCGAGGTTCGCGAGGCCCCGTCCGTCCGAGAGCGTGAAGGTCCCGTCGTCGTCGAGGACGAACAGGACGACCGGCACGTTCTCGACGAGCGTCTGTAATCGCTCCGTCCGCTCGGTCAGATTCCGCTCACGCTCGACGCGTTCGGACACGTCCCGCCAGTAGACGGAGATGCCGGAGGGAGAGGGGTAGATCCGCGCTTCCACCCACACGTCGTAGGGATCGTAGTACGTTTCGACCGTCTGGGGTTCCTGCTGGTCCATCGCCTCGATGGCGACCGACTGGAGTTCCGTTCCCTCCATCTCCGGGAAGACGTCGAGGATCTGCTTTCCGAGCAGGTCCGATCGTTCGAACCCGAGCATGTCGAGCGCTCGGTCGTTGATGTACGTAAAGCGCCACTCCGCGTCGAGGGCGTAGAACGAGTCGGTGACTCGTTTGAACGACTCGGATAGCTCCTGCTCGATGCGGTGATACTCCGTGATGTCCCGGATCGAGGCGACGACGCCGTCGATGAGGCCGTCCCCGAGCCGATTCATGAGAACGGCCTCGTGGACGTACCAGGAGCCGTCCGCGTGTTGGCACGTGTACTCGACGGTCCGCGTCGCTCCCTGTTCGTCCTCCCGAACGGCGTCGAACTCGTCTCGCACCGCTCGGGCGTCGTCGGGGTGAACGTAGTCGAGCATGTGGCTTCCGCGCATCTCGTCCGCCTCGAATCCGCCGACCCGTTCGACCGCCGGGCTCGCGTAGGTGACCTCCCCCGATCGGTCCAGCACGATCAGGAGGTCGGACGACTGATCGAGCAACGTCTGATACCACGCCGTCTGCCGGTCCGCCGCTCGTTCCATCGCGGTGAACCGAACCGCCCGCCGAAGCCGGTGGGCCAGCAGCGGCGGCTCCTGAATCGTCGTCTTGGCGACCACGTCGGTGTCGTCGCCGCCGATTCGATCGATCGGTTCGTTCGCTCCTGGATCGATCGCGTACACGACCGGACACGCCCCGTCGACCGCGGCGAGCGCGTCCCGGTCGTCGGTCAGGACGCAGTCGGCCGCATCGAGTCGGTCGTCCGTGAGCGCCGCCGCGTCCGGGACGGCTCCTGCGACGGTCACCGACTCGTCCGCGAGCCCCGCCGTCGCCGTCCGAATCCAGTCGGACGTCCCGACGGCGAGGGCGCGTACCGGGGTCGTTTCGGTCTCCTCGAGGCCGCGAACCATACTACAGGGTCGGTCGGAGCGGATAAAAAAGTCGCGTCGCATCGAGCGACGCTCGAGTCGCCACTGATAGCCGCGCACGTGGCCGTCCGTTCGGGGTTCGGTCGCTCCGGCGAGGGGTATCGTCGCGGCTCATTCGAGCGTGAGCGGCGCGTGCTCGACGCGGTAGCCGTCGTCGATCTCGTCGACGGTGCGTACTTCGCGCAGCTGGATCCCGCGTTCCATCGCGGTGACGACCGGCGTCTCGTAGTAGTCCGCCTCGTACTCGAATCCCGACCCCTCCTCGCGGCGGCGCTCGACGAACTCCCGATGGCGTTCGAGGCGCGCCCGGCCGATCGACCGCGACAGCGCCGGCACCTCGTCGACGCCCTCGTCGAACACCTCGAGGAAGGCGTCCTCGAGTTCGGAGCCGACCGAGCTCCGGCCGGCACACATCGCCGCGAGCGTGGTCGTTCCGGTCCCCCAGAACGGATCGAGGACGGTGTCGCCGTACGCCGAGTACATGCAGATCAGTCGATAGGGGATCTCGAGTGGGTAGGCCGCGGACCGTTCCCGGAGTTCGTCGTCGACCGTCTCGATCGACTGGAGCGCGCCCGTGACGTCGGTCCAGACGTCGGTGAACCAGCGATTGCGCTCCTCCCAGAAGTAGGCGGCCTCGTATCGCCGGTCGGCCCGCGGCTCGAACGAGCGGCTCTCCGCTCCCTTGCGAAACACCAGGATGTACTCGTGTTCCAGCGTGACGTAGGCGTTGGGCGGGATCATCCCGCTGCCCATGAACTTGGCCGCGCTGTTGGCCGGCTTCCGCCAGAGCACGTCCGGGAGGGGGTCGAACCCTCGCTCCTCGAACGCCTCGAGCACGCGGGCGTGATTCGAGTAGACCCGAAAGCTGCCGTCGACCGATCGGGTCGCGTCACCCACGTTGATACAGGCGATCCCGCCGTCGACCAGGACGCGCTCGAGTTCGTCCCAGACGGCGTCGAGCCGGGCGTGCATCGCGTCGAACGCGTCGCGGCCGTCCCCGGCGGCCAGCGCCTCGCCGATCGCGGGATCGAGCTCGGTGAAGAGGTCGTCCCACATCTCGATCATCGGATACGGCGGGGACGTGACAACGAGTTCGACGGACTCGTCGGCCACGTCCGCGAGGTCGCGAGAGTCACCGACGAACACGCGGTGGGTCGTCTTCATTGGGTTCACACTGTCGGCGTCGCTCCCTTAGCTCCTTCGTCAGGCCGACGACGCGAGGCGTCCGGCGTCGACTCGAGTCCGGCGCGGCAAACACGGAGAATCGGGTCGGTCGTGCGCCGAAACCGCTCGCGGAGCTCCTTACTCCTCGACTTCGTCGTCGGCCGCGCCGGCTTCGGCGTCCTCGGCGTCTTCGTCCATCTCGCTCTCCTCCGCTTCCGTCTCGCCGCCCGTCGCGGGTTCGAACTCCTCGATCGGTTCCCACTCCTCTTCCTCCCCCGCCGAGAGCCGTCGACGGAGGGCCACCGCCCCCGCGACCGCACCGATCACGAGCAGGAGCCGCGGCAGTCGGGACCCGGACCCGCTCTCGCCCCCGGACGTCGCCGACTCGCCCGTCTCCGCTGTCGTCTCGCTCATCTCGTCGGCCGACTCCATCACGTCCTCGATGATCTCCGGCTCCTCCAGTTCCTCGATCGGCGACTCCTCGAGTTCGGGCGACTGTCTGCCCACCAGGAAGCCGACGGCCGTGCCGAGGCCGAACAGCGCTCCCGCGAGCGGAAGCCGACTGCCGGATCGCGACCCGTCCGCCTCCTCGACGGCCTCGAGAATCGAGTCGCGCATCGGCGACTCCATCCCCCTGTTGACCGCTTCTTTGACGATGAGCTCGGACAGCGTTTTGTCTTGTTGTTCCATCTCGGGCATAATCCGCTCCGACCACACCGCCGTACATAGTTCTATTCACCGTTCCCACAGCCGCGTCCCTCTCGGAACGCGTTATGTTCAAGTTAATGATGTAATCTGCCGACACAACGAGCTATTACGGGGACGTGAGCGATGGGTATCGGGCCGACGCGGCGCGTCTCGGCTGCCTGCGACTCGAGTCGGCGTCGACGAGACGCGGTCGAAACCGGGCGGTGGCGCGGTGTCGTGTTTCCGGTCGAATCCGGATCGAACACCGTCGCGCGGGCGATCCACTCCGGCACCGCCGCCGCCGCGGGCGAAAACGACGGTCGCTCTCGGAGCGATCGGCCGCCCCAGCGACCGACGGTCCGATCGGGACGGATAAACGGACTGTTACGGGAGTATAAATCCATCTGGGCGCGCCGAGCGCGGTCCATGCGGGAGAATGCCTTCCATAACGAAAGGGTCGCCGCCGAAAGGGGTCGGAATATGAGCGTCATTCGCCAGCCGGAGGTGCTCGGCCGACGGGCGCGGCGTCGCATGGTGGGCATCACGGCTTCGGTATCGGCCGCGGCCGTCGAAACGGTCGCAGTCGGACTCTGGTTCGCGCTCGTCATCGGCTCACGGACCTCCTCGACCGCGCTCGCGGGGCTCGGCATCCTCTTCTGTGGCTCGCTGCTCAGGGCGGGTGTCTTCGGTGCGACCGTCAGCGAACTCGGCGACCTCCTGCAGCCGCGCCGGCTCGTCGCGGCGCTCGCGCTCACCGCCGGCTGGGTCGTCTGGCTGTTCGTGGCCGAACGGATCGGCGACGCGCTCGGCGTCGCCGTCGCCACCGCCGTCCTCGCCGCCGTCTTCGCCGGCCAGTTCGTCCTCGAACAGCGCGCGTTCAAACGACACGCCTGCTACCGAGTCACGGTCACGCCGGTGCTCCCGGCGGTGTTGCTGGCCGCGGGGGCGTCGACGTTGCTCGCCGCCGTCTGGTTTACCGACTGGGGGATCTCGTCGCCGCCGCTCTCGCTCGGTTTCACGACGGTCGCCCTCCGGATCGAGGCCCTGCAGGTCGCCATCGTCGTCTTCGGTCTGCTCTCCTTCCTCGCCCACCAGCGACGGTTCCAGCGGCTCCTCGATCACTGACGTCTGGCCGACCAGTCGATCACTTCCCCTGTGCGCCCACGTTCTGGTCGCTCTCGAAGGAGTCCGGATCAGGCTCGATCGACGCGTACTGGACCGCCCGTCGACCCAGCGTTCGGACCCGCTTCTCGAGTTTCGGATCGACGAACTCGCCGTCCTCGACGGCCGCGCTCGCGTTCGGGACCGCCGCCTCGTGGGGAATGACCCACGCGTTCAACGCCCGACAGACCGATCGCATGTGCTCGAGAGCCGTCACGGGGAAGGCCCCGCCCGAGACCGCGAGGAGGCCGACGGTTTTGTCCGCGAACTCGTCGAACCCGCAGTAGTCGAGCGCGGTCTTCAGCGGCGAGGCGTACGAGCCGTGGTACATCGGCGAGCCGAGGACGATCGTGTCGGCCGCCCGAACGCGCGCGGCCAATTGCTCGGCGTCGCCCGCCGCGCTGCGGTCGCGGTCCGCGTCGAAAATCGGCAACTCGTACTCCCGGAGATCGAGCAGTTCGGTGGTCGCGCCGGCCTGCTCGGCGGTCGAGAGGACGTGCTCGAGTGCGGTCCGAGTGTGGCTCTCGTCGCGGAGGCTGCCACAGAGTGCAGCCACGCGAACGTCGCTGTCGCTCATGCCCGTCCGAACGGCGGGGACCGGGAAAAGTCCTCCCGGAACGATCGGCCGCTCCCGGGAAGCCGAGGTCGGCTCGAGATCCGATATCCATTTCTCGTCGGCATTCGAACGGTTCGCCGTGCAGTCACTCCTCTCCGTGTTGCTCGAAGAGGCGCTCCCGCGCGTGCTGACAATCAGCCTGCTGATCGGCGCGGGCGTCGGGCTGGCGAATCTCGCCGTGGCGTACGGCCTCGTCGCCGTCGTCGCCCGCGCGGGCCGCTATCTCACGGAGCCGGCGAACTTGCCGCCGGCAGTCGGGACGGCCGTCCTGACGAACGCGGTCTCGGTGACGGCGGGGTACGGCATGCTCGCGGAGTTTCGCGAGGAGGCGCTCCTCGACGACCGGGCGACCCTGATCGCCGTCGTCGTCAACACGTTCTTCGGGTTCGTCCAGCACATCTTCACCTACTACGGGCCCGTCCTCGTGCCGATCCTGGGGCTCCGCGTCGGCCTCATGTACGTCGGTGCACGCGCCGGCATCTCGCTCGCGATCACCCTCGTCGGCCTGCTCGCCGGCGCCGTCCTCCTCCGGGGCTACGAGTACGACAGTACCGCGCTCGAGCCCGACGCACCCGGCGAGGAACCGCGAACGAACCGGGAGAAGCTCCGAACGGCCGGGGAGGATACCCTCGAGCGCCTGCGCTCGATCGTCCCCCGGCTCGCGGTCGTCTACTCGCTCGTCTTCGTCGCACTCGAGTACTCGGAGCGGATTCTCGCCGCGTTCGCGTCGGCGGGGATCGACGATCCGGGTGCAGTGCTCGCGCCGATCGCCGGGCTAGTGGGCCTGCCGGGGGCCGCGGTGCCGGTGATCCTCGTCTCGCTGGTCGATCCGACGACCGGCGCGATCACCGTCGCACCCATGATCGGCGACGTGTTGACGCCGGACGAGGCGGTGATCGCGCTGCTCGTCGGGAGCCTCGTCTCGCTGACGATCGGGACCGTCAAGCGCTCGATCCCCTTCCAGTTCGGGATCTGGGGCGCAGCGTTCGGAACGAAAGTGATCGTCGTCAACGTCTGTCTGAAGGCCGCGTTCATCCTCGTCACGATCGGCGTCTTCGTCCTCGTCTAGGGGCTCCGCGACGGGGGCGATCGGCGATGTCGCTCGAGCCACCGCCGCCGCTGAGCAGTGACCGTGAACCGACGCCAGCAGGAAGCGGCCGTCGTTACGCGCTCGCTGCCGCGGTGTCCGACGTCTGGAAGCTCCCGTAGACGCCGGCCAGCGAGAGGATCACGATGAGCGCACCGGAGACGCCGTTGATTCCGAGCACCAGCTGGCGCTGGGGGTCAAATAGCACGATCGGTGCGATCGCGACCCAGATGCCGAGCACGGCGAGGATCACCGCGAGGGCGAGCGTGGGTCTGCGGGTCGTGCTCGTTCGGAGCGCGTGGACGGCTCCGAGGACGGCGATGACGGCACCCACGAGGACGTTGTGAATCCCCAGCGTCCCCGTGATCGTGAAGACGACCGTCGACGCCATGACGAATGCACCGAGTACCGCCGTCAGTCCGGCCGTTCGTTCGACCAACACTGACGCACCGTCCGCGGACCGTGTCTGGCTCATACAGTGTGACTAGCGATCGCCACGTATTTGATAGCGTCGAAGTGTTTCAAATTTGATTAATATTCGAGGGCCAGCGGGCGGTGACCCGGCACTTACCGGAACCGAGTCGAACGGCGTCGTGGTCGTACTCTCGACCGCCCGTCGAACCGAGCCGTCGTCGCGAGCGTCGGGAAGTTTATCCGATACAGAATACATTCCTAATACTATGACAGAACGGGGCATCGGTACCGGCGGGCCCGTACTCGAGGGCGGTGACGAAACGGCGACGCTCCAGCGGTACCGGACGCTCACGGAACTCCTCGACGACGGGCTCTTTCAGCTCGATACCGCCGGCCGGTTCGTCGCGATCGACGACGCGTTGCTCGATCGGCTGGACGCCGCTCGTGCGGACCTCCTCGACGAGCACGTTTCGAGACACCTCGACGAGGACCGCGACCGCGTGAGCAACGTTCTCCGCGACTGTCGCGACACCGACGGCGTCACGACCCTCGAGACGACCGCCCGGACGACGGCCGGCGACCAATTCGCGTGTGAGTTGCGACTCCGGCCGCTCGTCGTCGACGGCGAGCAGCGCGGTATCATCGGTCTCGTTCGGGACATCGTCGACCGAACCGAGCACGAACGGAAACTCGCTGAATCGGAAGGGCGCTACCGGGCGCTCGCCGAGTCCTTCCCCAACGGTATCGTCACCCTGTTCGATCGCGACCTCGAGTACACGCTGGCCGCCGGGCAGGGATTCGCGGACCTCCCCGCCGATCCGGCGGACGTCGAGGGTCGGTACGTCCGGGATGTCGTACCCGAGAAAATGGCCGACGCGCTCGAACCCGCGTTTCGGGCGGCGCTCGAGGGGGAAGAGCGATCGATCGAACTCGAGTTCGACGGTCGCGTGTGGTCGGTGCAGGTGGTTCCCCTCGCCGACGACCGCGGCGACATCGTTGGCGGGACGACCGTCGCGCAGGAGGTCACCGAGCGCAAGGACCGCGAGCGCGACCTCGCCAAGTACGAGACGATCGTCGAGGCGATCAACGACGGTATCTACGTCAAAGACGAGGCGGGCCGGTTTACGATGGTCAACGACGCGTACGCCCAGCTGACTGGCTACGCCCGCGAGGATCTCGTCGGCGAACACGCCTCGCTCGTCGTCGACGAAGCGACGCTCGAACGGGCCGAAGCGCAACGGGCGGCGATGGCCGACGGCGACGAGACGAACCCGACCATGGAGGCGACGATCCGGCGAGCGGACGGGGAGACGGTCCCCGCGGAAGGGACCTTCGCGACGCTCCGGACCGACGACGGGGAGACGAAACAGATCGGCGTGGTTCGGGACATCACCGAGCGCAAGCGACAGCGGCGCAAACTCGAGGAATCGGAGCAGCGGTACCGGACGCTGATCGACCACTTCCCGGACGGTGCGGTCGGGTTGTACGACGAGGACCTCGAGTACATCATCGCCGGCGGCGAGGTCTTCGACGACCTCGACCTCCCCGAAGAGGCGGTGGTCGGGTCCACCCTCGCCGAGCGGTACCCGCCCGAGCTCGTCGCGACGGTCGAGCCGTACTTTCTGGCGGCGCTCGAGGGCGAATCGAACACGTTCGAGTACCGGCTCCACGACCGCGACGTGTGGGCCCACACCCTGCCCGTACGAAACGACGACGGCGAGATCTTCGCGGGCATGGTCATGGCACAGGACATCACCGAGCGCAAGCGAATGGAGCGAGACCTCCGCGAGAGCGAAGCCCGATTCCGGATGCTCGCCGAGAATCTCGAGGACATCGTCTGGATCGGCGCACCCGAGACGAACGAACTGCTCTACGTCAATCCCGCCTACGAGGAGCTGACCGGCCGCGACCGCGAGGCGCTGTATGACGATCCGCTCGCGGTCGCGAACGGGATCCACCCGGACGACCGCGAGCGCGTCGACGCCGCCTACGGCGACCTGTCCGACGAGGAGTTCGACGAGGAGTTCCGCGTGGTCACGCCCGACGGCGAGATCCGCTGGCTCCACGCCCGAGCGAGACGGGTTCGCGACGCGGAGCGCGACGTCTCGCGGATCGTCGGCATCGCCGAACACGTCACCGAGCGAAAGGAGCGCGAACGCGCGCTCGAGGAACTGGTCGCGAAGTTAGAGGCGTCCAACGAACGCCTGGAGCAGTTCGCCTACGCGGCCTCCCACGACCTGCAGGAACCGCTTCGGATGGTCTCGAGCTACCTCCAGCTGATCGATCGGCGGTACGGCGACGACCTCGACGACGACGCGAGCGAGTTCCTCGCGTACGCCGTCGACGGGGCCGACCGGATGCGAAACATGATCGACGCCCTCCTCGAGTACTCCAGGATCGACACGCGGGGCGAGCCGCTCGAGCCGGTGTCGCTCGAGGCGGTGTTCGAGGACGTCCTCGAAGACCTCCGGCTGCAGGTCGCGGACGCGAGCGCGGAGATCACCGCCGACGAACTGCCGCGCGTCCAGGGCGACGCGGCCCAGCTCCGGCAGGTGTTCCAGAACCTGCTGGCCAACGCGATCACGTACAGCGGCGACGAACCGCCGACGGTGCACGTGTCGGCCGAGCGCGACGGCGACGAGTGGCTCGTCTCGGTCCGCGACGACGGGATCGGCATTCCGCCCGACGAACAGGATCGGATCTTCGAGGTGTTCCAGCGGTTGCACAGCCGCGAGGAGTACGCGGGGGCGGGCATCGGGCTCGCGCTCTGTCAGCGCATCGTCGAGCGCCACGGCGGCGACCTCTGGGTCGAGTCCGACGTGGGCGACGGTGCGACGTTCTCGTTTACCGTGCCGCGGCTCCCCGAAGGCGCGTAGCCGACTCCCCGCGCGGCCGGTGCGCGGAGCGGTCGCTCGCTCCGCGGGCCGTCGCGGCACGGGCGAAAATGACAATGAGTACACTAATTATCGGGGCGGGCGGAGACGCCGTACGGAGGTCTCTCGGTATGCTGCTCGATCTCAGGACGCGCGTGTCGCTCGTCCTCCGAATGCTCGCCGCGCTGGCCGTTCTGACGCCCGTCTCGATCGGTATCGGCGCGACGGGCGTTCTCGCGGGTGGATTCCTCGGCTGGCTCGCCCTGCTCGTGATCCTCTACGTACTCGAAACGCTCCTGCTCCCGGTCCCCGGCGATTCCTACGGATTGCTCGAGTGGGCGCTCACGAATCCGGTTCCCGTCGTCGTCGGAGCCGGGTGTCTCCTCCTCCCGGTTCTGTACGTCCGTCCGGTCCGGGACGAGATCCGCGCGTTTCGAACGGAGCTGGGGAAGGCGGGTGCGCCGGCGTCCGAAACGCACCCCGAGATAGCCACGATGGCCCGTCGGCTCGCCCAGCAAGCCGCCATCCCGGAACCGGACGTCTACGTCGCCGACCGGCGGCGGCCGGAGTCCTACGCCGTGGGCGGTCGCTCGAACGGAACCGTCATCGTCACCACGGGGCTCGTGAATCGGCTCTCGGACGCCGAACTGGCGGCCGTGATCGCACACGAACTCAGCCACCTCGTCAACGGCGATAGCCGGATCATGAGCCTCGTGCTCGCCCCGATGCTGCTCGCCGAGCACGTCGGATCGGACGGCCCGCCGCCGCGACGGCTGCTCCTCCACCAGCCCCTCGCCTATCTGGCGACTTTCGCCCTGTGGGCGCTGCTCGCGGCCACCACCGCGATACAGCGACTGTGCTGCCAACTCGCGATCGCCGTCCTCTCGCGCGGACGCGAGTTCGCCGCCGACAGGGGAGCCGCGGAGCTGACCGGCTCGCCGAGCGCCCTCGCCAGCGCGCTCGAGACGCTCGACGACGGACGCGATCGGCCCAGCGAAGACAAACGCACCTGGGCGAGGTCGGCCAGCGCGCTGGACCTTCTCCCCCGAGAACGGGCGGTCGGCTCGCGGGGATGGTTCCGGACCCACCCCCATACCGACGAGCGCATCGACCGGCTGGAGCGACTGGTCGCGACACAGGTGGCCGACGCTCGGTAGCCCGTGCGGTAACCGGTCGCGCCGGTTGCTACTCGAGGATGGCTGCGAACTGCGTCGCGAGCGCGTCTCGCCGCTCGGCGGAGAGCCCGGCGGAAAACTCGGCGGTCGACAGCTCCGACACCGCCGTGCCACGCTCGAGCGACCGGAGGGCCTCGACGACTGCGGTCCGATCGCCGACCCTCGCGACGCGGTTGCGAGAGGTCCAGAGGTCGACGTGCTGCCGGCGGGCGTCCCGCCGGCTGACGCTCGGCAGGACGTAGCCGTCACAGCTCTCGATCGGTGCCAGCACGTCCGTCGTCTCGCCGACGACCTCCCGCCGGAGCTTCACCACCTGGCCGTTCGTCACGAAGGTTTCCCAGTCCGGTCCGTCGTCGACCGCCGGCGGATCGGACAGCGCGGCCGGGTCGCTCACGTCGACGTGCACGAGGTCGGCCGTGCGCCAGTTCCCTACGACGGGGACCTCGCTGTTCCGGAGTACCCGCCGTTCGAACGCCGGCGTGCGGTACGCGACCGCGTCTTCGTCGACCGAGACCGACCCGACCCGCCGGGCCGTCTCGAGCAGATCGCGCCGCTGTTCGGTCGCCCCCGGACGGGTCAGCGGCGGGAACAACACGAAGGAGAGCCGCCCTCCGGGACGGACGTGCTGGCACGCGCGATACAGCCACGCTTCCGTGTGCTCCGGATACCAGGGTGGATCGAAGAACGCGACCGGGTACGCCGACTCGAGCGCCACCGGCTCGTGGACGTCTTGCTGGAGGAAGCGCAACGACGCCGGCTGGGTCGCCGCGCGCTCCGCGAGCTGCTCGCTCCGATCGACGAGCGTCACGGAGACGCCCCGCCGAGCGAGGCGAGAGGCGACCGTCGGCGCGCCGAGACAGAGGACCGGCGGTCCACGCTCGGCCAGCGCGTTCGCGATCGTGGTCGCGGTGTCCTCGGTGAAGTACCACTCGTAGTCGAGCGGGTGCAGTTCGGGCGTCCGGGCGGCGTCGGGTGCGTCGGCCGGCTCGAGGTCGCCGGTCGGGAGCCGGTCGGCGATGCCACGTTCCCGCAACCGCTCGTAGACGAGCGTCGGAAACGCGCCGCGGGAGCCGCGAATCACGCTCCCGATCGTCGCGCCGGGAGTGGTTGCGATGGTCGTCACCCGTTCGTCGAGGCGACGGCGATACGGCGTATCACTGACGGAATGATCGGTCATCGGTAGGGGCTGCAGTGGGGATTCGATCGGCGGTACGGATTCGCTGCGACGGCCGGCGAGCGGCCGGGATCGACTGCGGCTCGTCTCCGCATCGGACAGGCAAAACGTAACCTCGCTCACAGTTAAAATTTTACCCGGTTGATAGCTTCGGCGGCCGGCGCTGGAGAGTGCGCCGGACGGCCGCCTCGACTCCGTTCCCCGGCGTCACCGTCTACGGGCCGCGCCACAGCGGCCATCCCGCCCCGTTCGTCCTCGGCGTGGCCGCGGGATTCCACCCCCTATCGTTTCCTCGATTGACGTATCTAATTTTTTTAGAAACTGATTAGGTATTGTGGATGAGACTCGTTATCGAATGTCTACCAGCGACAGGGGTACGGTGGAATCGGGGTACGTCTTCAATTCGGTGCTCTTCTACACGACCGTCGGTCTCGGACTCGGGGTGGCGATTCTCCTCCTCAGCGAGTTCGGCACGTCGCCGCTCGAGGCCACCGAACTCGGCGTCCTGGCGGCCGAGCGAATCGAGCAGTTGAACACGGATCTGCTCCCGACGGCGGTCCTGGTCACGAGCGTCCTCGTCGCGATCGCAGCGCCGATGCTTGGCTGCGTCACCGGCTTTCTGGCCGCCAGCCGCATTCCGAGACGCAATCGGGCGGTCGCCTACAGCGCGGCCGCCGCGTTCGTCGGCTCGTTCGTCTTCGCGCTGGTCGTCGTCTCGCTGTGTGTCGCGGCGTTTACCGACGAGGCGACGGTGCTCACGCAACTCGAGGGCGTCGACGTCCAGGGCGTCGTCGTCAACGCCGTCCTCGTCAGTCTCGCCAGTACGATCCCCGCTGCCGGCACGACCTACAGCGCGTCGCGATGAGCGACGCGGGACGGGTCACGAGTTACAGGAACCGATCACTCGGTGCTCGGCGTCCCGTCGTCGCCGACGACCGGCCACCCCTCGTCGTCCCACCGAATCGGGTCGATCGCGAGCACGCGCTCGGCCGGTTCGCCGGCGGCCACGGCGTCGTACAGCAGCCACCAGTCGCCGTCGTCGTCCCGGATCGTCGCGCCGTGTCCCGGGCCGCCGAACGCGTCGGTGTCGCGCAGGACGGCCGCGTCCGCGCGGTCGGCGTCGGGTTCCCGGCGGTCCGCCCCGCGCCGGTTCTCGTACGGGCCGAGAACGGACTTCGAGCGGCCGATCGCCACCCCGGACGCGCCGTCGGCTCCGTCGTGCGGGCCCGTCGAACACCACAGGTAGTAGTAGCCGTTCGCCTCGAGGATCGTCGGTCTCCCCGCCCGCTCGCTCGCTATGCGGACCGTCGTGCCGGGGACGGGGTCCGTTCCGTCCGGGGTCAGTTCGACGCCGTAGATCCCGTCCCGGCTCCCCCACACCATGTAAGGCGTGTCGTCGACGACCGCCAGTTCCCCGCCGACGGCGCCAGTCACGCCCAACTCCGCCGCGCGGAACACCGGTCCCCGATCCGTGAACGGCCCCGCAGGATCGGACGCGGTCGCGAGCGCGATCCCCGACTCCGCCCGACTCCCACCGGTCGAGTAGGCGTAGTACAGGTGGTACGTCCCGTCGTACCGAGCGACTGACGGGGCCCGCACTCCCGCACCGGACTCGTCGCGCCAGTCCGGCCGCGCCGCGAGGGCCGAGCCGACGGTGGTCCAGTCGACTAGCTCGTCCGATCTGACGACGGAGACTGCACCGTCCGGCGTCGTCCCGTAGGCGTAGTAGGCGTCGCTGGTCCGGAGGACGCTCACGTCCCCGAACCCGACGGATTCCGTCGGATTTCCGTCGCGGTCGCCGCGTTCGTCGCCGTCCGTTGCCCCGGCGATGCAGACCGGCCCCGCGATGGCGACCGCACCCGAACACCCCCACCGCAATACCTCTCGTCTGCCAACTGCCACCCCACTGTTACGCATTGTAACGTGAGAACAACTAGGCCCGTACGTAATATAAGTTTCTCTTATACGTGTAATTATAGCCGGCGTCTACGTGTGGATATCGTCGCGAGTCGGTCGCTCTCACCCCTCCTCTCGCGCTCACCCGACAGCGCCCCGTCAATATTAGATATTCAACAATTATTCGACGTGACGCTCGACCGACACTCGAGCGGCGGGTACCAGTCCGGCGGCACACCGAATCGTCCGGCAGTAGTATCCACTCCCTGCCGGCCGATCCGGATTCGGGAACGGGGTGGTGGGCACAGCGGGCACGCACCACCGAGGGGAGGCCCCGCTGGACCCCGTCCGGAGCAGCCGTTCGGCGGGGCTCGTGCTCGAGGGGCGGTCGCCGCCGAACACGCCGGGCGCGATGCTCCGTGCGGTCGACCACCGTTCAGAACCGCCTACTGCTTCCGATCCAGTAACGACGAGACGGCCTCGTAGTCGACGGACTTCCGGCGTTCGGTCCGCACGAGGTTCTCGTCGTTGATATCGAGGGCGAGCTCGTCGAGCTGTTCGGCGACGTGGGTGATGTCCTCGTGCTCGGCACCGACCGCCTTGATGTGGAGGTTCTCCTGCCCCGTCATCAGTTCCGTCACTTCGACGACCTGGGGGAACGCCATCGCCTCCTCGGCCACGGTGGCGCGTTTGCCGATCCGAGCCGTACAGCTGAAATGGAAGGTGAGATCGAGCCCCGTCCGGCCGTGGTCGACGCTCGCCGCGTAGCCGGTGATGACGCCGGCCTCCTCCAATCGATCCATCCGGTTGTGGACGGTGTTGTCGGAGACGCCGATCTCCTCCGCGAGTTCGATCGCCTTGTACCGAGCGTTCTCCTGCAAGAGATCGAGCAACTGTCTGTCGACGTCGTCGAGCTGGTAGGCCGTCACAGTCGACTTCGTCGTCCCGCAGCCTTTCATGTGTCGATACTCCACGTCCACCGGGGTGCAGGCTCGAGATTCTCGACGACGAACGCGGACGGTGGAATATTCGTACGCAACGTCTCGACTCGCGTCGTAACTCGGGCCGGTCAGGAAATCACCACAATATGCAGGATATGGTTCGAGTATCCACTATAGAAATCTATACTACTTAGATTATCGAACTACACGGCGAGTCTTTTATAAGTGGCGAGTGCATGAATGTGCTGTGGACGATCCACTGTACACATCCATCTCGACGGTCGAGTCGGACGACTCGGACGAACTCATCGAGGCAATCGTCGAGCAGATCGCCGACGCGGAGGGAGTGTCACCGCTGGAGTTGGTGCCCCTGGCGACGGTCATCGACCCGGAGGCGCTGTGTGCGCTCTGTCGGCGCGGGGCGAGCGAACGGATCGTGAAATTCCGATATCAGGGACACCGGGTGCGCGTGTCCAGTGGCGATCAGGTTACGGTCGCGGTCGGGGACGGCTAAGCTGTGATCGCGCCCGTCGCGGGGCGACAGTCGGCATCGGACCGGTCGCCGGCGGCGGTCGTCGATCGGGCCGACGCGAGCGGGGATGGCGGCCTGCGATGGCGGCAAAGCTCCCGAAGCGGCCGTTTGCGGACGCCGTGAGGCCGCCGTTGCCGATCGGAAGACCGTACAGGTGGTGTTTTATTCGTGCGGTCGCATACACAAGTATGGCGTCGTCAGACAGGACGAATGACGGTGATCTGGGGGAGGTGATAGACATCCTGTTGGTCGAGCCGAACCACGGCGACGTTCGGCTCTTCGAGGAGAGTTTCAAGGAGGGGAAGATCGTGAACGCGATCCACACCGTCTCGGACGGCGAGGCGGCGCTCGATTTCGTCCACCAGTGCGGCGACTACGACGACGCGCCGGCACCGGATCTCATCCTGCTCGAGCCCCAACTCCCCGGGACGACCGGGATGGAGGTCCTGTCGGAGCTGAACGACGAGCCGGCGCTGAACGAGATCCCGGTCGCCGTCCTCACGAGTTCGGAGCTGGGCGCGGACATCGTGAAGTCCCACGGGCTCGAGGCGGAGGCGTACATTCGGAAGCCGGTGGAGGCCGACGAGTTCGTCGAGTTCGTCCACTCGATCGAGGAGTTCTGGTTCGCGATCGTCAAGGACGAGCCCGACGACTGAGGCCGGCGAACCCGGTCGTCGCGTCGGGTTCGGACGGGGCCGACCGATCGGGCCGGCCTACCCCACCCACGTCCCGTCGGCGCGGAACGCGCTCCCGCAATCGTCGCAGCGCCACCAGCCCGTCAGCGGGTCGCGTTCGGGGATGGGCGCGCCGCAGTCGGGACACCGCGTCGGCCCCCCGGTTTCGGCGTCGGTCATCCGTCGCCGGCTTCGCGGGCGCTCGAGTCGCCGGCGCGATCGACCACGACGAGCCCGCAGGTCTCCGCGAGGCGCTCGGCGCGATCCAGTAGGAGCGCACAGGCCCCTGACGTGGCGACGTACTCGACCCGCCCCTCCTCGGCTCGCTCGCGTCGCTCGAGGAGGCGGTGCCCGACCAGGACGGTCAGCGTGGGGTAGAGGCGGTCGTGATCGAGGTTCGGATAGCGGTCCTCGAGTTCGCGGCCGATGCCGGCTTCGTCGCAGCGCTTGCCGTCGCGCTCGCAGCGGGCGACGGCCTCGAGACAGTCGCGCTGGAAGGCGGTGAGGTCGGCCCAGGTAGTACCCCCGTCGGCTCGGAGGAGGCCACCATCGACCCGGAGTCGATCTGCGGACGATGCGTCTGCTCGAGCGGGGCTTTCAAGGTCCCACGAAGTGTCGTCGTGCATGCTTCCGGAGGACGATTTTCGGGAGCGGTTCGCGGACCCGGTGTCACGACCACCGATCCGCACCTTTCCGGACATCTTCGATCAGCGCCGTGTGTCGCCCCCTACGGATCTATGAAGTCATGAAATAATAAATCCATTGTATAACAGTTTAATTATACGATGATATACGCAATTCTTTGAAATCGGGGTTTCATAGTGGCGGTATGACCGACGAGACGACGACGGTAACCGTTTCTACGGATACCTGGAAACGGCTTACCCTGCGGAAAGACCCCGGCGATAGCTTCGACGACGTAATCAGCGAACTCCTCGACGAGGTCGAAGGAGAACCCGACGAATAGGGACTGCCAGCAACTGGACCGTCTTTCACAGTCGTTCTGCATTCCTCGGTCTCGATCAGGATCTACTCGATCGGGGTTTTCGCGAGTCCGCGACGTGTCGTCGTGCATGGCTTTCGAGGGAGTTTTGCCGCTGATTGTAGGCTCGGCATTCTAGCACCGAGCCCTGTTCATCGGACCTGTGAGACGCGAATCTGCACAGCCCATACCTAATGTTCATTCATTTGTATCTACTAATAGTTTGCTCAAATACCCCTTCCGTATGTCCATAGCAAACAAAAGGGAAATAATCGTGGGGTATAGGCAGGTCAGAACGGTATTCAGGGTAATGAGGTTGGATGCAGACTGGATGGTCAGAGCAGACGACCGGATCTTGGAATTTCTCAGAGACGAAGGACCTCACCCGCCCTCGAAAATGGAACGCGACGACCGGATCAAATTCGGTGCGGAATATATCGGACGACGGTGCAGAGACTATCTCCGTCCGCACGGGCTCGTGACGAATCTCGGAAACGGTGTCTACGCGATCACCGAAGACGGTGACGCGTACTTGGCGGGCGAATTAGATGTGAGTCAAATCGAACCTCGAGACTGACTGATTCAATTGACAGTATTCTATCTGAGTCCGCCCCAATAAAATTGCTCACTATATGTTGAGAAATTACTCAATTAATAGTGAGTGGCATTCAGTGCATCGACAGGCGTATTGATCCGTTCTCGTACTGGACGATCATGCGTCGTCCCGGCGACTGGATGCAGATGCCCACCGACGAGCGAATTCTCGAGGCGCTCCATTCATCGGGCATGATCCTGTCGCCGGCCGTGATCGCGAAGAATATCGATCGCAGTCGAGAGGAAGTCACTCGGCGGCTGACCGTGCTTGTCGAGTATGGGTTCGTGACTCGAGTCGAACGAGGCTATTACGAGATCGACGAGTCCGGAGTGCAGTATCTCGACGGTGAGCTAGATGCCGACGATCTCGAGCCGCTCGAGGAGTGACTGAACTCGGAAGCGAGAATCAAGACACAAATAGCGGGTCAGATCCGCTGCGGTACGTACAGGGCAAGCAGGTAACGGAGTCGCAATCAAGTTCACTGATCACTGTCAAAGGCGGCGTACGAGATACAAAGCGTACATTGACTATTGCGGAGTGTGCGGAGAATATAACCCGGACGGCCAGTCAACGAGACCTATGGATAGTGAAAAAGAGAAGATGCTGAACGGGGAACTGTACGACGCCGACGACCCCGAGCTCGTGGCCGAACGGGAACGCGCACGTGACCTCACGAGACGCTATAATCGCACGAACGAGCAAACCGAACGACGAGCACTGTTAGAGGAACTCCTCGGCTCTTGCGGCGAGGAATGCGAGATCGAACCGCCGTTTCGCTGTGACTACGGGTACAATATCCACGTCGGTGAGAACTTCTACGCGAACTTTGATTGCGTTATCTTGGACGTGTGTCGGGTGGACATCGGGCAGAACTGTCAAATCGCACCGGGCGTCCATATTTATACAGCGACGCATCCGCTTGATGCGACCGAGCGAATCGAGGGGCCAGAGTACGGCAAACCGGTGACAGTCGGCGATAACGTCTGGATTGGAGGCCAAGCGATTCTCAATCCCGGCGTGACGGTTGGCGATAACTCCGTCGTTGCATCTGGGGCCGTCGTCACCACGGATGTTCCAGAAAAGGTCGTCGTCCAAGGGAATCCGGCAACAGTGGTAAAAGAACTGGATTGAGAGGCTCAGTTGAAATCTTTGAGGAAAACGGTTCAGCAGTAAAAATCACGCTATCAGCCGATACGAGAGCAAACGCGACCCTCGACCGCCACGTCACAACACCCCGAAAGTACGATCACCGCGCTGCCCCCACCCTCGAGCACCACGACCCCGGACCCCGACGTGGCATCGAAGCCCGCCCCCAGTCCCGTGGCGGTCGATCGCCCGCCGCTCGAGCGCGACACTCGAAACCCCGACGCACGCTACCAGGCTACCCGACGGCCCTCAGCACTCCTCGGGAACGATATGGATCTGCCCCGAGACCGAATCGTCACCGATCGAGGCCGTCCACTCGTACTCGCCCTCCTCGAGTTTGTAGGCGAAGTACGGCTGCCTGTGTCTTCGGGGCTCGAACTCGAGGCGGGTCCGCTGCGTCTCGTCGCCGACCTCGAAGACCACCTCCCTCTCGACGGGCTCGTAGTGATAGCTGACGATCTCGAGGACGAGGAACCCGCCGGACCGCTCCTGCCCGTCGTAGAGCGTGTGGACGATCGGCTCGTCCCTGCCGCTTTTCGGGGAGATCAGGGAGAGGTGGAACCCCTCGTCCCGCTCCTCGTAGTCGTCGTCGGCCTCGACGACCAGCGTCCCGGTTTCGGTCGCCCCGCCCGCGGTGATCGTCCACTCGTGTTCGCCCGCCCCCAGGCTCCGCGGATGGACGAAGCCGAGCGTCTCGTCCTCGCTCTCGCCGGGACCGATCTCGAGCGGCCCCTCCTCGTCGGTGATGGCCCCGATCTCGAGGGAGACCGGAACCGAGACGGCTTCGTCGCCGTAGTTCCGCACGCAGAGCTCGAATTCCGTCGTGAAGTCGTCGATATGCGTAGTTTCCTCGACCGTCACGTCGACCTCGATGTCACCCCCGCTCGTGTCGGCCGTCTCGTCCTCGTTCGTGTCCTGCGTCCCCACCGCGCTGGTCGGGACGACCAGACTGCCGGTCAGGAGTGTGGCGCTACTCGCGAGCATCGATCGCCGGTGCCGATCTGCCATATGGCTACAGAGGCCCGTTTCCATCTTTTCTATATGTTGGGTAAAAAACAGTATCTCACTGCAATTGGGACGGTCTGGGACGGGAACGCGTCGATTCCGCGCTCGGAAGCGATCCCACGCCGGACCGAAAGCGCAGTCGCTCGAGATAGATCTCCTCGAGGGCTGCCAAGTGGATGCTGTCCATGATCTTGCCCGTGATTTGCGAGTGGTAGCTGTCCCTGGAAACGTATCACACCGCACTCCAAAGCATTCCGATCGCCTCACGAGCATCTCCCGCAGCGACATCGGCGATGTAATCCATGGCGTCGCTCGTGCTCGTTCCCGGCCGCAACTCAGCCTGGATACGGGCTTGAAGGATATCGGTCAATTGGACGTGCGAAAATCGGGCCAACGTAATCGTCTCTGCACTCAGGAGTCGGCTCCGAACGCGAGAGTATAGGTGACAAAGAGATGGCCTTCGTCGCTCGTGATCGCGACGATCGTCACGTTCGGAATGTCGCAGAGCGTTTGGAGAGCGGTGTCATCTTCGAAGATGTCAACTTCGTCGACGATCGCGATGACACGCTTGTCGCTCTCCGGAGCCGATCAATATCCGCAATCGGCCGCAGCGCATCAGCTAACACCCAATTTTCGCGTCCCGATGATAGAGGTTGCTCAGAACGGAAGGCAGTTTGAGGGCTCGAGCACCGTCGATCATAGATAATGAGTGGAAACCAAGCAAGCAGTACGATGATACTTATTTGGATCCGATCAACAGGAGTCGCTATGGATTGTATCGTGTTCAACTTCGGTATGAATTTCGTACTGGAACTGGTGGACATCGTAGGTTAATTCGATGGCTGAGGAAACGGTGGCATTGTGTCCGTAGTCAGTGGTAGTTACAGTTACTGATTGCCGATCGCCGAGATCGAGATAGACGTGATAGACCCAGTTGTAGTGAGCCTGTTCGACAGCGTGATTTGCCCAGTTCTCGAAATCAAATTCGAGGAAGAGGTTTGGACCACTGTTGTCACTCACGTTTTCATCAAGGTAGTTTGCAGCAAGTGTTCCACCGGTCCACAACACCGAACCGACAGTTCCACCAACGTAACCGGCTAAAAGACCAGCACTAGCCTGCATGACATGGTCGCACGTTTCGCACGGATTTTCTAACGGATCCGTGGCATCTTTGTATGCGTAGGCTTTGGGGCTGTACCCAGCAGGCCTGGGTTCAACTGCAGGGTAGTCGTACCGATCTTCATTCCACTTGACTTCGAGTACCCCTTTTTGTATGTCGCGTGGTACCGATCCATTCTCATCTTCTGTAATCGCTGAACAACCAATCGCCGTTACCCACTCATGTTTGTGTCGGTCAGAATCGAAACCCCGGTACCAGGTTTCGGCTTTCAGCGTTTGATTTATGACGATGTCATCAGGGTTACCAAGAGTGTCACAGTTGTCGGATTTAACGCCGTAGTCGTGGTCGGGCTCTTCGTTGTGGTGGGCTACAGCAGGATCAGTCATAGTCCCTAGTGCACCAATTCCTACTGTAGTTCCACCAATCGCCTTTAGAACCGATCGGCGGTTGCTTGTAGAACTATTACTACTATTTTCGCGGCCGTATTCAGGATCGTTCGCCATCTGTAACTATCACTAATATCTAAACACTTAAGTTTTTCCAGTGTTGGATATTTCCAATAGCTCCGAGTATTGGTGGACAATCAGATTTCATCGTCACAGAGTTATTCCCGTTTTATCTATAGTCCGAACCAAAAGGAAATGTTTCTCCAAACCCTTGGTTGCACGTCAACGAAGTCCGATCCCCGATGTTACACGTCGACCTCGAGCCGAGACGACCGCCGGAACGATCACGCCGGCAATCCGCTCCGTTTAGCCGACTTCTAGCCACGAAATGAAAATTGGTGTGAAGATACTCCGTGTAGTACGTCTTGCAGGGCGAGTGGATAACGGTCTTATGCTTCCGATGGAGATTCTCGAACCGTCAGTACTGGAATCGGCGAGGTCCGAATGAGATGTTCGGTGACGCTTCCAAGGAGATATCGATCAAAGCCAGTCCGGCCATGTGTGCCGACGACGACGAGGTCGATATCATGGGCTTCGATATACGCGCAGATCGCTTGGTGGATTGACCCGCCACTTTCAACCGTCTCGGAAACTGGGTCGACGCCAGCGTCTTCCGCGAACGACGACGCGCCTTCCAGGATGGTCTTGGCACTCTCCTCGAGCGACGGTAACTGGATATCACTCCGGACGTCGACGCCAAGGCTCGACGTAGTGATAACGGACAGAAGATGGAGGGCCGCGTCTTCCGTATCAGCGATTTCGACTCCGACCGTGAGCGCCTCACGTGCACAGTCACTTCCGTCAGTTGGAACCAGCACATCGCGATACGGATAGGTGACCGATTCGCCGTTCGGTTTGAATGTCAACACAGGGGTGTCCGCACGTCGTACGACACGCTCGGTCGTACTGCCGAGCAGGAACCGCTTCAGACCGCGGCGGCCATGAGTCGGCATAGTGATGAGATCAACATTGCGCGATTCTGCATAGTCGATAATCGTACTGTAGGGAGTCCCCTGGCGGACCTCGGTGACCGTATCCACTCCCCGTTCTCGGGCACGGTCTGTGGCGTCACGAACGATTTGGGCACCTTCTTGCTCAAGGACGTCAACGACATCCCCTTGCATCCGAACGACGCTGTCTTTCATCGTGTCTGCGACGTGAAGGATGTGCACTGTCGAGTCGTGGGCGGCGGCGATCTCGAGGACATGGTCAAACGTGACCGACGCACCCTCGCTGCCATCAGTGGGAAAGAGGATCTCGGTGTACATGGTGCAGTTTTGAACCGTACTCACTCCTGCACGTCTAACGTCCCTTCCTCGGCGGTGTTCGCCTCTTGCCACCAGACGAGTTCGAACTCGATGCTCTGCTTTGCTTCCGTGTCCCCTTCGGACCAGTCTGATTCACCCTCGAGTTTGAACGTGACCGGCTCAGTCGGATCAAGCCGCACTTGCGTGCCGCCGAGTTCCAGCGTCACGTCACCATCACCATCCAACTGGTCAGCCATCTCGCGGAGATAGCTAGCGATTTCTGTCCGGGACCGTTGCTCTTCAGTTTCGAGTTCCCCCATGCAAACTGGTATGCCGACAAGGGGTATAAACTCGGAGGTGTATAGAGGTACTGAACGGTCTAGCAGACCGTCTCGGTTACCCGACTGACTATCGGAGTAGTTTGTCAGGTACGTGACTGACACTGTTTCCGACAGAGAATGCGCTTATGGGTACAGGCGGAGTGTTGTTACTCTGTATGCCCGAAGAAGTCCTGTTCAAATCAGAGAGCGGACAGACCCGAGAAGAGATCGCCTCGTATCTTCACAGTGTCGCCGACAAACTCGAGCAAGACAATGCAGTCACACTAAAATCGGGTTCCGAGTCCGTGACGATGGAACCGCCAGCCCGCCCGACGTTTGAGGTCAAAGCCGAACGCGAAGGCCCGGCGGACGGGCCCGGTAAAGTGAGTATCGAGTTCGAACTCGAATGGGACGAGAACGGCAGTGAAGGAGCCGACGAGAGCGGCCAGTTGGCAATTGAGTGATCAGGCGACGTACCTAACGGTTCCTTCGTGAACGGCCCGCTGATGAATAATTTGTTGCGCTCTGTCTACGACTCGTCGTTGCCATCACCAACTACGAGCGAGGAAACGATCCGGGCTGTGAGATATTATGAGATGGATTCTATGACACGCTCCAACAAAAGCAGCTTCAACCTACGAATCGATCTATTTCCTCCGCAATGGCTTTGAATACTCCCTCGTCATCGGCCGCCCTCCGCACTGTCCAAATCCTCTGCCTCGAGTCGTTTGTAAACCTCGATCGTCTCCTTGAGGTTACGGATCGCTGGGTCAAGTGTGAGCGGGTGGATCAGTTGCCGGTTGAGAACCCGAACCTCAGAGAGGATTTCCTCGAGACGGGCGTGGACTGGATGCTCTGGTTCGGTCGTCATGTTTCGGCCTCCGGATCGCTTCAGCGCTGAGACGGTCCGTCACCGCGAGAGCAGATCTGTCGGGCTCTGGGCCGGCAACTGCTTTCGCCTCAGCAAGCAGCCGCATCTCAGGTCCGCCTCTCGCTCGAGTTGCTCACCACGGAGACTCTCGTGTCGGTCTCTAACGGTTGATATGATAAGAGAACCTTCTCGAGGACTTCCTGTGCCTCGTCGACTGCCGAGACAGGTCGGTCAGCCCAGCCGCCACACTCCTGGTCGATGAACTGGATCCAGCGTCGGAGATCCTCGCCATCGACAGTGATCCGGATGATCGCCTTTCCAATCACGAAGCGGAAGTCGACAGGCTACGCGAGGAGCAGTTCGATGCCATGCTGAACGCGATGATTGCCTATCAACGGATCTTCAGCGACGTCTGTGATATCGATATGAGTGAGTTCCGGAGCGATGACGTACCATCTACGAAGAGCATTTTAGAGTCGCGCGAGCGCCTTCGTGAATCGATTGATGATGTGGCGTCCTGTTGAATTCCCCAGGGCGTTTCAGTGTGAGCGAACGAGGCGACGGCCGTGAGCCGAGGGAGAGGTATACCTTTCGTCGAAGCGAAGCGGTATCGAAGATCCCGAGAGGTTGTCGGCACGAAGCGCCGACGCTCGAAGACCTTTGCCCCGCTGTCGTCGGACGGCGTTGACACCCGACTGGAAGCGATTCCTTCGGAATCGTCCAGTCCAGCAGGCTTCGCTCTCTCGAGATTTCGTTGAGGGCGCGACTCTGTCGCGCTCGTAGCGCAAACGTTCGGTTCGACTGAGCGACGTGTCTCAGTCAGTCCGTACTCTCGCTTGGTTGCGGTCGGTTTTCGGAGACGGAACGACGGGCCACGAAGACAAGTGCCATCAATGTCAGCAGCGCCGCGACCAACAACAGTCCCGTTCCCGCTGACAGCCCGACCAGGGCCGCGACATCGGCGTAGAAGGTAAAGAGGAGAAACACTGGGAAGAGGGTCCCGATCGCGTATCGCCACGGGACCACCAGTGGGCGCGAGAGCTGTCCCGAACCTTTGAGATACTCCTCAATCGCGACCGGACCGAGGACCCAAGCCGTGTACACCATGAACCCGGTCAGACCAAGTACCAAGAGTAGATCGACGAGGTGGTTCGCGAACAGCGTAAACACCGCGGGGCTGAACGCGTTCACGCCGCCGGTGAGTGTGATCAGCGCGAATAGCCCCCAGGTCGCTGTCGACCGCTCGAGGCCGAACTCGTCAACCAGAAACGAGACCGGAATCTCGAGCATGCTGATCAGACTCGTCAGGGCTGCGAGGAGAACGATGAGGAAGAAGACCGCGCCGAGAAGTCGCCCGCCGGGCAGGCTCGCGAACGCGCCGGCGATCCCGATGAACAGGGCGCCGGGGCCGCCCTCAGTCGGTCCCGGCGCGAATGAGAACAGCAACGGGAACACCACGAGTCCGGCCAGGATGCCGATACCGAGATTGAACACAGCGATAGCCGAGGCGTCGAGGGGCAGCGAGCGGTCGTCGTCGACGTAGGAGGCGTAGGTAATCATCGTCCCGCTGCCGATCGAGAGAGTGAACAGCGCCTGGCCGGCGGCCGCTCCCAGTACCGATAGGAAGTTCTCCGCGAGGTAGGCACCGTCGAATGTGAGGTAGAACTCGTATCCCTGCGCGGCACCGGGTTGTCGGGCCGCCCAGATCGCGAGTCCGACGAGCAACACGACGACGCCGGGTATCATCACCTTCGTCGTCGCCTCGATGCCGCGTCTGATCCCCGCGGCGACGATCAGAGACGTGGCCGCGAGGACGGCGAGTTGGTAGCCGAACGCTTCGGCACCGTAGCTGATCGCCGCGAAGTGAGTTTCGGGATCCACGAAATAGGCACCCGTCGCGCTCTCGAGGAAGTACCTGAGGATCCATCCGCCGACGACGCTGTAGAACGACATCAGTATGATCGAGGTGACGACACAGAGCACGCCCAACACCGTCCAGAAACGCGATCCGCCGAGCGATTTGAACGCCCCCACTGGGTTCCGATTCGACCGTCGACCGATCACGAATGCGGCCAGCAATCCCGGCACCCCGACGCCGAGGACGATGAGTAGATACAACAGTAGAAAGGCACTCCCACCGTTCTCCGCGGTCATCCAGGGAAATCGCCAGATGTTCCCCAGTCCGACCGCGCTTCCGACCGCGGCCAGGATAAATCCGGCGCGACTCGACCAACTCTCACGTACCATTCTGTCTCAGGGAACCGACTCGGCGCGCATAAGAATTGTTTATCACTGGCTCAGTTCATTCGCGGTGATATGAAATCAGGTAATCTGAACACGACGCTTAACCAGATCAGTTCGCATGTGTATCTGCTGGTCTATTTACATCAACGGCACGCGGAATTTATGTGATCTGTTGTCTTCTACGGGGCTGTCTGAGAAACCCTCGGTTATGCTACTCCTCCGGATTCGGCTTCCTTGAGGTAGCGGTCTCGCCGATCGTAGATTCCACGGGCGGTCGATCGGTTCACGCCCGTTTCGCCGGCAATGTCCCTCCATGAACGGCCAGCCTCTCGGAGGCGGATCACTTCGAGGGCGGTCGTCCGTGATCGTCCCCACGCTGTTCACGGGCCTCCATCGCGGCATGGGATTTCTTTATTTTCCGGCGTTTGGCGTCGCTCTCGACGTCGAATAGCCGACTCGCTGGAACGAAACCGATCATCGCTGCACCTCCTCGCCGTCGGTCAGTGACGGACAGACTCGGTTCGAGCCCGTCCGCTCGAGTCGGCGAGAACACCCCCGCTTGTGACCCGCTTCCGACTGGCCGTCGAGCAGGACAGTACACCGAGCACCGCACTCGTCACAGCGAAATTCGCGGCTTTTCGTCGGCAGCGGTGTGAGCCCCCGATTGATTCGGAGACGCTTCGCTTCCGTTTCGGAAAGCGTCACGCCGACCACCCCGTCAGGTATAGATTCCTTCTGACAGGTTTAATTCGTACGAAACCGCAATAATTAAGGTCAGAGTGGGGTCGGAGGGAATAAACTTGAGCTATTCTCGATGCTCCGTCGCTGACCGTAAGTGTCATTGGTCGATCTCCTCGTTGATGTCGCTCGGGTCGCTGTGCTTACAGAGGTCGATACCGTCGAAGTCCGTGATCCGACGTCGTAGCTCCGAGTCGAGATCGGGTCTGTCGTAGTACCGGCGGATCACGTCGGGGGTCGTAGCCGCACGATCGGCCACGTCCTGAACCGAGCGGCCAATGTTGAGCTGCCAGGTGATCGAACCGCGACGGACTGGATGGGGCGACGTCGACGACGGGCACTTGCTGCTGTCCTGCTGTTCCGTCCACTGGCATTTGTGACGCTCCTTCCCGTGGGGGCACGATTTCCGAACGCACGGGAGCGTCGCCTGGTAGATCCAGTTCGTGATCGTGCTCTTGACCGGGCGGCCGCGCGCGCTGGCAAACAGTGGACGACGGCCGTGCTCGTCGTGCCTCTCGCTGCGATCGCGCTCGACGTATTCCTCGAGGATGCGATTCGGCGTCTCGGCGAGGACGACCTTCCGCTGATGGGCATCGCCCCGCTTGAGCCGAGTCCCGGTCTTCGGCCGATTCAGAAACGTCAGCGTCCGCGCTTCGGGATCGTAGTCGTCGACGTCGAGTGCACGGATACAGGATCGACGGGCACCAGTGTGGCCGATGATCTCGAGGAGTGCGTGCCCTCGTTTCGATCGCCACTTGAGGGAATCGCGGTAGTATGCGAGCGTCTCGTTCAGCGTCTCCGGCCGGAAAATGTCCGAACTGGTCTGCTCACTGTCGGTGAGCTTCAGCGGCTCGATCGCTAGGTGCGTACCGACCTCGATATAGCCTTGCGATTCGAGCCACTTGAGCCAGCGACGCGCCTGTTTCTGCTTGCTCTGGACGGTGACGCGAGCGTAGTCCTGCGAGAGCAGGTAGTCTGTGAACCGCCCGACGCGCCACATCTCGAGGTCGTCGAGCGTCTCGAGGTCGGTCTCTTCTGCGAACGCCTCGAAGGTATCGAGACTCTTGCGGTAGGTCCGAGCCGTCTCGCCCTTCCAGTTCGGCTGGTTCCGACTGATGAACAACTGCATCGCCTCCTCGAGCTCGAGATCGGGCACATCGCCCGGGCCGGCAGTCTGAGGTGGGTTCATCGTTCACCTCCCGATCTCCTGAATTCAGTTCGATTCGGTGGATTGCATTCCGCACATTCTCGCCTACCTGGTCTCGAAAAAGAGGCGCATATTCGATCTACGGGCGTTTCTCTCGTCGTTTTGTCCCCATTCGGGGGTTCTCTGGTGACAGTTGGTGACATGCGTGGCTCTCGGTCCGCGTTTCGGCGCTGAGAGTGCGGTTGCCTCGATGCCCGAGTGACGCATAGAAGCCTCTAACCGGAGACGAAGCTTTTTGCGTCTCAGGCCAGAAAGGGTAGATGGTCAGTCGATCCCTTTCTGACGCCGTTTTGGTGGGCAGCCTATCGTTCCTCAGTCCATGGGCCGAATTCTTGGGGCCAGGCCAGGTTTATCGCAGGCTTTGTATTCAGGCTATTTGCCATTGGTAGTATTAAATATTGTGTATACACCACTGTGATTCAGCATATGCTTATCTGGCTACGGTCATGTGGCAGACGGCCGGATTCAAGCGCTTACAGAGGCTTTTTTGCCGATGCCACCACAGAGTACGGTAGTCACGTAGTCCAGTTACTATGCGAGCACGAATAGCGTGGATTCAGATGAGCGATCTCGATATTCTGGAGTTTCTAGACGGCCACGAGCTGGACGACTTTCAGGCCCCGCCCGCGACCATCGCCAAAAACATGGATCCGACCAAGGGGACCGTCCAGCAGCGCGTTCGAATTTTGAACGCCGCCGGACTCATCGAGAAGAAAGACGCAACCGGCGGGTACTACTGTATCACTGGCGTCGGTCGACGATATCTTCAAGGAGAGCTGTTGGATGAGGAGCGGGACCGACTCGAGCAGTTCGATCCGTCTAACGTATAACATCTTTCCGCACGAGGGGGTCATAGAACTATTCCGGCAAGGCTGTTTCCATCCTTCATTCGACGGGTTAAATAGTGGGTGGATATGCGAACTGACCGCTGAGAGCCCTGCCAATTTCAGATGGTGTTTGAGAGTGGTGCTGACTACATAGCGCATATTCAGCATGGTATGACGAGCGAACACAAGCGGCGGACTGGTGAAGTATATCTGTGGTGATTCGCTCAAGAAGGGCCCGATGAACGAGCCGACTCGCATATATATTCACTTTATTCACTAACGCAATTTAGACGAATGATTGGGAAAGAGTAAGTCAGATCCTCGTTGCTCGGAGCCTCACTACCGTGCGTTCATCGACGCAGTAGACGAATTGGAACATACCGACCTCAACGCACTCCTTGAGTAGTTGGAGACCGAGCTGAAGGTCACGCCCTGTTCAACTATTGTAGTGGCCTTTTTTAGAATAAAGCTTTGGAAACGAATAAGTAGCAAGACAATAATCCTATTATGTTGATAATAGGATAAAATACTGGTTGGCAACAACTGAATCAACCTCTCTACCGTAAGACAGTCACAAATATATCCAGGAGACAGCTTACATCACTACATTCAGAATTTACTCAATCTAAGATAATAGAAAAGGTTTATTGTATTGGAAATTACGAAATAGTGTATGGTAAACCGGCACGGTAATTCCAGACGGAAGCTATTAAAGACCATCGGAGCAACAGGATCGCTACTAACAGTAGGCACAGGGCAAGTACTGGCAGCGGATACTGGAGAGGAATATCCAATGGTGAGTGGTGAGATTTATAATGGATCCGTTCAGGAAATTGCCTCATACACTGGTGGATTCAGTGGCATCCCTGGTGTAGCTAAACACCCATCACAAGATCGGGTTGCTTTCATTTCCCCCTATGGTGAAGGTGCACTTGATCTGTTTATCGCTGAAGGAATTCAATCACCCAACGATAAAGCAGATGCAGTATATCGGATCACGGATGCACCGGAAGCAGGTGTCTATGCCCCAGAATGGCTTCAAGGGAATCATTTAGCATTCCAACAAAATTTTACTCGATATTCAGTTAATATACCACAAAATTATCTTATTGAAGAAAAGACGGTGCTGGATGAGGATGTAACGGAAAATAAAACTGTTAGACCGGCCTTCTCAATACCGAATCTGCCTAAAGTACCTAACTCAATTCCCTTCAATCTCTGTGTCCCGTTTGGCAGATCAAAATGGTGTGTACAGGCGGATGATCTCGCTATTGGTCAACCAAAAGATTGTAATTCTGGGATGACTCCGCCGCTTGCTTCGGCAACAGCTCATATTCAGAAAGAGGTTCTCGGTTTGGGGGGTTGGGATGTTGAAACCGATATTCAAATGTGGGTTGGTGTTGAAGAAGATCTTAATGGGGTTTGGTTCGGCGCCCCAGACGGCGAATGTGCTAGATACCAGATAGATCCTCCAGATCCAACTGCAGCGGTTGACGACATTGTTGATTCGCTTAATCAGGCTGGAGATGATGCAGCAGAGTGGATTGATGACCATGGGGGACCAAACAAAGGAACACACGCAAATGACTTTCTTGTTCTTGTCGTACTACTCATTATTGCACTCATTATTATAGCAGGATCGGCGACCGGTACTTGGGGATAATACTAGAACTTAATACCACGAATTCCAGTTATTTCCTATGGACATACACAATAAAATACGCTTCCCGGAGGTTATTGGTTCGGTAGTTATTTTAGTTGGTGTCATTTTAACCTATGACCAATCACATCCGATAGCATATAAGTTAATATCTTTGTCTCTTATAATCGTATCATTCCTAATTGCTCTTGAAGGTGTAGAAATCTATCAAGCATCACTCGCAATTGGTATTCCAGTTCTTATTGCAGGTGGACTAATCATTTATGATGATACTCTCCCCCCATTATATGGGATTGTGACTATTGTAATTGCCATTTCGGCACTAATTCTGTATTCTAAACTACCAAGAGACTCCTAAACCCATATTTTATATGGTGAAAAGTCATTTTCCGTTCACGGATCTCGTTCTCGAAGTCGCTCGAGTCGTCGCTCTGTACTGGGATGCGTCGTTACTATCCGGTTCAACCGGCTGGTAGGTAACGGTACGCCGCCAAAATCAGGCTGTTTCCGTGGAGGTTCAACGATCGCAAGCGGTGAAACCTCTGCACTTCTAAGATCAGTCGATGGTCGTTCGGCAAGTGTTGAATCGATTTTTTCGAGGGCAGTAGCCAGCGCAACCGGTTTCCCGGTGATAGCAATTGCGCCGCTGTCAGCGGTGAATTCTCGCGTCCGAGAGAGCGCTGTCCAACAGAGGACAGCGACGATCCAGACTGGAAGAACGAGGATCAGTCCAGCAGTGACAAGTGCATCCCCGAGATCAGCACGACTTGTGTGTCCGTGTTCGACACCGATAGTGGAGTTCGAGAGAAGACGAAAAACGCGCTGTGAGGACCCGACCGGTAACGAGACGGCAGTCATTACCGCTGCGTCCCGATTTTGCACGTGAGCGATTTCGTGTGCAATGACCGCTTCGAGCTCGGACTGCTCGAGTAGCGTCACCAGTCCCTCACTCACCACGAGTCGTGCGGTTTGTGGCTTGAATCCTGTCGTGAACGAAACCGGCGCGTCCATTGGCGCGACGTAAACGTCCGGGACAGGCACTACAGCTTGGTGAGCAACCAATTGGACAGTATCTATCAATTCGGAACGCTCCTCTCTTCGAGCCCGAGAAGCACCGACCGAACGGATCGTATGCACGGGTGCATCTCGTTCATGACGCACCAAGAGAATCAGCAGACAGATTCCTGCGCTACAGATGATCGGGACGAGGATTTCCGCTGCAGGAAGTGTTGCTGGTTGAAACAAAAACTCATAGATGAGAAGCAAAAATAGAGTGATAATACTTCCTGCGACGACCGTCGTCAGAAGAGCCGTTACACTAAGTCCAAAGAGCAGTATCACCATTAAACCATACAAATTGGTCCTTTCCCCGTTCGCGACCATGATTTGTTCTAGAGGCGTCTTCTCGACTTTCTTTCTTCGATTTCTCTGTGTGATGTTCACCGTCATTTCTTATATCACGCTCACCGCACGGTTGGCTTGATCTGCGTTCTAATGTAATTGCAATCTTCATTTTCTGGACGACTCAAAGCCTGTCTGCTGGCACCTCTATCTCGACGTGAGTGAGGCCCGAAGGTTCAATCACACCACATAATGGGATCATAGTCCAGCATATTACCCTCGTACCGTACACGGAGCTTAGATTTTCAGTATTCCTCGAGACCAGGGCTCGAGCACACGATTGAAGACTCAATGTCGTCCTCCAACACCGCCAGTCCAGAGTTCGTCGACCTCGCGATCAGCACAGTGAATCAGACGAAGCACCACTACCGACTTATTCTCTCCAAGATCAACACCACCGTTGATCTCGCAACCATCGACCGAAACCGTATTTTGACTCACCCGTAGTCGACCGATAGAATCGCCTCGACTCGGGGGAACTGTCCCAAGCAGTCACCGAGTAGCCATTGGTCGCCTTGAACAGACCGACACTGCTATCATCAATCGAGTTCCCCGGCGACTACGAGCCATGATCGTGTAGTAATTCGTTCGCCGGTCGAGTTCGTCTTTCTCGACGAGACCCTAGCACGCAGTTTTTGACAGCTATCAATGAACTCGACTGCCACACCGTTACCTGCTTGACCTGTATAACCGCTTGTTGGGTAGCTGTGAAGAGGATCAGAGAACCGTTCTATAACACCCCTCTTCCCGCACCACAATTCGCCACTCATTTTGCGAAGCGATTTGTATTGGAAACAAGCATGCCGACTGAAGCCACCGTCTACCGGGTCCTCCTCGCCATGGCCGACGACATCGACCAAGAGCGAACTATCGCAAGAGACGTTGTCATCGATTGGAACTCGACGACCGGCCGTACGCAGGACATTCACCTCGAGCCGGTATCAGCCGTCCACGTCGATCTCGATAAGACCGACCTCGAGGAGGAGATCGACGCGGTCCTAGGGACGTTCTGGACGACCGTCGACGACACGAGAACAGGCGGAACGAGCCTCACTGATACGATACGACGGCTCGCACTCGAGGGTGATATACCGTCGATAATCGGGTTCTCAGAGCAGAACGTCCCCACGAGCAAACTCGACCCGGAATCGTACACGGCTGTTCAGGACTTCAGGGAGGAGTGCCGGGAGACGGGCTACTTCACGTACGCAACCCAGGAGGAGTACGAGAGTAGGCTCCAGCAGTCACTCTCTCGGATGATGGACGAACTCCTCGCCGATCCGCGGAGACCGTTTCTGGAGCAGGCGGACCACGACGGACCGAGCGAGTACGACGTCGAGGTGGATCACGATCGACTGCAATTGTCCGCGGCGATCCACCGCGAACAGGACGTGCGGAACATCGATCGGATCGTGGACCAGCTTCAGGAGCGAGACATTGAGCCGCCGTATCGCGTGCTCGACGCGGGATGTGGCTACGGAACGGTCACGAAGAGCCGGTTTGGCAACGACGATCGCTTCGACGTGATCGCCATCGATCAGTCGCGAAACGCACTCGAGGTCGCCAAAGACCAGTACAACGCTCCGAACATCGAGTATCGCTGGCTCGACGTGAACAACCTCCCTGACGCCGACTTCGAGACGTTCGATATAGTCTTCGCCGCCTACCTGTTTCACCACCTTGCGAACCAGGAATCCGTGCTATCGCTCCTCTGGGAGGCTGTTCGAGACGGTGGCTATCTGCTGGTCCGGAGTTGCGAAGACGGACAGCATCTGCACTACCCACCGGACGAGGATATGGAGTGGGTCGTCGAATTTACGGACGACATCCCGGGGAGCAGCGATCGCACCCACGGTCGACGACTCCCGACTCACATGAAGCGTCTCTCACCAGAACCCACGGACGTCTGGTTGGACCTGGAGAACTACCACACCGTGGGTTTGAGCAGTTCGGAACGGCGGGATTACTGGACGGTGTTTCACTCTAACCGTCTCCACTACGCGAAAACGCGAGCGGAACGTGCTGATGCTTCTATCGAAGAGAAGCGTCTCTATCAGCGGATGGCCGAAGCGATGGAAACACTCGAGCAGAAAATCACCGGGAACGAGCACGTCTTTGACGCAAAAAGTGTGCCAGTGGCCGTTGCCGTGAAATGATTTCGTTCTAATTATTGGTGCCACTCTGGATTCCGTTACGTATCCAACCTCAAGGAGACCGAACTTGGAACGTTCATACAGAGGTCCATCATGATCGGAAACAGTCGGTCGTCCGATGAAAGCAGAGGGCCCTAAAATAGCCTAGTCGCCTGATGAATTCAAAGTATCTGACAGTCAATACGGGTGGACCACACATCGTTCAGTACAGAGCGCGTATCGGTCGGAGGGGAGTTCTCGAACTCGAGTGAGTTCCTTATTAGTCCAACAGACGTTACTACTAGGGGAATCAGACGAACGAGCAGTCTGAGAGCGAGTAAACTGCTATTGTTCTTCCGACCAATAGTCTTATTGCATTGGTCCGTGTACCAATGGCCGAGGATGGCCTCACTGACCGGCGACGACCTCGATGGCGTAAGTGAGGGGAGGAAGTATCCCGACGGGACCGTTGTCCGCGTGTTTTGCATGCGGACAGACCGGGACGCATACCCGTCTGGGTGGGCCTACAAACTCCACTACGGCGCGACGGAGCCCGATCCGCCCCAAACGCTTGACGATGGGACGATTCGTCGGTACGACAACTCGCACGAGGATACGAAAGGGCACGAACTGCACGTCGCACCCGATCCCGACCCGGATATACTCACGTTCCCCGGAATGGTCGAACTCTGGGAACGGTTCTGGAGCGAGATCCCGAAATCCGAGTTCGAGGTCACGTGAGATCATCACACCACGGTGATACCCATGAACGATACCACGCCGCCGCTGCACCCGATGGAGCGCGAACAGCTTCAGGCAGAATCAACCCTCGTCGTGACTGTAAAGTCGTCCAGTGAGTTTCAAGACGATGTCTCCGACGGTATCAAAGCGCTCGAACAGGGCGACGCGGTGGATTCTACGCCGACGCTCTCGTTCACCAGCTACGACGACCTCATGGAGACGCTAACACCGCGCGTCCTCGATCTCATCGAAGCCATCCGCCAGGAAGAACCATCTAGCATCAACGAGACCGCGCGGGTTGTTGACCGGGACGTGAAAAACGTCCACGAAGAACTCAGTCGACTCGCCCAGCTGGGTATCATCTTCTTCGAGGAAGATGGCCAGAGTAAGCGCCCGGTCGTCTGGTTCAACGAACTCGTCATCAACCTCCCGTTCGATCCAGATTCTGGCGATACGGCAGCCGTCGCACCGTAGGTCTTAGGAGTTTTTTCACCGTCTTGGAAGTAATGGCTGGAAATTTGAGCAATCCCTTCTTACGGATTTGTCGAAACACTCAAAGAATGATGTTTTTGCTCCATCCAGCGGTCAATACAGCGACCACTTTTGCCGGTGGCATCGGCGAACGTGGGAGACGCTCGCCTTAACCCCCGGCAAAACCCGTTGATGCCGAAAGGCTGCCGTCGCGGGATTTCACCCTGATCCGGCGGACAACCGCTCGCTCCGCTCGCAGATGCTGCGCAGTACCGCAGTGTTCCATTCGTACGAATAGTGTTCGTCAGGTTCGCCGGAGCTGAATCACTCAGTACAGCGGTTGCACAGTTCAAAATCGTCTGTTACCTACGATCGGATAGCAGTTGCTGCAACTTCATCGGCCCGCCCGATGAGTTCTGCATCTAACGTTGATGCCTCACTGTGGTTTGACTCGTATGAGAGAGCACGATATGTACAACACCACCCCCAATCTTGACAACTGCGAACGATTGCGTTGAAGAGAGCAGGATACTAACCACATCTGATTTTTATTGATTTAAGTACTTACATAGTTTTATTATGTAGTGAATAGCAGTATCTAATTGTGGCAGGCGATGGTCGACAGTAATGAAAATGCAGAACAGTTGTGCCACGAACTGATATCAAATTGCAGTGATATTCAATGAACGGAACTGGTGAAACCGCGAACCGTAACGCGAGAGGTAGCTGATATGGAAGGGAAAACAGTCACCACGTCGGTCTCTATACGACCGGCAGATGCGTTGTTTCTCAGTTGGGCAACCGGGATCAACGCGTCCGGACTCTTTCGGGAAGCACTGTCCGAGCAGATGGCGTACCGTAACATCGACCGCCAACGACTCGTCGAACTCGTCGAGCGAACGGTCCAAGACGGCAGTCGGGACTTCGACGAGTTGCGCGAACGGACGTCCTGTCTCGAGGATCTCGAGGCTTTACTCGATGGCCATGACCAGCCCACACCCTCGTGCGATGAGTAAGCATACTTCCTCCAGAGCTGTCGAATCGCTTAACGAGTCATCAACGACATCGGCATTCAGCAGAGTGCGGCCAGCGGCGTTGACTTTGGCAGCCGGCCTTATGCTCTGTCTCGTCGCCGTCACACCAGCGATGGCACAGAGCGGTGTCGGCGACGTCTACTGCGGGACCGGCGTCGAAACCGGGATCAACATCGTTTTCGGTGCCCTCGCAGGACTCGGCCTTCCGGCAACGGCCTTCTTCATCGGTCGATCAGGCCTCTCGTACATGCGAGCAGGCGGTAATCCCGAGAAGAAGAACAAGGCCAAGGAGAAACTCGTTATGTCGGTGATCGGGTTCGGGATCATCGTCTTCGCGCTGATCTCGCCGGAGCTCATCGACAAGATCGGCAGCCAGATGGGATTCTCCTTCTCGGACTGTGTGAAGCCGTTGTGAGGAGATGCGATTGCGTTCCTTCCCTCCACCATCATGCCCTCCCCACGAACGATCGCCGTCTTGGTCGGAGCATTGCTCGTCTGTAGTACCGCTTCGACTGTGATAGGAACGGCTTCCGTCGCGACCGCCAACGAGAGCGAATACGGGACGACGATTCCAGACGACGGACCAGCGTACGGAGTCAACAGTAGCGACTTCTATCGACTCTGGTCGAACGATGTCGACGATGGCGGACTGTCAGAGGACGAGTTCGAGGACGGTGAAGTCGACCCTCGAGAGGGTGCCGAACGAGCGCTCGCCCGATCGACCGATATTCCGTTCGAACACCCGCCGAAAGCTGCCGAGGACTGGACCCGAGGTGACTTCCAGGATTACAACTCCGGTGGATCTGAAGAGTCCGTCGCTCCCGCTGATGCCAACCTCACGGACGGGACCTACATCAAAGACGCGTTCGTGAGTATCGCTGCCGTCCAACCCTCGACGATCCTCCACGACACCAACGCGACGAACACGACCCAGTACGTCGCCCCGGACGGTGAGGTCCTGGCAGTGAGCGATTTCCGGGTAGCTCTCCCAGACGACGAGAAGACCGATAGGGAGCGCGTAGAGTGGTCGCTCGTCGATACGTCGATCGAGACGGTCACTCTCGAGGCCGACGGACAGACGCTGAGTACGGACGACGGCCACCGATCGATACTGGGGTATTCAAATCTCTCCGATTCGGTCACGCTCGAGGTCGAAGCCACGATCTCCGCCGAGCTGGAAGCGGAAACAGAGAGTTGTACCGACTGGAACGCGAACTCAGAAGTCTGTGAGGAGTGGGAATCGTACGACGATACGATCTCCGTAGAGCAGACCGTCAGAGATACGCAGTCGGTCGTAGTGAACCAGCTGTCAAACGTCTCGGGGCGCCGGGTAAACTTCGAGGCGAAGTCGGATCGCGTCGGTGCGGCCGTCCACCCGGACACGGAATGGTCGACGATCACCGTCGACGGTGACATCCGGGCTCGCAGCAACTGGTGGTTCTACACGGCCGGGACGCCGGGGTGGGACGAGATGGTCACGCACAAAGCGAACGGGTCGACGACATCCGCGTCGTCGGTTCGTCCGGTCCAGGTCCACGCGTTTCCGAGTGAGGCTGAACCCCACGTGCCGACGGAACTTGCGAACGGCACCGTTCCGCTCCGGATCGAGGAGACCTGGGGAGAGGAACGGACCGGGCCAGAGCTTCCGTCGGTGATCGACCTCGAGACGGCCAGCCCCTACACGAACGCGGACTCGGTCGCCCTCAGCTCGGAGACCCTCGACGAAGGTGCGCTCGAGGAGGTCACCGTCGACGGTATCGTCCGCGGACAATCCGAGACGGTAACGTTGAGTGAGCTGCAAGCGGTTCACGAAGCGAATCTCACGCTCACGGTCACGGAGGACAATTCGACTCACGCGACCGTTCGGGCGGAGGTGACGGATACGACGACCGGCGACCCGGTTTCGGGTGGTCGGGTCGAAATTGGCAATCAGTCCGTACCACTCGACCAGAACGGGACGGCTGTTATCACGGTCCAGAATCCGGGCCTCACCATCCGTGGCGAATACAACCCCGAAGGGTGGTGGCGAACCGACCAGCCCTACTCGTCGGCAGCGACCACTACGATCGTCCCGCGCGAGTTCCTCGGCTTCCAGACGTTCGTCGATCTCGTCATCGTGACGCTACTGTGGTTCTTGCCCGTCGCGCTCCTCGCGTTCGGCGTCGACTACGTGACCAACGGCGAATTGCTCGGCCTCAAAAGACACTCAAGAGACAGGTAATAGTACGAATGAACCAAAAGAAGATATTTCAGCACGGAATCGACCGTAGAACGCTCCTCGCTAGCGTCACGAGCGGTATCACTGGCCTCGCGGGGTGTGCATCAGGTATCGACAGTGATCGCAACTCGAGTGACGCTGCGAACGGTGAGAACGAGACGTTCCTGACGATCGAGTGGGACGGTCCCACGTTGATCGCGACGCTTGCGAGCGACGTCTCTGCCAGCCACGTCGACCTCGTCGACTCGAACGGGGAGACGTTCAGACGAGATCACCCGCGAGACACGTCCGAGGTAGCCTACACCCTGCTCGGAGAAGGGAAAGACGGCTACCAGCCCGGAGAGTATCGACTGGTCGCCTCCGACGGGGACTCGATCGTCGACGAAACCGCGCTGTCCCTCGAGCCCGAACTGACCATCACGGACCTCAAGCGCGCCGAGGACCACCCGGACATGGAGTGGGACAAAGATTCTGGTGAGTGGGAAAACCGCGCAGCGCTCGAGATCGAGAACACGGGGACCGCCCCGTCGTTCCTCGAATCGGTCCAGTGGACGGATGCGCCGCTATCGTTAGTGAAGCAGCCGGAAGAGGTGGAATTCTACCACGACGTTCTCCTCCCGAACGGGGAATCGACGACGGTCTACTCGCCAGGTGCGATTTACCAGACGCAGGGCGTGGTCTCCGGCCGCGATCTCGAGTGTAGCGAACTCGATACTGTCGACCTCACCGCGACCGCTATCGTCCAGACAGGCGTGAACCCGTCGTACTCGCAGACAGTCGAGTACGGCGGATCACAGTATTCGTGTGAACTGTCCGTCGTCGACGGTGGCCCGGTCGACTCCAACAGCGGAGGTGATTGACAGTGGGATGGCTCCAGGAGGAGGTCGAAAACGCGATCGAGAGCGTAATCACGAGCATCAAGGATGCGTTTCTCGGGTTTGCGGACAGACTATTCACATCTCTTCTCGAACCGATCGTCGGCGTCGAGGCGCCCACATCGGACTCGCGGTACATCGTCGTCGGCGAACCGGATAACGCCCCGTGGGACGAACTCTACTCGGAGTTCTACATCGAGTACATCCTCCCGCTGACGATCATGCTGTTGACCGTCGCGCTCGCGTACATTGGGCTTCGGTCGGGATCGATCAGCAATTACAAGCGAAAACGGCTGCTTCGACGTCTCGGTCTCGTGTTTATGGGCACGTTCGTTTGGTTCCCGCTCATTTCGCTACCGCTCCAGTTCGTCAACGACATCGGGATGGCATTGGCCCCGATCGAGGACATGTCCGGCGGGTTCGAGGAGATGATCAAGTCCGGGGTCGGTGGGGTCTTCGTCGTGCTGCTCGTTGTGGTCGTCTCGAACACCATCCTGTTCGTCGCAGCGTTCATCTTCGCCATGAGATGGCTGGGTATCGTCCTTCTGACGCTGCTGATGCCGCTTCTGGGCGTGCTATGGGCGATGGACGTCTGGCCGGTCTCACCGGCCTCGCAACTCGCTCGCCGTGCAGCAGCGATCTATCCGGGGCTCATCCTGGCCGGCATCCCTGCCGCGGTTCTCTTCCGAATCGGTTGGCAGATGGATCTCACCGTCAGCGTAGATGGACTCTTCAACCTGATACTGGGGCTCGCGCTCATCCCAGCAGCCTGCGTCGCGTCGATCATGACCGTCTACTGGTCCGCACCCGCGATGAAGTCCATCGCCCACAAGGGCGTGAAGGGCACGAATCCAGCGGCCGCTGGGACCGCCGCGAAGAGCGGTGTCGGAAAGAGCGTCCGCGGTGCGCGGAACGTACACCGGGGATACGCCCAGAACGGCGCCGGAGCGCTAACGAAGAGCGGACAGACGACACTCGGCAGCGGTGGCTCGAAAGCCCACAAACTCGGCGCAGCGGCCCAGTCGGCGAAAGGCCACACTGTCCGCTACAACAACCTGCGAAAGTCCAGAACGGGGAAAATGCGAGACAAGGCCAAGACGGACATCGGACGGTCGGCGAAGATAGCGAAAGCTCGGTCGAAGCAGACGTTCAGGAACACGAAAAACAAGGTTTCGCGGTGGTGATATCCATGAGTACGAATACGGACGATGGCAAGTACAGCGCGCGACGAATTCACCACACTCTGGGCGGGACGACCGCCTTCTTCCACGGCTATTCCATCGACGAATTGCTGCTGTTCGTCAGCGTGGCGTTCGTCACGCTGGTCGGTGCCGCAGTGGTTCCGGCGGCGTTCACGATTCCGGTCATCGGCTTCGGACTCATGCTCGGAATCGTTCTGGCCGTTCTTCACAAGGTGAAGCCCTCCTACCTGTGGCTCACGGAGTGGATAGCCGCGCGACTCGGCTGGGCAGTCAAGAACAAGGAATATACTCACGGGGAGGACGACAGCGACGTCCGATACTTGACTCGCGTTGGCCGAGTCTACCCCCACGCTCTCGAGCGAACTGATGGTGCGCTCGTCGGGGCGGTGAAGATCGAACCGGCGAACATGGCGCTCGAGGACGACGAGGCGTGGGCGAAAGCCGTCCGATCCCTCTCGGAGTTCGTCAACGCGACCATCGATTTCCCGGTGAAGTTCTACATCACCAGCCGGGACGTGGACCAGGACGACGTCGTCCGCAACCACCAGCACCGACTCGGTGACGCCGACGTCCGCTCGAGGCCGGTCCTCCGACGGCTACTCGAAGAGTTCATCGCCAGGAACACCGACGCAAACGGTGACGTCGACTCCGAACGGACGACCGTCCGCGAGTACTACGTCATCACCGCCGTTCGCGATAGCGACGTCGAGCAGTTCGACGAAACCGGTGATAGCGTGCTGGCGTACCTGGCCGACGTTCGTGTTCTCGGACGGGTGTTCAGCCGGTTCGAGTCCGACGGCCTCACCGAACCCGAACGCGAGCGACTCAAAGAGGAGGAGCTGGAATCTCGCCTCGCCCACCTTCGTCGCGGAGCCTCGTCTCTCTACCGTTGCTCGGTGAGCTCGGTCGACGCCTACGAACTCGCCCGTGTGACGACGGAGTACTGGACGGGACACACCGAAACGTACGGAGATATTACGGATGCGATCGGCACGTTCCCCGTCGTCACCCACGGTATCAGCGAAAACGTGCCGTCGGACCCGCATCCGGACGACATCGTCGACACGATGGACGACAGCAAGAACAGGAAAAGCGGTGCTCGAAGCGTCAGACACAACGAAGGGAGCACGGAGGATGACGAAGAGAGTGGGGAGGACAGCGAGTGGAAAGTCGGACTCGACGATCTCGACGGGGAGAGTGAGCCGTCGGAAGCGGACGACAAAACGGAAATCGCTACCGAGGAGCACCTCGATGACCCTTCGACGATCCACCAGTCGGTGATCGCGCCGTCGACGGTCGACTGGGAGACGACCTACGCAATCATCAACGACGAGACGTACGTTCGGACGTTCTGGGTCGAGCAGTTCCCGGAAGAGCCGCCGGACGGGATGTTCGAGAGGCTACTGCTGGAGACCGACTTACAGACGGACATTAGCATCCATCTCGATCCGTTCGATAGCCAGTCGGCCGAGGACATGATGGCCGAGTGGATTTCGGATCTGAAGGTCAACCAGCACGACTCGAACAGCCTGAAGGCGGAAGACCTCCAGGAAGATATCGACCGCGGGAAATTTATGCGGTCGCTCGTTCGGCAGAACAAGGCATCGTTCTACCGTGGCGGCATCTTCATCCGTCTCTCCGCCGAGAGCAAGCAGGAACTCGACAACGAGACGACGCGCCTTCGCTCGATCGTCAAGGACGCTCCGGCGAACAGTACGCTCAAGGTAGCCAACCGCTGGCAGGAGAAAGGGCTCGCGACCGTCTCGCCACTCGGCCGAAACGAACTCGGTCGCGACCGAATGTCGACGATGACGAACCAGGCGGTGGGCGCGATGTTCCCCTTCTCGTCGAACTACATGATGATGGACGAGGGCGTCGAGTACGGCTACCACGGCCACAACGGTTCACCGGTCCGGATCAACCCGTGGGAACTCGAGACCGGGCACAGTGAGCTCGTCGTCGGGATGCCCGGCGCCGGGAAGACGTTCGGGGCGATCATGCGGCACCTGCGGATGATGAAACGCCAGCAGGAGACGATGCTCGTGATGATCGATCCGGTCGGCGGATTCGAGGGTATCGCGGACGCGCTGAACGCGAAGACGATCACCGTCGGCGGAGATACGCGGTTGAACCCGTTGGAGATCCGCGAGTCACCTCGAGAACTCCTTGAGGCCAAGGACGGAACGTCGCCGCTCTCGGCGAAGAAAGACGAGGTGCTGGCCGTCCTCGAGAACTTCCTGACCGCCCGTGAGATCGATCTCGGTACCGAGACTGGCGTGCTGTCGTACGTCATCGACGAGGTGTACAGACAGGCCGGTGTCGTCGAGGACGATATCAGCACTCACACGCCGGAGAACTCGCCGACGATGGCGGACGTCCACCGGGTTCTCGCCGACATCGCGGAGAACCCCGACGAGCACAACATCGCCGCATCCGAATCCGCTCGCGAGCGCGCAGCGCAGTACGCCGACGAACTCGCGATCGCGTTCCAGCCGTTCCGCGAGGGTGGTGCGTACGAGAACCTCTCGAAACGATCGGAGATAGACATTCTGGAAGGCGACAACAAGGTCGTCTATATCGACCTCGGGCAGATCGAAGGGACCGCCTCGGGGATCGACCGTCAGACGTTCCTGATGCAGTTGCTGCTGTCGACGGTCTACCAGCAGGCGAAGAAGACGGACAAGAACGTCGAACTCGCGATCGACGAGGCACACTACCTCTTCGAAGACCAGGCGAACCTCGATTTCCTCGAGACGGCGTTCCGTCATCAGCGTCACGCCGGCCTCCGGATGGTGTTGCTGTCACAGACCGCTCAGGAGTTCTACGAGACGGACCAGGCCGAGAAGATACTCAGTATGTGCCCGATCAAGGTCTTCCACAAACTGCCGGACCTCGACGAGGAGACGGCTGATAAGATCGGCCTCACCCGTGAACAGCGCCAATTCGTCCGCGGAGCCGACGCAGGCAAAGAAGAACTCGGATACAGCCAGGGACTCGTTCGCGTCGAGGAACACGGGACGTACCCGCTCCACGTCGTCGCCGACGACTTCGAAAAGCGAGTGATCGACTACGCGCCCGACGACAGGGCGATCATCGAGAATGCGATCAACGACGTCCCCGAGGAGTTAGTCGAGTTCGAACGGTTCGTCGAGAGCGAAGCGCAGGGGAACGCGTTACAGAATCGATTCGGATTGACCGACGAGACGGTAGCACAGCTGGCTCAACACGACATCACGGCGGAAGACGTCGTGGACGCCGTCGTCTCGAAGACGCTCAAGGAGGAACGAACTCCAGTCGCCAGACCGGACGGCGGCGAGTCGATGGACGATGAACCAACCGAAAGCACACTGGACGAGGAAGATGCTATCTAAGCTCAACCGCGCCCTTTTCGGGGCACCGCAGTACGAGGCGACGCAGCTCGGGCTCGAGGAGCCGTACATCCAGCAGGCCGAGAGCGCCCCCGGGACCTTGCTCCGAATTCGGCCGTTCAAAGAGAACCAGGGCGTCGTCGACGGCGCCGGGCTGCTCCAGTCCGTCCACGACGTGACGACGAACTTCCGCGGGAAGAATACGAGCGATCACCACTCGTTCGAGGTCTGGTACGACGAGGGGAAGATCAAGTTCTACATGCACGCCGCGACGGAGGCGGCCGCCGACAAGTTCCGACGGCGCGTCGGGAACAACTACGCCAACAGCGAGGTGTTCCCCGTTGAGAACGGCCACGCTTTCCCGGTGATCGAGCCCGGCGAGTACGTCGCCGGCGCGTGGATGGAGATGGAGAAGATGCCGTACTATCCGATCCGTCACCACCACAGCGAGGGGTTCAAAGCGGATCCATACGGTGAGATCACCAGCGAGATGCTGTCGCTCGACGATAGCACGGTCGTTACGCAAGTCGTCTTCCGGCCTGCAAAACAGTCCTGGACCGACGGTGATCGGTTCAAACACAATAGCGTCGACGAGCTTGCCCACGCGCTTCGTCAGGGAACGTCCGTCGGCTGGCTCAACCCACAGACCAGACCCCCGAGCGCAAAGGACAAACAGGCCGCGAAGACGATCGAACAGCAACGCGGTGAACAGGCGTTCCACGTCAATATCCGGGTTCTCGCTGCCTCAGCGGAGCAGGACGAAGCCGAGGCTCGAGCCCGTGGCGTTGCGGGAATGTTCAGGAAATACTACAACGCGATCACTGAGCAGGGGCTCAACGATAATCCAGTCTGGCATCGGAGAGAAGGGAAGCGAGCCAAGCAGCTCCGACGGTTCGTCCACCGAATGAGTGACCGTGAGTGGATCGATCGGCGCATGATCATGACCGTCGACGAACTCGCCGGCGTTGCCCACATCCCGAATTCAGAGATCGAGACACCGAAGATCGATTGGCGGTACACTCAGCGTGGCGACCGTATACCAGCTGATGGTGTCCGATACGAGTCCGATGAATCTCCGACCGATGGACAGACGCTCGGCGTTCCGGACGAGACGGCGGCTACTGTTGCGGATCCCGTCCGAGAACAGGAGGGATACGATGGTCTTTGATCGGCTCTTCGGCCGTGATAGAGAGGCTGCCAGTGATAGGCAGCCTAGTGAGAAATCACCAACAGCTGATGTTTCCGATGAATCACTTCCTGTCCCCGTTTCAACCGATACCGAACGGACGGACCACGATGCTGCCACTGAGCCACCCTCCCAGAAGACAGATCCTAACGAGCAATACGACATCGTCGACCGGAACACGACCCGTGTCGGTGGGAAGCCAATCATCACGGAGACAGTCGACGAGGGCACAGTCGCAGGTCCGTTCGTTCGAGAGATGTTCGAAGCCGGAATGGACAACTCACCGGCCCCTCTCTGGGTTGGCTACACTGAGGATCCTCAGACTGGATTCCGTGAGGCACCGCTACGCTTCGAGTCGCTCTTTCGACACACCTGGATCGCCGGGACGACCGGATACGGAAAAACGACCGAACTCCTGAATATGATGGTCCAGTGGGCCTACGCTGGGTACGGCTTCACCTATTTCGATCCCAAAGGACGTGACTCTCGAGAACTACTCCGGATGCTCCCCGAGCACCGGCTTGAGGACGTCGTCTGGATCGAACCAGGGTCGACTACATACGAGAAGACGGTCGGGCTGAATTTCCTCGAGGCCCCCGAGTGTGAAACGACCGGGGAATTCGAAAACGAGGTCGAAAATCGGGTCGAGAACCTGAAAGCCGTGTTCGATACGTCCGACTACTGGGGCATCAACATGGAGGCGATCACTGAATCGATGGCTCGTGCGATGATGAAATCGGAGAAGCCGTTCTCGATCATCGATATGTACTTCACGTTGCTCAACGCCGAGCGACGCGAGGACTTCGCACTCGACGTCGAGGATCCCTATCTCAGGGAATTCTGTCTTGAGATCGCGAATATGGAGGAGGAGACCATCCGGCCGCTTCTGAAACGCATCAAGTCCTGGGTCGAAAACTCAGTCATTCGTCGGATCATTGCTCATCGCGAGAGTACGATCGACTTCCGTGATATCATCGATAACGACCGCATCGTCATCGTCCGAACACCCGTCGAGAACACAGACATCAAGAAGATGGTGACGCTCGGTGTGATGCGAAACCTGTGGTCGGCGATTCAGCGTCGGTCGTACGAGCTAGATACACCGCCGGATCCCTACTTCGTCCTCTGTGACGAGTTCGACGACATCGCGAGTGAGAACCTCAACATCGAGTCGATGCTCGCTCGAGCACGGTCGATGCGTCTCTCGGTGACCCTCGCGTCTCAGTATCCCTCACAGTTCGACGAGGACACGCTGAAGGCGATGCAGAACAACTGCGACAATCTGCTCACGTTCTCGGTCAACGATAGCGACGACGCCGAGCTCTTGATGAAACGCTTCCGAGACTATACGGCGGAAGATTTGATCACGACTGACCAGTTCAAAGTGTGGACGCAGATCCCACTGTCGGATGGTCGGTACTCCGAACCCGTACTGATACGGACATTTCCACCGTATCCTCCCCTCAGAGGAACGGACGATGTCGACGAGATCATCGAACAGAGTCTCGAGCGGTATGGGACGGATCCGCTGACGGACAGCGAAATCCTCCGTAATCTCATCTATCGCGAGTACAACGAAGCAGCCAGTCTCGATGCACTCACTGTCGATCGGGTGATGGCCGAAGCGATTCGTGCCGTCCAGTTGCGTGCGGACGTTCGTGACCAGAACGGCTGGGTACCTGTAACCGGTGTCGACGAGGAGGTACTCAATCGCCTCGAGAGTGAGGACACCACTGCGGAGCTTGCGACCGACACTGATCTCGAGGAGTTCCCTGACGTTCGCCAAGAGTCGCCACTGATCGATGTCGATCTTAGCGTTCGCGATGAAACGGTCGTGGTCCGGTTGACCGAGGAGGGCGAAGCGGTTGCTGAACCCGAGACTGGCACTGTACGGTCAGCAGGTGGATCGGAACACGATGCACTGCTCTTCGATCTCGAGGATACATTGACGAAACTCGATTTCCGCGTCGAGATCCTCGAACAGGATGGAAGTGACAAGCCCGACGGGACGGCGGCCCATCCCGAGTTCGACGTCGAATTTGCCCTCGAGGCTGAAACGACGACACCGAATCGGCCGGCGAAGGTCCTCCAGAACCTCAAACGAGCCCAAGAGACCGGTCGAATTCCGATGTTCGTTGTTCGGCCCGGTGAGGACGACTTGACCGAAGTAGCCACTCGGCTCGAGAACATTCTCGAGCCGCCGATACGAGAGATGGCCGATGGAACCGAACAGTTCTACAATACGGACGATCTCGTCACTTTCGGCGGCGGAGCGGTTTCCCGTGGCGGTGTAACGGCTGTGCGACCAGAGACTGATTCACAGCGGACTGTCTGGACGCGTACTGATGATGAACGGATCCTTTCGGATGGGGAGACGGAATTCATTCGGATATCGTCCGGAGTTGGGTTCTCAAAAGATTCGGTGCCAGCCTACTATAGCTACGATCGAGAGACGGACCAGTACACTGTGTACGAGCGCGGTGAGACACACGTCTATGATACGTCGGATGACTTCGACGCTGAGTGGACGACTATTAAACGCCCGTTCGTCCCAGATTCCGAGTTCCCAGATCCAGAGTACGACCGAGATAGTTACGCAATAGTGATCCTGGCAGAAGACGGCTCTGCTCACCTCTATCGTGACGGGAAGACGGCGGCGCTGTCGAACGCTCTCGAGACACTTACAGAGCAAAATACTGGCATAGCCAGTGAAACACAGTCAACTACTGAGCAAGAGTCCCGAGAGCCTGACGATGACGTCGAACTCGACCCGGATAGCGATGGTGTCGGTGTTTTCGCTGATCGGTATCTCGTTCCAGATTCCGACGGGGCGATTCCGAAGGACGATCTCTATCAGGCGTATTCGACATGGGTGGCCAAACATGGTCTCGATAGTACCAACAACGTCTGGTTTGCACGGAAGCTTAGCGATCATCTCGATGTCGGAACTGACCGCAGACGAGTCGATGGTGACCGTGTCAACTTCTATACCGGTATCGCACTCACGGAAGACGGTGAGCGTCTTTGCGAAGCAGCAACGGAGGGAGACGAATGAGAGTCAATACCATCGTCCTCGATCGGCCCTTTTCCAGGGTATGGGAAGACTGGATTCGCTCAATACAGATCGGGTTGATGGAGTTTGCGTCAGATTCTGGGTTTTCTGTCCACGGTAGTTGTCCCTCGAGGACCTGTTGCTTTGCGAGTGTCCAGCGTAAAAACCAGGGGACTGCGGCGTTGTCCAGGGTAGATGGAGGTCGAAATCCAACTAGTATAGAGCAGGCTTCACCTGCAGAAACAGGGTGCTCGAGGGGGAGTTGTGAGACGATTTCTCTCGGACCGCTGGTGAGGCATAGACGGTCGAACAAAATGGCATCAAACAGAGGTCATACTAAATGACAGGTAGTGGAACAGGTCCCCTCGAAATAGGTAGTATTCCAACGGCGTTGCAGGAACACGAGCAGTGGATTTGTTGGCGCACACAGGAGCGGGATGGGAAGGCGACCAAGGTACCAATTGTGCCGGGGACTGGTGACTACGCCTCAGCGACAGACCCTGGGACATGGCGATCGTTCGACGATGCACTCGAGTATTACCAGCGCGGCGACGCTGCTGGTATCGGCTTCGTGTTTACCCAGGAGGATCCATTCGTTGGAGTCGATCTCGACGACTGCCGCGATCCAGAAACGGGAGCTCCAAATGACGCAGCTCGAGAAATCATCGTCGAGCTCGATTCGTTCACTGAGGTATCACCGTCAGGAACGGGCTATCACGTTCTCATCCGTGGGTCGATCCCCGGTGATCGAAGCCGGCGTGGACCAGTCGAAATGTACGAGACAGCGCGATTCTTCACCGTCACTGGCGATCACGTCAATGCGACACCCGCTCGAGTCATCGAACGAGACGGCGCGCTCGAGGCAGTCTACAACGAGTATATCGGCGAAACCGAGTCACCTCGAAACAAGGACCGAGTGGATGCGCAGCAGGACGCTCCGTCGGAGAGTGAGAGCGGCGACGGGGTCACGCTCGAGGACGAGGAACTCCTTGAGCGAGCGCGGAACGCGACGAACGGCGAGAAGTTCGAGCGGTTGTGGCGTGGCTCGACTGCCGGCTACGAGAGCCAGTCAGAAGCGGACATGGCGCTATGTTGCTTACTGGCGTTCTGGACTGGTGGTGACGCCGCTCGAGTCGATCGACTCTTTCGGCAGTCGGGGCTGCTCCGAGACAAGTGGGACGAGGTCCACTACGCGGACGGGTCGACCTACGGAGAGAAGACGGTCGAACGAGCAATCGCGAGTACGGACGACGTCTACGATCCGACCCAGTCTCGGTCGGACGACGAGGGTCGAACCACGAAAACGGAGGCCCAACAGACGGATACCTCATCCGGACAGCCCGTAGCTCGAGACGACCAGGGATCCGAACCAATTGTCGGTGGCTCCACTGGCGCACGCGTTGCCCATTTAACCGAGAAGAATCAGCTTCTGACGGACCGGATAGCTGAACTCGAGAATGCTCTCGAGCAGAAGAACGAACGAATCCAGAACCTCGAGGAGGAAGTTGAACGCCTGGAAGCAGTGCTCTTGAATCGAGAGTCCGTGCTGGATGAGCGCGTGGAGTCTTCTGACGAACATAAAGATGGAATGGGAACGACGTCCGTCTGGGCCCAGGCGAAACAACTGTTTCGATCGAATTCTGATTGAACTGCTCGTATTTTCCGTGCCAAAAGAATGAGATATGAAATACCCTATTGAGAAGAGCGTCGTCAGTCTGAAGTACATGGACTTCGAACTAGCGACCATGACTTCTGATCGTGACTGTATTCGTCCGGATGGCGGAATCGACGCGCTCGATCCACCGCCAATTGACATCATGGATGAGGAGACACTCGAACCAGAGGCGCTGGCCCAAAACGCATCTCGGCTCGAAACGGTTGTGACTCTCCTCAATCAGCCGGCTCTGGCCCGCGTCTATGTTTACGTGTGCTATTGGGGCCCGGTTTCGCCACCGAAGATCATGGAGGAGTTAGACCTCTCGAAATCAACGGTATACGAGTACGTCGATCGGCTGGTGGACCTTGGGCTCGTCGATCGCGACGATTCGACGCGTCCCCAGCAGCTCACTGCGGAACCCATCATCATCGTCGAGCAGTACGTTCCGATCGTCATTACACCGACAGTCCTCCACGCGCTTGCACTCCAAGAAATCGACGAGGACGTCGAATACTTCATCGATCGCTACGGGTTCGGGAAGCTCATCGCCGCGTTACGCGGTGCCGGGCTCCACTTTGCTGGGGAGACGACCCAACGAATGGTCGCCAGCGATATCGACGTTCGAGAGACAGAGGCGATGATGATCGTATACGCCCTCCAACCGGCGCTGGCCGCTGGCCAAGAGCACGATCCGTTCTTCGAACACCTGTTCCCGGATGTCCGCGATCGGATTGAACTCCCCAATCTCGGTACCACGGACGATGCGCCAGGACACTCGTCGGCCGCTGAGGAGTGAGCAGATCAAATGGGTCGAGATACTCCGCTTTCCTCCGATATAGATCTCATCGTCGACGCGAACATCTTCTTCGCCATCGGGCATCCTTCGAATCCGAAGTTCGCACGATTTCGGAACGAAGTCGAAAGAGTCGGCGTCGTCTGCAAACTCCCTCGACGCGTCATTGGTGAACTTGGTGGACCAGAGACAGACCGTGTCAGAACAGCGCTTAATGAGGGATGGGCCGAAATCATCGATGCGCCAGTACCGACAGACGGTGATGCCGTCGCGGCAAGTGATATCGCGAGGCGGACAATTGCGAGCGAAACTGGCCAAGCCGAACATGCGGTCGAAAAAACTGACACTATTATTGCAGGATTGGTCGTTCAGTATGTTAGAGATCACACGGCAACTGACGTTGTCGTGCTCACCGACGATAGGCCGGCCAGAAAAGGCATCGAAAACGCAGTTGATGCACAGGGGTACACGGATGCGATCAGTGTCTACGGATTAACGGATATTCTTGGAGATGAGTCCGGCGATTCAATGCGATTGATCTAGTCGGAAGATTTGAGGACAATCTCGATTGATGGCCAAGAAGTGATCTAAAGAAGATCTCAGGTGGACAGTAGAGCCACATTCGTGGAACAGACTCAAGGAGCGAATCAGAAGAAACAGAGATCGCTCGTTCCAGTAAGAAACTGCTTTCCTCCACCAACAATCTGCTCTCGAAGCTGTTTTTTCGCGCCTGACGGGTGAGGCGCGACCCCCGTGCTTCGAGAGAACCCATGAGTACAGATCGACCGATCCAGAGCAAGCAACACCAGGACCACCAACATGATTGCAATGACATCAGTGACCGAGAGCGACGCTATCCCGGCGACGTTGCTCGACTAAACGGGCACGAACTCGTCGCTATCGACGAGTGGCTTCCAGGCACGGAACCAACACCGTACGAGATCGACCTCACCGATGGTTTTGAGTACCGCACGCGGTACTGGCGCTGCCGCAACTGCGGCCAAGAACGAAATCGTCGTGATGAGTTCATCGAGCACTGTGAGACGCCAGATCAACCAACTATACTCGAGGCCGGTGGCTACTCGATCGAGGATTCGCGAACCCGGCGTGCATTGAGCGAGGAGATGGACGTCCGGTTCGCCAGGGTGGGATCCATCTACGAGGTCGTTAGCGAGAGCGGGAACACTTACGAGGTTGACGTTGAGACGGAGACGTGTACCTGTCAAGATTGGGAACAACGCCAGCCGACCGGTGGTTGTAAGCATCTCAGACGTGTTGATCTCGAGATCCGAACTGGGATCACACCCGTTCCGGATGGGACATTCAATCGAGAAACCGTGAGGTCAACTGGTCGTCCGCTTGAGAAGGTTTGTCTCCCCCAAGAGGGGTGCGGGGGGCTCGACTGAAGCCCGCCGTAGCAATCCATGCGAACAACTGATGTAGCAACAGCGTCGCCAGACGCGGAAACGACTCAGTTCCTGAAGCGAGGTATCGTCAGATGACCGACCGCAACGCGTGTCGGATGCCGAGTTGTTCGGCACTCACTCGCGATCAGGCAGGATACGCTGGCCGATTCTGTTCGGACAGTTGTGAGGTCTGATACGACCACCTGCAGGCGGACGCTCGAGACGCGGCTCAGGGGGCTGAATCCTGATGCTCGAGCAGATCGACCACTGCGATAAGCGGTTCACGATCGATGACGACGATGTCGTCGACGACGGGAGAATCGACCGCTGTCGTTGGGCGGTCGCCCTCGAACGGCAGGCCCAGGAAGAGCGCCGCGAACTCGAGTGGGAGAAAGCGGTGGCTGGTCCAGCTGGTGCGAATCCCGACGTCGAGGTGCTCGAACGATGACGCCAGAGGAGCCCAACTCACAGGGCGCCCCTGAGTTCGACCGAACTCTCGGTGTCGGCGATTTGGTCCACGACTCGAAGTACGGTGATCAGAGGTATCACCTAGGACGTAGTGCCGTGAATGGCGGGAAGATTTCCGTGAACGATCTCTATAAGGTACTCCATGAGGTCGAACAGACTCTGAGAGATCGACGAACAACTTCCTGAACCACTGACGCTCAACAGGTCACTCGCTGAACTACGCGCCACTGCAGACGCAGACGCTCGGCTTGATTCTGAACACCGCAATAGTGGGGACTAAGTCACCGTACGTAGCGTAGCCGATTGTCGGTAGATCCCTGTCCCCTCGGAAGTGTATGTCTTCTTCGACACTTCTGCAGAAGGCGACTAAATTAACCAACACTTCGAACTCTTTCCCACACTGCGTTGGTTAACACTGTGCTGACTGAATCATTTCCTTCCACCCCTACTCGCCACCTAGTCCCTTGAGTTAGCGTTCCCTGGCGGCCAGTCGACACAGACACCCGTCGTAACAGGATTTATCGGACTTCTGTCCGTCGAGAGCCAGTATGGTCGTCATTGAGCACGTCACCCGATTAAGCGAACGGCGCACGCAAACCACGTCCGAGACGTTTCCAGATGGTGCGTTGGCGTCGATTCGGTCGGCCGTCGAGGGCGTCCCGGCAAGCGTCTTTGACGGCTCGACGAAACGCAAAGAGATCAGTGGGTTCGACGCCGCGATTGCCGACGGACTCCCACAATACGAGTACGAAGGGGATGCCGCCGGCGGCTACAACCCGAACTGCAAGCTCTGGTCGCATCAGGGATTTAACTACAGCGTTGACCTCTACGACGCCGACGCCCGCATCGCTATCGAGGTCGAGAAGACCGAACGGAAGAACGTCAGCGACGGCCTGCTCAAGTTCCAGAAAGGGTACCGCACCCAGAAGGACGGCCGGCCGAAGATCGAGTTCGGCTGTCTGGTGGTGCCGGTAAACTACCTCGGCCGACATAACCTGTACCAGCACAGTCTGACAAAACTCGACTTCATGAAGGGCGTCTTGTTCATTGACGATGTCGCCGTCATCGGATATCGCGATCCCCGACCTGACTGACGCTGTCCCTCCTGACTGTTTGTCGGCGCCAGGAGGCGTGCAGCGCGCGACAGCATGCGCGGCGTGACTCACCATGCCTGGCCCTGATCCTCACGACGACACGAGTACCGCCTACGAACAGTTCGAGAAAGCGCAGCTCGCCCAGGACCGCGACACCGCCGGCGTCGACACGGCGGCCGTCGACGACGCGACTGCCCAACGCCAGGTCAGCGACCTCGCCGACGCGGACGTCGTCACTCCGGTTCCCGAGGACCGCATTCTGGTTCACGAGCCGAGCGGCACCGCGTTCGACTCATCGACGCAGCTGGCCGTCTTCCACCGTGGCTGGACGGCTCGCTGCGACGCCGACGCGGAGGGCGAGTGATGCAGCAAACCCTCGTCGGCTGTGCGTTCTGCGACGCCCCGCCTGGTACCGAAACTGGCGAAGCGCACACCTGGGGACAGGACGAGCGGGTCACCCACCCGATCTGCGTCGACTGTGCTATCCAGGTGGAGCCGGATCCCGACGAGCGCGATCACGTCGCGTGTGACGGCTGTGGGCTGGTCGTCGACACGCTCGCAGCGTTCACGCGATTCCGGGTCGAGCTCGGGCATCTGGAAGGCCAGTTGCAGCTGTGCGCCCGCTGTAACCCCGGTGGCCTAGCCACCTACTGGACGCGCAACCTCGAGGACCACCTCGTCACGACACCGGTGGAGTGACCCAAACACTCTCTACTGTTTCGGTGGAAACTGTAATTGAGAACGACCCGTGTCACGCACCTCAAATCGCGCCGACGGCGACATCGTCCGCGACTTCCTGTCGGTCGCGGACCTCCTCGAGGGGCCACCGCTGGCCCAGCTGTACTCGTATCTCGCCCGGGAGGGCGAGGCGACCGTCCAGGACGTGATGGACGATCTCGAGCTCGCCCAGGGGACCGCCTACAGCTACGTCAACCGGCTCGTCGACGCCGGCGTCGTCGATGCCACCGACGACGAGCAGCCTCGGTGGTACGCCGCCTGGGAGATCGACCTGACCGTGACGACGTCCGCCGGCGACCGCGAGTACACGATTACGCCAGCCCTCATCGACGCCGTCGGGCGACGTGAGACGAACGCCGACATCGACACGTACATCGACCGCCACAGTGTCGCGGCCTCGCGACGGCGCTCACCTACGCCGTAGCCCGCGAACGCGGCGAGGTGACCCACCGGCTGATGGCGGAGGACCTCGATATCTCGCCGTTGGCTGCGGAGATGATCCTGCAGGCACCCCGGCCCGTCGTCCACGAGCACTATGAGATCGAGGCGTCGGGCGTGTCGCTCGACGGGTTGGACGTCGACGACGCGTGAGGGCGACGGTGACTTGGTGACGTTCGTGCACGGCTTCCGGTTCATCGAAGATATTTGTCGGACGACAGCTAACGTTAATTCGGTTCCAGGTTTCGTGCGTCGAGTTCACCGGCGAGGTACTGCTCGACGTCTTGACTGACGAAGAGCCGTGTTCAGCGGACCAGTAGCGAAGTCACGGTCGATGTCTCAGACCATCCCTGAAAGCCTGCGCCCGCTCGGCATACCGCGACCGCCACTGCGCGCCTCGTGCCCGCGGTGCTTACGGGGTCGAGGGACGACCGAGACGGCCGCGCCCTTTCTGAGCCCGACCAGAGCGGTCGCTGATTCAACGAGTGATGTAGCCGATTGACTAGTGATACGTAACGGCCCGCCCCGCTCGCCGCTGCCGCCCTCCGCGTCGCTCGCGACCGACCATTCCGGGCATGCGGGCGCTCTCCACACCGCCCGCGCCCGTTCCGGGCTAAAGTGTATGTGCCCTCGGCGCCAGCGGGTAAGCGCGAGGAGTTGCGCGGCGTAGCTGCTCACCCCCCACGCTTACTCCGCTGGCCGCTCGCTCCGGCCGGGTCGGTGCGCGGTGCTGGTTGGGGATACTTCACTCAAGCGCGCTCTCGCTCGCGCCCTGTAGGGCGCTCGCGAAGGCGCGAACGAGAGCGCGCAGATGATTCTGTAGATCGTAGTCGTCGGAAAACCGCGATGTAAGGGCATCGCGGTGTCGGGCGCTGAGCGCCTTCAGGAGCTAGTGAACTCCAATGTCAAGTAAGAACGTCTTCGGTAATGAGGTTTCGGTCAATGAACAGGCATCCGAAAAAGTGGACGAAGCAGCGGTCGATGAAGATGGCTTTGAGGTGGTCAATGAGACGCCGGAGTTCCAGGCGACGGTGCAGATGGAGGTGCAGGCAAAGGTCGATGCAAACCACCCGGACGGGATGGTTGAGACCACCGAAGAGCGAATCCACGGTGCGACCCTCGAACAGGAAGAGCGCATTCGGGCGCGAGAGGCCGAGCTGGAGCGCATCAGAGCCCAGGCGGAGCTGGGGACGCAAGAAGGGCGGGAGAAGCGGACGCGAGATATCGCGGCGAAGCGGAGCGCTGAGCGGCGTGCTGAGTTCCAGAAGCGGGCGGCGAGCGTGGACCCGTGGGCGGACCCAGAGCGGAACGATCCTCGTGCAGAACTCACGCAGGAGCAGTTGGCAGCGGTGAACAAGCAATCGATGCGGCTGTCCGGGAAACTGGATGGGTGGTCGCGAGCGGCGATTGGTCGGCGGCTGGGTGAAGCCGTGGTCGGTGGGAAGGACCTGATGAGCGCGGTCGTCGCGGTGTTCGAGGAACTGGAGACGGCGCCGGGACAGGTGGTTCCCATCGGGAAACTTGAGGGCGTCAATCGCAAAGAGGTGAGCATCGAAGGTACTGTGACGCAACTGTGGGAGCCGTCAAGTCCGAGCATTGCTCAGGTCGGTCTCATCGAAGATGAGAGCGGGCGCACGAAGTTCACGAGCTGGAAAGCGTCCGATGTCCCGTGGATCGAAGAGGGCGAACGAGTTCGCATTCACGGAGCGGCGAAGAACTGGTACAACGGGCGCGTCTCGGTGGCTCTGACCGGCTGGACCACGGTCCACTTCTCCGAGCGCGGTCGGTAGTGGGAAGAATAGCCAGTCGGTGCAGGCTTCTTTTTTGCTGTGTGCCGGACCAACCCAAACCCCGCCGCCCCACCCTCCGCTCCGTGCTCGCTTCGCTGCGCGCGCAGCTACGACCTCCGATGCGGTTTATCTGGCGCCATGGGTGCCGGCGCAATTAGACCGCCAAGTGACAGAGACATGGCGAATGTAACCACTGCGACGCGACATTCGAGACGGTCAACGGTCTCGGTGGCCAGACCTCGATCGGACGTGACGAACTCACAACAGAACTCCAACGGCTCGCCGATCACCTCTGTCGACCACCGACCCGTGCTGAGATGGAAGCAGACGGGACCTTTTCGTACTGCCCACCAAAATGAATTCGGCTCGTGGAGCGGTGCGCTCCGCTCAATCGATTTCCAGCAGTGCAAGAAGCCCAGGTTCCAGATGAGGTTCTCCTAGAAGCGATTCGGAACCTTGCTGATGAACTCGGACGCGTCCCCACCGCGCTGGAGATGGACGTGAAAGGTGCTCCCTCAGTAGGTACGCAAGTCCTGCACAGAGTCTTTGGTCCCCTCAATGGGTGAGGGGTTCACCGTGCTGGCGAATCTCCAGAAAAACCAGTGGCAAAACATGGCGATAAGAGATATCTACAAAACGAGCTTCGACGAGAATGAGCGCTAACTCGATTCGGGTCTTCGCGTTTTTCTCGTAGAGACGGAAGTTGAGTGGACGCTCACTCTGATCCCTCTGAATTGTCCTCAGTTAGGACTGAATCGGCAGGCAGGTTCAACAGGTAAGCAGACTTCTTAATCAAGTAATTGCGGTGTGCCTGAATCGCTTCTGGAGACCAACCACCATAGTTTCCGCGAGCTACTCGCAGTGCTAAGTCAAAACTCGAACGCGGTTTACCCCGCCTCCCCTGATAGATAGCAGCTTTCTCATCGAATGGCTTCTGAGCTGCCTTTGCATTGAGATCGTACTGTAGAGGAATCAAATTCCCAAGCGTGTTTCTCAGCTGACTTGCCTCCTCTCTACTGAAATTGTCTTCCCAGTAATCGTATTTTTCCATCGCAGAACCGTACGATTTGGGAAGCACGTGTTCTATGTGCATTCCACCGCCTCTCTTTTTGATCTGCTCAACCTTCTGGGAGTCACTTAGACTGTATTCAATAGCAACCAGCAGGCTCTTGTGCCACTTCTCATCTCCATATACATTATCAGAATACAGGCCGTCCCGAACCCTTTCCGGAATATTATCACGTTTTCTCTTACTCTCGATGTAGTCCTTGATCTCCTCCAAACTGGCCTCGTCACGAAGCAGAGTCAAGATCTTGATCGAGGGTATTTTGATTTTTTCGCTAGTATAATCTCCAATCCAGTAGGAATAATAAAACCCGATTAGCTCATCACGCAACTCGTCAAAGTAATCAACACCGTCCTTCTTAGCAGCAATAAGAATTGTTTTCCAATACAGAGTATGTGACAGATTTTCCAAGATGAAGATCTCTTTGGAACCCGAGTTTTCGATCCCGTTATAGTTGTCCACGAAGCTCCGAATATCGTTGACAATTTCTTTAGGATCCTTTCCCTCAAACTCAGATTTTAGCTCCTGATATCTCGTTTCCTGTGCCTTAGACTGCTGGAGATACAGTCGGTACATCCCAAGAATGCTGTCTAGGGTATCATAATCATCATCGACCTTCGTAGTGATGTCCTGCCAAACCTCGATCACATCGTCCTTGTCTTCGTCATCCTTCAAATTGCTCAGCAGATAGCTCTTAGTGAGATCAGAGACCGTCAAATCTTTTCCACGAGTGTTGATAGTCTGGAAAAGCCTGACAGCATGTGCAAGATTATCGCTGATAATTCTAATTAGTTCGATATTCTGATCGACGAACTCAAAGAAGTCGTTGAGATCTTCGTCTCTATCCCCGAACTTGACCTCCAGACAATCTATCAGGATTTCGGCAGCCTCGGTGTACCTGTTTTTCTCATCCAAGTCTATCGACTTGAGTACTGACTGTTCAAGATCAGTTTGCTTACTGGTCCTCAACCGCGGTTTCTCCAACGCCTGTTCATGGACTCTTCTCTGAACCCGTCTCTTGTTCCTATCGCTCAAGTAATCGTGGAAATGGTCGTTGAAAATCGCATAGAGAATTATTAGAGAGGTCATCCTCTGCTGTCCATCCAGTATATCATAACGTGAATCACCGTCCTCCTTCACCAAAATGACAGAGCCGAGATAGTAGGGACTGTCTCGGTCCTCATTCCACGATTCATAGAGGTCATCAACTAACTGCTCAATATGCGATCTCTCCCAGCTATACGGCCGCTGATACCGAGGAATTTGATACAAGTCATCCTCACCATCAAACAGATCCCGGCACTTCACCGGATCCGGTTTGAAACTATGCTGCATTATACAAACCAGATCAAACTACAGTTCTTTAATCATTTCCACAAAGTCCCCAACACATATTCTGACCGGGCGAAAGCACAGAATCCCCTATATCGATAGTAACTGTTCGGGGGTGCATTCCCGAACGGTATTTGAGGAGCTCAGTGCAGGTATCGTCGAAGGTTCAATTTATCAATCGGCCCAAACCAGCTCGCCCGCGGTTGTTTATTCCCCCTGAGAGGGGTGCGGGGTGCAGACGAGACGCCTCGCAAACTACCAATGGCGACGAGAGACATCTACGAAAGCGGATTCGACGAAGACATCCAGACGACTACAACTGCTTGCCCCGATTGTGGTGGCAGTATTCGACGGACCGGCCATGAAACGACCTGTGAGGACTGTGGACTCATCCTCGAAGAGAGCCGACTCGATCGAGGGCCCGATTGGGGGCGAAGTAACGGGCAGCAATCGAAGAAACGGACTGGCGCACCACTGACGCCGACGCGTCACGATCGCGGTCTGTCCACTGAAATCGGCTATCACCGAGATGGGAACGGAAACACGCTTTCGGGCCAGAAGCGACGACAACTGAACCGACTGCGTCGTGAACAGTCTCGAGCACAGTGGCAGTCGAAAGCGGAACGGAACCTGGCGTATGGCCTCAGTGAAGTCCGGCGGATCGTCGCTCGCCTCGGTCTGGCGGAGAGTATCCGTGACCAGGCGTGCACGCTCTTCCGACGGGCCTAATCCGAGGGGCTCTGTCACGGTCGATCGCTCGAGGCGGTAGCCGCAGCCAGTGTCTATGCAACAACTCGGTGTAACGGGCTCGGGCGATCACGGGCAGAAATCGCTGCCAGTGCTCGCTGTGATCAAGGGAGACTCACCAACGCCTACGATGCGATAAACGTTGATCTCGAGTTGCCGACACAGCCAATATCGGCAACCGATCGGATTCCAAAACTAGCAACAGAGCTCGAGGTTCCGGACCAAGTCCGTCGACGGGCAGTTGAGCTCGCACAGCGAGCGAGTGAAGCTGGACTCACCGTTGGCCGTCGGCCGAGTGGCGTCGCAGCAGGGTGTCTGTATCTCGCCGCTGAGCAAGCTGGACTGTGTCTCTCACAGCGCCAGATCGCCGATACTGCAGGAACATCGCCGAATACACTTCGAAATCGACGGGACGAGCTACTCGAGCTCGACGCCTGATCCGATCGGAAAGAACCGGATAATGTGGGTAGCGAGGCTCCGCTCGAACGGTGACTCGTGTAGGTTTTTTCACCCCCTGAGGGGTGAGGGGCGTTCTCAGAAGTGAGCGTCCGTCATCGAAACCAATGACTACGAGCGACTGTTCGCAGGTGTCCTTCGAAAACTCGGACACCAGACGCGATGAGATGCACAGCGCGATGGAAGCCTGGGCCGAAGAACTCGTCGAGGAAGTCGACGACGCAGTCTCGAGTGAGCAGTTCCAGGAGTGGCTCAATATGCAGAGTCGCTTCCACGACTACTCCTACCGAAATACGCTCTTGATCAACCGGCAGTGTCCGCATGCGATTCGCGTCGCCGGCTATCGGACTTGGCAGACCGAATTCGATCGCCATGTGAAAGAAGGCGAAAACGCGATCTGGATCTGGGCACCGATCATCGCGAAACAGTGCCCTGAATGTGAAAACTCGCCCTCATACCACGGGCGAAGCGACTGTGAATACGATGAGACGCCACCTGAAGAGTGGTCGAAAGGTCTTGTCGGCTTTCGGCCAGCACCAGTGTTCGACATTTCCCAGACTAAAGGAGAGCCACTGCCCGAACTTGAGACCGAAGCGACTGGAGATGCCGATGAACTGTTATCAGTACTCCTCGAAGCGGCCTCGATACTCGACATGAATGTGGAAGTCGTCTCCCAACCAGAGTGGACTCACGGCGATGCCAAGGGCGTCTGTCAGTATCGGTCTCCTGCAGAGCGACCACTACTCGAGATTCGAGCTCGTGAGAACAACGCTGATCTCGCTGTGACGCTCGTCCACGAATACGCTCACGCACTCCTACACAGTGGCACCGACGACAAGACCGAGCGCTCGAAACGCGAACTCGAGGCAGAGGCAGTCGGCTACATCGTCGGACGGTACTTCGGGATAGATACGAGCGGGTCGGCGTTCTATCTGGCCGCATGGGAAGGTGACGAGCCAGAGGTGATCTTCGACCGGCTTGAGCGGATCAGTTCGACTGCCCAAGAGATCATCGACGTCGTCAACAAGGTGACCGACGATGAGTGATCGACCGCTCCTGGTCGAGATCATCAATGCACTCGAAGAACAGGGCCTTGACCGGGACGAGTACCAACTCCAACAGGTGATTGATGTCGAAGCCCTCGAACGACTTGTAGACTCAACGGGCCCACACACTGATCTCGAGATTTGGTTCTCAATTGGTGAGCTCCGTGTAATAGTAACACCATCCGATGTCGCCGTAATCAAGGTGTCGTAACGGGAGTGCGCCGAGTCAGACTAACAGTCAGTCCAATTCTCAGTAACCGCTCGGTGCAGTTTGTGTGGTGCCAGACCGGTCGACTACGACAGAACGTGCGACGCTCTCGGAGTTCGCTACGAACCAGACGACTGACTCGATGCCAGCCAGTCAGCTATTGACCGCTGAGATCGTGACGATGACAGCTGACAGGCGGGTTGCAATCTCTCAAGTGAAAGCTATTATCGTCCACTTTTGCCAGCTTAAATATTTCTATCATTAGATTGTGTGGATTCTTACTAGACTAGTATATCGTTTTTATTCACCCAGAAGGGTGAGGTGATAAAGTGAATTCACATAGTGGTTCAGGAACTGAAATCATCAGAACTCGAGTGGGATATCAGTATCAGAGCTAGACGGAGTACTCATTATCAACCCAAATAGCAGTTCAAAGTCCATGACTCACCATCAACTATATACAAGTGCACCAACGATCAGGGATAAGAGCATGTCGACGCTACTTATTCAATCTTGCTCAAAGTCTAAAAAACAGACAGATGAGCCCATCTCTGCTATGGAATTGTACTCGGGATACTTCTTCAAAATCATAAAAAAGTCGAGAAGAGAAGAGACGGTAAATTCAAACATTGATGTGGGAATTCTGTCTGCAAAATATGGATTTGTCAAGTCTGATGAAAAGATAACCGCTTATGATCGCCAGATGAACTCTGAACGGGCAATGGAAATTGGATCAACAATGAGAGAAGAACTTCGAAATTACATATCACACGAGGGCTATGACCGAATTATCATCAATGCTGGAAAGGAATACCGGAAGGCGATAAATGGATTCGATGATGGCCTGTCTGTTGACATATACGAGATTACTGGTGATGGCCTTGGGTTAAAAGGCCGATCGCTGAAAAGATTCTTGAGAGGAGATGAATCCGGTATTATGAGGGTGAACTAATGTCCGAATCAGTTATATCATCTATCGATTTCGAGGTGACTTCGACGGCTGGAGATGCTCGAGCAGGGTCATTATCAATCAGAGATACAGTAATTGAAACCCCTAATCTCTTCCCCGTGCTGAATTTCTACGGAGGAGGGACGATAAATAGCAACTACGGAGGCGGAATTCATCGGACTGTCAAGGAATTCATGATCGGCCATGAGCGGATTAACGGCGGTGATTATTCCAAGTTCTTTGATGGAGTAATGACATCCGTTTCGTCACTGACTGACTACAATATTACCAGAGAAAGGTATGATGATTATGTGTCACAGCCAATCAAAGAGCGTGATGTGTTTTCTCCCTTTTCTGGCATATTATTTATTGATTCTGGGGGATTCAAATTCCTCAGCAGTGATGAGCTTGATGGGAGCAATTTCCAGATTGAAATAGATCAAGAGAAAGTTTATGAGATCCAGCAGAAGCTGGGTGCGGATATAATTGTCAATCTTGACCGACCGATTTCGCCTGACGATACGCATAACCAGCGTATCGAAAAAGCCCAGCAAACTGGAAAGAACATCGCGAAGTTCCTTGAACTTTCATCTGATTTTCGTGGGGCCCGATACCTAACACTTCACGGATACAACTATTCGATGATGGATGAATTTCTTACTGAAATTACTCGCTATACTAGCGCTGAAACGCTTCGATCAGCTTTTGATGGAATCGCCCTTGGAAGTCTTGTTCCGAAGAAGGATGATCGGAACGCGCTGATTGATGCCGTTATTGACTGTCGTGCCGTTCTCGAAGATTGGGGATTTGAGGAATTACCGCTTCATGTTCTTGGAATCTCGAGCCGAGCAATTCCACTTCTCGTCGCACTCGGAGTAGATACCTTCGACTCGTCAACATACCTTCAAACTGCAATAAACGGAGGGTATTGTACGTCGCTGATGGAGACAGTAGACGTCTCCGAAGCAAATCCTAAACAGTGTGACTGTCCAGTCTGTTCGTCAGAATACTTGAGAGAGTGGATGCTAGGAGATGCACCATACCAAAAAGATATGCTGGGAGCAGTTGCGATGCATAACTTAATAATTCAGAAACGTTCGATCTTCGAAATACGCGACCGAGTCAGACGCGGTGAGACGGAACCACTAATTGAGTACATCGAATCAACCGTGGCACAAGATAAGCCAACGAGAGAACACGCGCATCGGGTTGTCAACCATTCGCTTGGAGGGTACTTCTAATGAGAAAAAATCCAAAAGTCAACGAAGTAAACGAATTTCTTGAGATTGCCAGCGATTTCGAAGATCCACTCGAGGTAATCCGAGAATCACTATCGAACGCATACGACGCAAACGCTTCGAACGTCGAAATTGAAATCAGAAGCCGTGAGATGGGGTCTGATATCATTATCGATGACGACGGCGACGGGATGAATCAGCGCGACCTCGAGTCATTTTTCGACTTAGGGAATTCTCGAAAGACAGATTCGATTGGGTACAAGGGCCACGGTACGAAAATCTTCTACAAGAGTGATCGCATCGTCGTCAATACTGCTTCTGATGAGGCGAACCTCCGTGCAGAGATGGACAAGCCTTGGGAGAAGCTTAACCAGAGAGAGCTTCCGCAGTATGAGGTAACCGAAACTCCAGTTAGGAAAGGGAACACTGGTACGAGGATTCGAATTCGAAACTTCCGATCCGGACAAGGCTTCGATCCAGAATCACTCACCTATAATAAGATTGAACACTACCTGAAGTGGAAAACGATTGCTGGATCGACGGCATATCTGTTCGATGACGAAGATCGGGAGATGGACATCACCGTAAAGTTGGGTGATGAAATCGACGATTCCAGGCCAAAGCTCGAAACGACAACTCGGTTCAAATTCCCCGAGGAACAACTCGAGCCAGATCGGTCGTCCGAGTTCCCAGCCGAACGGATGTGCAAGCACTACAAACCAACTGAAATTGAAGTAGAATACGAGGGTGGGACAACGACGTTACAGATCGTTGGTATGGTCGGTGGGAAAGCCGCCCGAAACGAGCTACCGACCTACGGTAAACACTCCGCACAGTTCGGTGTCTGGCTAGCGAAAGATCACATCAAGGTTGAGCGATTGAACGAGGCAATTTCGCATGACAACGAGTTCCTCCACTTCTTCTTCGTTGTCAACTGCCAATACATTGAACTCTCAGCAAACCGAGAGTCTATCCGGAATAAATCCAGTCCTGTGTACCAACGGCTTACAGAGGAAGCCGAATATTACCTCTCCAAGGTCGCTCAGGATCCATGGTTCAAGGAGTATCTCGAGACCCGGCGGGATGCCGAAATCAAGCGTCGTGCCCGAAACCGCCGAAGCTCGTTGAAAGACCGACGAGAACGCATCGAATCAGGGCAAGCGCTTGAGCCGACCAACCGGACGGAAGTCTTGCTCACACTCGAGCGTGCCAACAGCAAATCAGATGCTTCGACGATCACTGTCGAGGATTTCGACCCCAACGCCGACGTTCACGCAATAGTGAGACAAGGTGGTAAACTCAGAAACGCAGCTGTACATCATTCGCTGACGGATCACTTCGAAGATGATCTTACATTCGAGGAAGTCGATCTCATCATCTGCTGGGAGTATGGCGATCCCACGACGCTGCGTGAGTACGAACGAACGGGCTATCTTGGTGGCGAGGTTGAGTTCCAGCTCGAGAATGATGGGCTCGTCTACGAAGACGATGGACAGTCTTTCATCGAAATTCTCTGCCTGAATCAAGAATCCGATAAAGTGACCCAGCAAGCGGTCATCAGCGACTAAGTCGATAGGTGAGGTACCAAGTGCGGTGGTTGGGTTGCCTTCGTAGCGGACGTGATTGTCGTAGAGGTAACCGAACAGGTTGACCAGATCACTCGCACCGTCGAAATTACATTCATATAATAACAAATAATATTCGATATTTTCTAAGACAATCTTCGCGTGAGAACACACCGACGGAACGCGCGTGTCCTCGCGGCGTTTCTGCACCAATGGTGCCGCGGTCGCCCGCTGGAGCGGGCTGACTGCGGCCCCTGGTACGACTGGCCGCTCGAACTCCTCGCCTGCGACTACGAGCGCGAAACCTGGGGAAATCGCTCGCTCATCGAAGTCTGGTTCGGAATCTTCGAATACCGAACCAGGCGCTTTTGGCACCGATTTCCCCACGATAGCACAACTGAATCAACTAGATCGTGGCTCACAGCTTTCGCAACCCACCACAATACGACGGTCTAACCTTGACATCCTCCAGGAATTACCAGAATCTATTAGTGAGGTCGTAGCAACGAAAGGGTATGGATTATGCTGACAGACATACGGATTTTTCTCGATTCGATGCATCTCTTCAAACCCTTCTGCAAGGCATCGTTTTCAATAGGCAACGGTGGGGGGACGAGGACGATGCTGCATTGGTGACGGACGCGATCAAATATCACCAGCGTCCCGTTAAGCGCCCGGACCGTCGACCCTACACCGGGGGAGACGAGTATATCCGTGAGGTCTTGGAGGAAATTCTCGGCTTTGACGAAACTATTCCGTTTCAGGAACGCTGTTGGGAGCGGCTGAACGAGATGCGGACTGCCCGGACGGAAGAAACTTCATCACAGGCTGCTATTCTGTCAGCGCCGACCGGGTTCGGGAAGACAGAGGGATTCGCCGGCCCCATTTTCCACGATTTAGCGACAAACCAGGGCCGAGGCTTCGGTAAAATCGTCATCGTCTATCCTCGTAACGCACTACTTGAGGATCAACTTGAACGGTTCCTTGTGACGATGGAAGAAATGCGGTCACAGTACGGGTCGGACATCTCTATTGGTATTTACAATGGTGACGTCCCACAGGACAACAGCGGCATCAAATACTCATCGCTGGTGGATTGGGGTGAATTCCGGATCGCACAATGGACTGGAGGAGATGAGCCGGTCCCGCTCGAATTCACTTATGACGATGCTGATAAGACATATACGCTCGAAGCGCAATCGCTCGAAGGGCCTACTTTTGATGAATCTCAAATTAAACTCTCTCGGAAGTCGGTCCGCGGTGGCAACGGCGGGAATCCTCCTGATATCCTCTTAACCACCATCAATTCGCTTGAAAATTTTGCGGTCAAGCCTAATTACGATATTATCGACGCATATCGGACGTTTGTCTTCGACGAGGTGCATCTGTACCGCGGCACGTACGGAGCCCACGCATCGAATGTCATTCGCAATACCAAGCGGTCGATCGAAGAGCGTGTCGATGACGAGACGGGGTTACTGTTCGTCGGGTCAAGTGCGACAATTGACAAACCGAAATCGTTCGGGAGCGACATTTTCGATATCGATCGCGGCGATATCTCGGTTATCGGAACGGATTCAGGAGATATGCAGGATTCCGATGACACGGAGCACTTCCACTTTGTCACGTCGAATGAGGACGTCGCTACAAGTTCCACGTTTATTCAGCAGATTCTGTTGTTTGCGCACGGTCTTCTCGAAGAACGGAACGGCCGTCCACGAAAGAAGGCGCTTGCATTCATCGATAGTGTCAGCCAAGTAAACCAACGCCACTTTCAAATCCGCGATTTTGAAAACGCTTCACGATGGCAGTACCACGATGAAGACGAGGATGATTGGGCGGCTGTCGCCACTGAAACGCCATACCTCAACTCCGATCCAGTCGGGACAACTCCCGGTCACGAGTTAATTGATGACGACCTCACGACGCAACCCACATCCGCCGACCTGCGTCTTCGGGCAGACGAATTCGGCGATACTGATCTAATTTTGAGTACGTCACTGTTGGAGGTGGGAATTGATATACCTGCTATCAAGGTCATTAGCCAGTACCGAGCCCCGTGGGAGATGTCGCAGTTCGTGCAGCGAATTGGCCGAGCTTCACGGAAGGAAGGGAACGATGCTCACTTCCTTATCGTCCTGGGAGATGATGCCGGTGATCGAAGTCTCTTCCACCGGGCTGATACCTTCCTTGACCCAGAAATTACCACGCCACTGAACGTCGACAACGAGATTCTGGAATGGATCCATGACCAATTGTACGAGGCATTCGAAACCGTCTATCGGATCCGGAGTGCGGCAAATCAACCATCACTAAATCGGCAACGAGAACTGTTTATTGAACACTTCCTCCAAAATTCCTCCGAAGAATCTTTCGAGGACTTTGCTAACTTTATTTTTGGACCGTCTAGTGAACTCTCAACATTGCTCCGACAGAAAGTTGTTGCTCCGAATTCCCTGCAGGATCTTGAATCAGTTCAACAAACATATAATGTGCTCGACCATATCCAACAAGACGCGCTATTGTCCAATGTAGCCTCGCTGGTGAGGGAACCAGCCCCTCGCGTAACTCTCCAAACAGGAAGCCTGAACGGTCTGTCTCAGAGAGTCAACAGTGCCATTCAGAGGACTATCTCAGAGGCAGAGACAGTCATGGATAAGGCCACTCCTCAGAATCAGTCTGCGGAGGATACAGTTGAAGACGTTCGTGAGAAGCTCGGCCGAGCATCGGACATCTTGGAGGACGAGCAGTACGATCGTCGCGACCGATACGACCAGCTTGATGACCTGTTCAACGAAATCAACAGCGAATTAGTCGGCGTCGCCGATAACCTCGAGGGGGTTACCAAGTCCTTTCCCTTCGACTTGGGTCTGGAAGAAGTCATCGCTGCCGCGCAGGAAGCACGCACCATTCGTAGCGACGACGACATCGAAGAGAAACGCCAGCGATGGCAGCGGATCTATTTCCTGAAACGGTCGCTACAAGAGTACTACTGTTTCGAGAATCAACGATTCGAAGACGGAAGGGTATATGGCCACCTCATGGTGCCCGCAATCAAAGCTCTTCTACGGGCAATCTATTTCTACCATCGCGCGGGTAACCTCGGTAATCAGCGTGCAGAGCTTGAGCCGCCACACTTCGTTCCCACGTCGTATTTCGGCGAAGCTGGCGAGACATTTTCGGTAGTCCCGGAAGACGAAGGGAGCGAAATTGGGGAGGACGACAGTGTCGATGCACTCTATGAGAACCGATTCAAAAGCGATGACGACGATGAAGATGAAGTTGAGCAAGGGGACGTCCCGCTGACGAAGCTCTTTTTCGAGTATGCTCCCTATATGTCAAAGTACCTCTCTGACGGGTCTCTGCAGATGTTCAATCCTCCTGTTGAGGAGGCACCCATTGATGCTACAGAAGACTACTACTTCGATGTCTCCGGCCTCTCTACTGAACCCGGGGAAGAAGTAATTACACCAAGTACGCTGCCTGTCAAAAGCGTCACCGACCAATCTGGTGATCAGGCTCGTGCTATCGTTTGGTACTGTGAGGAGTCTCTCTATGTTGGGCGCGATACGTGGGACGCCGGTCCGGAGGGATCGGATACGATGGCTTATGGGCAACTCCATTCGAATCCACAAGTCGGAACCTCGTTTGAGCCTGAACGTGAGGTTACAGACGAATTAGGGGTGGAGTATATCTCTGCAAACGTTCGGCTGGACAGTGTCGACCTCACTATTACCCCAGCATATCCGATGGGAGACCCGACTGGCGATGGTACGACGCCGTTCCGGACCGATCGCGACAATCAACAAGAGGTCGACATAGGCTTCAAGCAGCCACTTGGGTTCACGCTCAACACCCGGGGAGCTATCTGGAACTTGGACGAGTTCATTGACATTCTCGTTGGCGACGAGGTCTTTGAGCGCGAATTCGCACGTCATAATCCGGACGCCGACATTGAAGAAGTCGCCCACTATACTGCAGCCCATTTCTTGCTCGAGATTATCTCTGACATCAGTGGCGTTAACCAGGCACAGCTCCTCTATGGGGTCGACATCGAGAATCACCGAGTCGCTGTCTTCGAGCACGCTGAAGGTGGGCAAGGCATCGTCGACCTCTTTGAGCAGGTACGCACCCGAACGGATCACGAACGCATGTTGCGTGCCATCAACCGGGTAGCGGCGAATCCCCAGCTAATCAACGGCTCACTCTGGGCTGACGAGGACTTTGTCCAGGCTGTTCAAGACGATGATCAGGACCAGATTGATCAGTATGTTCGAGACAGAGTTGTGGTCGCGACGGACAGAATTGTAGACGATGTCAAAGAACAAGTTCACCACACTGTCGACCAGCTTGATGAGTTTGCCGACGTGACCGGTGTGCCTCAGGACGTCGCTTATGAGATACGCTACATGGCTGCCCAAATGCAGTTCGAGGATGGAAAACACGACCCAATCGATACATTGGTGGCTAACACGCCGGACAGCGTTCTGGCAGAAGAACTCCGGAATCTCATAGTGGACCCTGATGTCGACGACTGCGTGGAGAACCTCCACCTCGCGTACAGTATTGTCGAAGATCAGAGCGCTGTGTTGAGTAACGTCGTGCTTGAGCGACTTCACGATTACGTGACCGAACAGACGAACAATGACGACTGGGATGAGGAAGTCTTAGGCCGTGAGGCGCTTCCGGGGGCAATCATCGATGGTTCGAACATTTTCCATTCACTCTGAAGAGATTGCCAAATTCCTCGGGACGGCCTTCCTCAACGCGGATCAAATGGCCGTCGTGTCCCCATGGGTCAGTGATATCACCGTTCGATTCCCTGACTCTGACCGCATCTCGGACCAGAGGCTTCGGTTTTCCGAAACTGTTCAGATACTTGATGTCGATCTCGAGGTGTTCGTGGACCCAAACCAGAATCATCACAACAGACGGAAACCGACCTCGCTTCTCCCGCGGATTAGTGACCACGTGTCGATTCACGAAGTTGACGGGCTGCATGCGAAAGCAATCGTGACTGACAGGGTACTCTATCAAGGGTCAGCAAACATGACGTATAACGGACTGAACGTCAATATCGAGTTGTGCGATATTCGAGAAAACGAGTATGGGGATGTCGACCAGTTTCTTGAACATCAGCTGGGAATTTCTCCGGATCGGCAGTCCATCTGAGGTCGTGAAACGACCCTCGGGAATAATCATATTTTAGATTGAGTCTACAATGAAACGATCATCTCCTCGCGGACACTCGACTGGGAAGGGACCGCTGGGACGTCCTACTAAATCTCAACAACAAAGGGTTTCAACAGACCCATCTGACTCAAATCGCTAACGGCTATTAACAACATCTTGTATGAATTTCTCCATATATGATATAATCTCACGGGGACGTAGCGGAGTAGACGTGCTTCACTCCCACCCACAAAAGGACAAGGAGCGCTGCTTTCTGTTTAAAAATCAGAACAGTAGATGTCAAGCTCTGCCTCGAGATACGCTTCGATACTCTCGTATTCGTTCTCGATGACTTCACAGAGTTCGCGGTTGAGAGAGAAGCCACCTCGAGTGATGTTTGCAGAACCCAGGTACACGTATTCGTCACAGATCACGGCTTTCGCATGAAGATCGTCGAGTTCGATGAGAGTAACGTGGTCTGGCAGTCTGCGACGAAGATAGTCGTTGTGCGATTCGCCTTCCTTGACGATGATCATCACTTCCGTCTCTGGCAGCTGGCGGAGAGCCTCGGATAGACGAAGCGTACGCTCTTCGAGAGCGTTCGTGACCGGGAACTTGAGCTCAACGTCACTCATCCACGGCGAAACGATCGCGACCCGTTGGGCATGGACGAGCGTGTACCCGATGAAATACGCGAGGCTGTTAGAAGTCAATGAAAACGCTTGTACCATCTATCTCACCTGCAGGCGGAAGCTCTCGATCAAACATGGCGCTGGTCGCGTTTTCAGAAGGGACTGTAGTAAGGATGAAATCACGGAGTGCCTCGAGCACCACATAGCTTAACGAGTCCTTCTGATCGTGTCCGGATATACATTCCGAGAGATGGAGGTTCTCGACGCAGCCGTCGATATCCGGCGAATAAAACATAGTCTCGACGCGGTCGACGTCATCGATATCGACCTCGAGGGCCGATACTTCGTCTTCCGGGAATTCGTCTGCACCGCCGACCTGCTCACGTGCAACGACGTGTTTGGTTCGGATTGCTTCGGCTAGAGTCACTCCCTCGTCAGCTTCGAACTGACGACAGCGATCGACGGTCGAAATGATTTCCTCCTCGACTCGGTCGACAACGTCGTCGTAGAGGACCTCGAGATGAGATTCGATTAGGCCCCGTATCTGATCGTCCGCGGCATTTTCTGCGATAACCTCGTCGACGAAATCCTCATCGGCCCATAGCCGTTCGGCGATCACCTGCTCGTTGTACGTGAGCCGCGTAATCGCCTCGAGGACGGAACCGGGATCAGTCCGTAGTTCTTCGTATACCAGGTCCACGATCCCCTGTCCACCTTCTGAGCGTTCGAAGACGTAGACCTCGCCTTTCTCCTCGTCGAAGCCATAGAGCAACATCGTGGGATTGACGCTGCTCACGTCTGCAGTCAGCTGTAAGTAGAAGTGAGCTGCCGTGTGATAGAGCAAGTGCTGGTAGTCTACTTCGTCGAGGTCCTTGTACTGGGCCACTTCAGCCCGAAAACCGTCTTCGATACTCTCGAGGAATGGTTCGATATCGAAGATGAGACCTCTCGTTTCGAGCTGGAAACCCAGTGGTGTGTCCGGACTCGAGATTTCGCGCTGGAAGCGTTCTTTCGAACTGTCAAAATGATAGCCGATGTCTGGACCCATTGGCTTCGCAGGTTTGATGTCAAGCGTTACTCCAGCGAGTTCGATAGCGGCCGTGAAGTCTGCGAGCGTCAACGTGCCCGTAGACTCCTCTGCAACCCGTTCCGTGACTCGCGTGTTGACGTTCGCGGTCGAGTGGATTTTGCCGTATTCACGGTCGTCGTGGCGGAGACACACATCGAGGTCAGTGAGGATCTGGAGACACTCGGGGCAGTACCGGACGATGTTGAGCGCCCGATCGCCCGTGAGATCAGTGATTTCGCTCGTGCGTATCGTATCCGGAACGAGCATTCCATCCCGCTCTTCTCCCGAGATGTCTTTCTTGAACTCGAATTCCACGCCGTCTTCAGTCACCCTCGTGTGTGGCAAGAACGCTTGCATCACACCCGAGTCTGACTGGTACTCGCTTCTGTACGGAGCGTACGTGCTTACAAGCTGGTCAATTGACTCTTCAGTTCCTTCATGGTCGTTCTCTCCACGGAAGACGGTAACGTATCGTCCAGTATCTCCGTAATAGTTGGGTGGGACGTACCAGACTTCTCTGGCGAGACGATCGCCGTCGACTCGCAGATAACGGTCGACGTAGTACGCTGCCCTCAGCAGATGTTTGACCGCGAACACGCTGAGATAGGGTGTATAGTAGTCGACGTATTCTTCGAGTTCGCTTAGAGCGGATTGCAGGTAATATACGCGTCGCTGAGTGCGGTAGAATTTAGCCAGCCTATCATCGGACGAGAGTGCGTCGAGTTGATCGACCGCTTGCTGAACCGCCTGGAGCTCATCCATGTTCACCGTTGGCACTGACCGGTCAGCCGCAGTGTTAGCAGCGGTCCGGAGGTGGATGAGATCGCCAGTACAACGGAAGACGTCCGCAAGAAGGACGGAGAAGTGCTCTACCCGCTCCGAAGGGGATCCTTCGGCCGACGAAGCTCTCTGACGGATGTTCTCGAGTGTGTCTCGTAGTTCGCGAGCGTTCTCTTCGTAGTTGGATTCTCCCGCTTCGCGAAGCACCGATTCATACCCCCCGGTCTGACCCAGGAAGGCCTTTACCAGCGTCAGAATTTCCTCCTGAACGTCATCGAGGTGTGAGTCGATGGCGCTCGATCCTCGGACGATTTCACCACCGTCGACGTCGAAGTAGCCTTCGATGTCTTCAAACTCGTCCTCGAGCTCTCGAACGTGTCTCGCGAGATCCGCACGGACCTCTTGAACGATCTCTTTCGATAACAGTGATTCACTCGTGACCTCAATGTCGAACTCTTCTTCGAAGAAAGCACTCGGCTCATCGATCATGTGGTAGACGCGATCGAAGCCGAGGTCGTCGACGAGATACCCATCGAGAAACGCAAGATGGCTCTCACGCGATGTGATGTACTGATGGCGGTTTTCCCTGACCTCTGAGGCACGGTTGTAGTACTTTCGGAGACACTTGTGGATCCACTCGACGACGCTGTTGTCCGTTTTCAAAGGAGTTCGAATCTCTGATCCGAGGAACCGATCGGCCCGATAGAACATGTTAGCGTCTCCGGTGAGATTCGAGAGGAAGACGACGATGTGTGCATCCATTCCCGGTTCTCTCGCTGCTCGACCCGCTCGCTGGAGAAACGACGAAAGGTTCCATGGCGTTCGATACTGGGTAACGATTTTGATCTCTCCGACGTCGATTCCAACCTCGAGGAACGATGTTGACAGGAGGACATCGCTCTTCGATGCCGACTCAGAGTCAAATCCTGCATCCGAGTAGACTGGCATGAGCGACAATGGTTCGTCGATGAACGCGTGATCCATCTGATCGGCAAGCCACGGCCAGTCGTCGGTCGCCTCACGATCAGTGTGATACCGCCATAGTTCGCGCTCTCTATCGGCATCTTCGAGCTGGATCCGTTTTTGATTCACCTGCGAGATACTGTCGATGAACCCCAGGAGCTTGCTGCGATCACCGTCTTCGTCCTCGAGAAGGCTGTGACCCAGCATCATGTGCTGCTGGATGGACATTGGAGCCGCACCGGGTCCATCGCTATCTGCGAGCAGGAAGTAGTAGTGTTCGTAGTCGTCGTGATCCTCATCGAAGTCAGACGCGGGCGGTTCTTTCGTTTCGATGTTGTCAGATGAAACGTCAAAAAGACGTTTTCCGAACCTATTCGCATTATCGATTGTTGCACTCGATCCTAACCACAGGATCGGATCGTCAGATGCGTCGTTTACGTTCTTGATTACGTTGGCTGCATGCGATCCCCGTAGCTGGGTGTAGAGGTGAACCTCGTCAAGAACGATCGTGTCGATCAGGTCGACCAGCGGGTAATTCGGTTTGAGAGCGAAGCCCTCGAGAGACTCGAGGGTCGTGAGGATAATATTCGGCTGGTTGTTCGAGACGAGTTCCTTTCGAGCGAGAACCAGATCCCGGTCGGTGAACGTGTGCTCTTCAGGGTGTTGCTCACACCGCAGTTCGTAGGACCTGGATGAGCCGTGGAATTCCAATGCGTTCGATCCGTCCCCACACCAGCAGTTCGTCAGTCTGAACCGAGGAGGAACCTGTGATTGATCGAAGAAGCGCCCATTGCCGGAAACATCTCCGAGTTCGTATGGCTGTCGGCCGACGTAGACGCCTGCTGAGAGTTCGTCACCGGTTTTTTCACGGATGGTATGGATGTGCTCGAGGATACGCCCGAGTTGGTCCTGGAGTAGTGCTCGGCTTGGATAGACAATCGCAACGGACTCTTGGCGTCCGTCGCGAAGAAGTTGATAGAGTGGTCCGAGGAACGCTTCGGTCTTCCCGAATCCAGTGGGAGCCGAGAAGATCGCGGCTTTGGTCCGACCATCCTCTCGTTGGGCACGCTCAAGAGTGTCGACCGTTTGCCAGCTGTTGATCTGGAAGTCTAGTGGATCGAAGCCGAAAATATCGATGATATCGTTGACGAACTGGTTGTCGCCGTCATACGGTGTCGTTTGACGACGCTTCTGTTGCTGCGAGGCGTATTTCAATGCACTGGTGAGGAACGCTGCATCATCCTGTTCAGTGTCGAACAGTTGGCGATTATGGAGGAAAGACTGGATGAGCGGCCTGACCTCTGGCTTTAGACGATTTGGATCAGTGTTCCGATCGATATGTTTCATGTGATAAAGATGCGAGTTACTTCGTTGTGTTCAATGCGACTGTATGAACGTTTCCCTCGTCGGTGAACCGCCCCAGGGCATTCGCCTCGGCCGCCTGTAAAAAGAATAAGCGGCTGTGTTGAATCGCCATACGGAGTTGGATTTCGCTGTTTGACAGCCTGCTTGATGTTATAGACGCCGCATCAAGGTGGTTTCACGGAACTCTCGTCACCAGAGTATGAATAGAAGGAGAATGTGCCGTGTTCAGATCTCTCAGATCGTAACTGCAATGTACTGACCAGCCGACCCGATGTGGCCGGTCACTCCAGCGGCCCGACCACCTCCTCCAGACTGGCCCCTAGTCGGTAGCCCAGCACTTCGTTGACCCGCTCGTATCTGAGCGCGTATCGCATAACTTTCCGAATGAAGCGGGCGTTTTCCTCGATCGTCTCGATGGTCGCCGGGAACGACAGGAAGTTGAAGGCCTCTTTGTTGTACTTGTACAACAGCCAGACTAGGTGCGGATAGCCCCGAACGAGGTGGAACTCGGCGGTGAAGCTGTCTGCAGTCAGGCCGGTGAAGTCATCAACGAGGGACAGTCCGCCCGTCCGGACGATCCTGTACACGCCGCTCGGCGTCGGGACGTCCTCGACGCGGTCGAGGGCGTCTTCGTAGATAGCGAACCTCGATTTAAGGATCCGCCTGAGGTGTCTGTTCATCTTCCGTTGTTCCCCGGCCGTGAGCATTGAATACGACAACAGTTCCTCGTCGTGTTCGAACAGGATACCCAGTTCCCGCGCGGCCGCGGTCATCTCCTCGACAGGCACTTCCTCCTCGCGGGCGATCTGCCGGAACAGCGGGCCGAGGATTTCCCGGGCCCGATAGGCCACGAGTTCGTCGTACTCGACGTGTAACGGGACGCCGATAAGCCCAACCTGGTCCGGGTCGGCCTCGCCACCGGTCTGGGATCCCACGCCAGTTTCGCTCGACCGCTGCATCTCGTTCCAGCTCGGAACGTTCGGTCGCGCCGTCCGCTCACCGAAGTTACGCTCGAAGAATTTACGCGCCTTCTTCGGATCGAACTCGGGAATTTCACCGCTCGCGTGTGTCACAGTCTGATCACCAAATAATAGTACGCCGCGTCGGCGCATAAACAGTGTGTATAGTTAGCATTCAACAATTATGGGATGGCAGGACCCCGGATCATACTCTCCGTGAGTTATTGATTCGCTTCTATCAGTCTTAAATGATGAAGTGAAAATCACTGTCTCATCTAGTGATAAGATCATTGATAATTTGTTCCTGTTTTGACCGGCTCACGCGAGTCAGTTTCGCTGAACAGTGGATTGAACGATTCCTTCCGAACATCCAGAGGTTATGCTAATCACTCTTGGGCGGTGGATTCGCCAACTATGCCCTCGTTTCGCTGTATTGTCACCGGATTTACCTCGACATCTCCTATCAGATGACAATCGATCTGCTAAAAGAAATGTTACAAATAACAGGGAAGATCGGCCTTGATGTAGCCGATCTCCCCGCACTTTCCACACTGTATAAAGCGTTTGATCGGATCAAGATGAGCATCTGTCGAGTGCTGCTGCGCCAGTCGACGCAGCTGCACGACCTTTCCGAGCACGCTGCTATCGATACAACCATCTACGAACGAGATCGTGCGAGCCGCCACTATTGCCAGTGAACGAATTATCGCGTCCAGATTCTCAAAGTCTCAAAATTCATCGATACATCAACGCAGGCTGTACTCGATCTTCACTGTTCGACGACGTTAGAAGTCAGTGACGCGGATCTTTGTGAGCATATCACCCGCCAGAACGCGGGCGATCTGCAGTCACTGGCCGCTGATAAGGGCTATGACAATCAACAACTCCGCGAACACGACATTCACCCTTGATTAAACATCGAATCTTCACGCCGTACGATCACGCACACAACGCTCGTATTGATGAATATCGGTACGCTCAGCAGTCAATTACCGAAATCGTCAACTCAGCCGTTAAGCGCTCGCTCGGCTACGCCGTACGGGCGCGTAGCTGATATCGAGAGTCCATGAAATTGCTCTAATGTGTGTCGTCTACAACATCAGGCGTGCCGTCAAACAATGAAATTCACCGCCTTACAGCGATTCAACAAAATCGAATAAGCCAGTCAAGGGACTGATGACGGTGTTTCTTATTCGTCTAGTTTAGATAGACTGTTAGGCATGGGAGAGTTCGCATCAGCAGTACAACACCATCTTCACGAGCAGCTTGCCGCATCGTATCCAGAATTTAATTGGAAGACAGAACACAACATTGCTGGAACCCCGGTCGACGTTGCTGGACTTGATGATGAGACACTAATTCTCATCGAGCTAGAGTGGCGTCGCGCTGATCCAGCGGATAATTCTGCGAAGCTGTTCCGTCATTTGAGCACGGGAACGATAGAAGCTTCAGAGGTCGTTGTTTTCCACGTCTTTACAGGATACTACGACCTTACTCGAGGTGGCGTTTCATCGAAGCGGAAAAACGCCGAATTCGTTGGTCACGTCGCGAGCGGCGCAATTGACTATCTTTCCTACTATCCAGTCGATTTTGATTTTGAGCCGCCAAAACGTGGTGAAGAATGGCCAGATAGTTGGCAGATAGCTGGAGATGCAGTAGTGAATGAAATACAAAATCAGTTCGAGACACATCGTTGACCCCTGCGTAGGATGACAGTTTGGGCCGTAGTAGGTAGCGTTTTAACACCGCCTTGCCAAAATGCTAGGTATAAACAACGAACGAGTGTCATGATGGAGATCTTGGCTTCGATTGTTTCTTCTCTCAACGGCGGTCAGCGTAGCCAGGGCTGGCAATCAACGGCAGCTTCGGCACAACTCATTGCAGATGGGGGAAAGGAAGTGGATAAGTTTGAAGACAGTACTGAAGAAGTCGGTGGCTTTGTTTTCGGACAGGTAGAGGAGCGAACTGATTCGAATTCGTCAACCCACAGTGAAAGAGAGAGAAGAGATGATACGGTCCTCTCTTCGGAAGCACAGGCGCGATTAGCAGACCTAATCAATCTCCAACCAACGAAGAACAACGAACTGCAGGAGCGTTGGAACCTAGATTCTGGAAGTGAGGTTCATCAGTACCTCGAGTCAGAATTGAAATCGTATTACTACCGTGATGAAAATAGCCTCATCCGGGCCACTGATGGGGCAGAGCAGCTTCTGAATGATGAACCAGACAGTTCGACTAAGAAAGGGGCGTCTGAAGACGAACTCGAACACTCCAGTACAGCTTCCTCGCCTGATGAATCTATTGACCTGCAAGAACGCGACCTCATCATCGAATTAGTTTCTCTCACCCAAGAAATGGGGCGGCTTCCCACGGCAAGCGAGGTTAATGATCAGTGTCGGAACACCCATCAGGAATACCGCGAGGTGTTCGGGTCGCTGGTTACCGCGTACAAGCAGGCTGGTATTGTTCCCGAAGACGTTTCAGAGGCAGAACTCACGACTTACACCACAGAGGAATTTTCAGGCAAGAACGGAAGTGAGGCAAAGTCAACATCGGATACTTCCCGCCTTAGTTCTGCGTCTTCTGATAAGGAGGGTGGCAATACAGGAGAAGTGACAACCCACTCCGGTGCGTCCAGCAAGCTTGAGAAGCCCGCAACACAGGAGCAGACGGAAGACCATGCTGGACAAGTAGAGGTGACCGAGGACGCGCTTGTCAAAGATATACAGCGTTTTGCGGAGATAATCGATGAGCCTCCGACTGAAGAACTGGTCATTTCCTACGGCGAGTACGGATCGACAGCCTATGAAACGGTTTTCGAGTCGTGGGATCACGCACTCGAGGAAGCTGGATTCGATTCTGCAGACGTCCCGGATTGGACTAATCGAAAGTACACTAACACGAAAATCCTCGATGCGATTTCGGACTTAGCGGAGGAGCTCGGCCATCCACCGACGACAACTGAAATGAATAAGTACGGTGATGTCACTGGTGGAATTGGATCTCTTCGATTCGGATCTTGGGCCAATGCTATCAGTCTCGCTGGACTCGATTCTGACGAGCGATCTTCAATCCAAAAAGCTACGGCTGCCAGCGATGGTCAATTTGGTAGTTCTACAGCTGATAGCGAGGGTTCTGCGGAAGAGATTACTGTTACCTCAGATCCCACGGACGCTAGTGCTGAGGAGTCAAGTCTCGAGGAACTAACAAGCGTCAGCGGCGTGCTCAAATCAGATGCAATCGCTCTCGCTGAAGCGGGGTATGCGTCGAGAGAAGCACTAAAAGAGGCCTCTGTTGACGATCTCCAGAAGGTAGAGAAGATCGACCTTCAGATCGCATTGCGAATCAAAGCCGACGTTGAGGAATAGTTAATATTGTCTATACAGTTATCAAGAAGATCACCTCCCATAGCGGCATTTTGGGGGATATGTATCCGCTGCCGGTTGGCGAGGTAGGAACTACAGCGACCAGATATTGACGGCAGCGTCCGTCATCTCTTCTGACAGCTGGTCGGTCTCGGCGAGTCCCCACTTCGAGTAGTTGTCAGCGACATCGTTCGCCATCGCATATGTTGAGTACAAGACGGCTGGATCCCCGGCTACGTGACGCTCATGGAGTGGGGCGAGCAGGACGGCGACCCGCTCGAACACAGCCAGCGCGACAAGCTCTTCATCGGCGACGAGTTCTCGAGCAGGTGCGCCATACTGGCGATGATCCGTCTCGAGCGTGGACCGGACCGGACGGTCGCTGTCCAATCGAACGTACCGTTCGCGTCCTGTACGTTGCTGAACGAGTGGGGGTGATCGAAGTACCGGCGATGGATGCCGACAGACTCCACGGCTCGGCAAAGCAGTTCGTGGTACCGGCGGAAATCGATGTTCGATCCGTTGAAAGGTACTTCGAAACCCTCTGTGTAGTTAGGAGAGAGAGAGCTTGACGTAGCTTTCTAGATCAGAGTCGCGAAGTTCTTCAATTTGATCGTCAGTCAACGAGTCGAGGTATAACGGATCGTCTGATAAGAGGTCGTCAACGATCGGTTCAATCGGAGTTCCCTCATACGGCCCGAAGATATCGTCTCGAGCCTCTTCGAAAAACCGTCGCATATCTCGTCCGAATTCTGCAGCATTCGATTTGTGAGCCTCAAGGCTGTCATCCTCACCTCGGTACACATGGCCTTTCCAGTCCCAGTTGTCTAAGAGTTCGTCGATGGCAGTGATCTTTTCCTCACTAACTCGTTCGACGCGACTGTTGAGCCGCTGCATACCGTTGACCATACTGTTCATGTTGATCCGTTCTTCGTGGATCTTGTTGCTAACCTGCCGTTCCTGATCCTCGACCAACTCTTCTACGTTATCAATTATCGAGTTCAGCTCTTCGTACTCGTTATTCTCAAGGTGGCGACGAGCGTTTTGGACTGCTTCCTTTGCCTCCTGATCGATCTCAATCGTGGCTTGGAGAAACTCCCCAGCAAGAACCTGCTGGAGAACGGTTTCCTCCATTGTTTCCGCAATTTCATCGAGACGGCTCTCGAGTTTCTTGTGGCGATACTGCTGATAGATATCCTCGATTTGTTCTTCGAACGACTTTGATTCAGTTGACATAGTGGTCACTCACCTCCACAAACCGGCCACCAAGACGCTCTTTCCCTGCATCACCCTCGTTAATCTCGAGTGGGACGTTCTGATACTGGTTGACGACAGGCATCACCGTTAACTTCTGACTGATCAGCGCCGCGCGGATCCGTTCCGCTCGGTCACCATCCCGAAGTTCCCTCGCACGGATCGCTGCATCTACGGATTCATCGATATCCTCCTGGGAGTGCCGACAGAATTTTCCAAGTTCTTCGATGAAGTCAGGATTCACGTCATCGTACGTTTCGAGGCTCTCGTAGAGGTCCGTAATCCTGTCGAGGTCGACGCCGGCGAACTCTGTGGAGACCGTTTCGACGGCCTCGTCGTCGAACTCACGTTCGCTGATCTCGTCGAGTTCACGTCGGACGTCGTACATCGCGTGGGCGAAGTCCTTCAGCGACTTTCTCGTGTCGAACCGCACTCGGCTCTCGATGTTGTTGATGTACCCGCGTCCAAGCATCGTCAGGACATCGTATGGCTCGGAGCGCTCCATCCGTTGGCGGACAGCAGGGACGTCGAGACTCCCGGACGAGATTGCAAGTAACTCGCCCATCATCCGCTCGATGTCGTCCGCGTACTCCATCGCAGATTCAATATGTTCGTACTCTTCTGGCGGTAGTGCCGCCTTCAGTTGTTCCCGAAGTTGTGAGTCCACGGAGAACTCTTCGTCACTCTCAAATCGATCATTGAGGTTTTCTGGAGTGGGATCCGTCCACGGCGAATCTAATAGGCACAGGTGGGTGTAAGACGCGAGAACGAAATCGGTGAAGTCGTACTTGGCGTGTTGCTTATAGAATACGCTGTCGTCCTCGAGGTACGTGTCGATGATTTTCTGCCGCCACTGGTGGGCGTAATCGGTCAGCTGCGTACCCAACTTTTCTAGCGTCTCCTCAAGGTCAGCGGTATTTTTCTTCTCGACTCGCCTGACACCGAACTCGACGAGCGTTCGAAGATCCGATCTCCGGAACTCGTGTCGATCGATGACGATCTGGTCTGGATCCGGGGATTCAGTACCATCTGGATAAACGAACGGGTACTTCTGGCTACTGAGGTTGTATTCTAACGGTTGTCCCTCGTAGAAACGATATTCGTCCGTCAGCTCTTCGAGCAAGACACGGAGAGCGGTTTTGATGTATCGATCAGTCTCCGGGTGATCGGTCGGACTGTCGAGCCAAGAGTCGATCGTCGCCTTTTGATCATCGATCGTCTGCTCGAGAACGGACTTCTCTTCGACCTGGGTTTCTTTCGTTTTCGTCGTTCCTGTTTTCGTCGTAGTCGTGACTTCACCACTGGCACCGGATTCTGCGACGAGTACCTGTTGAGATTGCTGATCGACCGTTATCTGCTCCGGAAGCTCATCCGGGTCTTCAGGAATGAGACCGAACGCATCGGCGAACCGCTTGTCGATGACGATCGCTGGATTCTCGCCGCTCCGGTCGATGGTGCCGTACCACTTCGCGAAGTCGGCGAACTCCTCTGCATCTTCGTAGACTTCGTCCGCGGCGGAGACTTTGTTCGTCAGACTTCGGAGAGCGCTCGCACTCGAGGGAACATCGACGAATCCCTCGTGGTACTCCTCGAGCACCTCGAAGACGGTCATAATGAACTCTCGGGGTGATTGCTGGCTCTCATCCAGACCAGTATATAGTCGGTAGAGGAAGGTCTGGTTGAAGGGGAACAAGTCGCGGAACGACTCGTCACAAAAGTCACACCGAGCACAGATCGACCCGGACGGCGCTTCTTTGAGTGTCAGATCACCGGAGTCGTTCTCTTCGTATCTGACGCTGTCGTCGAACGACTTGATATAGCCGAGATACGGCCGAACGAAGTCGACGGCGGTGTCTTCGTCCAGGAATAGCACGCTGTTTGAATTACGCTCGTTCGTTTGGAAGAACTCGAAGCGATCTTCGGCAGTCTGCGTGTGCAAGACGCCAGTCGAATCGCGAGTACCGGCAGCGATGAAGTCCCAGTTATCACTCCCCTTGTCTCGCTCCATGTAGTTCCGGAGTTTCTCGGCTTCCATCGCCGTGATCGAGAAGTCCTCGAAGATGATGACTGGCCGCGTATCCGTGAACTGGCTGCCGACGTGCTCGAGGACATCGTCGAGCGACGCAGTGTTGTATCGGTCACGGACTTCCCGCCACAGTTCCTGGTTGAACGCATCGACCGCTTCCTCTATACCGACAGACTGCTGGAAGATTTGTAGCTCATCTCGTTGTTTGTACTCGCCCTCGGTGATGAACTTGATCTCGCGGGCGTACTCGCCCTTTTCCACGAGTAGCTGGAGTTTTCCCCGGATGAAATCGCGGATATCGTCTTCCTGATCGCCCGTAGGACTAACCTCGTAACCGCGGCTTCGGAGATTGAGAATTGCCCCTGAAGTTGCGTTGTTTGCGACAGCCTGGGGGATGTTTTGGATGTCGTCTCGGAGCTGTTTGAACTCCGATGCACCCGGAAGTTCTTCGCCGAAGTGTTCCTCGTAAAACTGGGGAATCCGCTCGGACAGGATCGACATCAGGTCGTCGTCCTTGTCGATGTGGAGGAGTGGTCGCCCGTCGTCACGCAGGCGGTGGGAGAGATACGCACAGAGCTCGGATTTGCCCGTCCCGACCTCGCCTTCGATCACGACCGCGAAATTACCGACGCGATCGGAAGAAAACAGGCGGTAAACGCGTTCTTCGCCCCACTTCTCTGCATCAGCTGCGTTCGTTCCCCGGAAGACCTCCATTCGACGATGTGTAAAGTCGAACAACCGACGGTCCTCGGATCGAACCGCCGCGACTTTACTGAACAACCGCCGAAGGGTCTCTTCGTCGATCTGGTCGAAATGCGGGCACCGAGCATCCGCCATGGCTGGAGTCTGGAGTTCGTTCGTCGTCATCCGATCACCTCGAGTGTGTTCGCTTCTCGGTCGATGTCGCTGTGACTCGGTATGCGATCGAGACTGATTGCACCTGCATCACCGTGTTCAACGATTCGTATCGCGCCGTTTCGAACGAGCGTGTACAGCACACGAGCGAACGGTGCAGGGACGGTTCCATCGGATGTCAACTCGATCAACAGGAGATTCTGGTTGAGCCAATCGAGATAGTCCTCAATCGAAATCCGACCATCATCACCGATATCTTCAACGGCAAATCGGATCGAGTGCTCGATCATGTCTAAATCGGGATAGACCGTGTGTGACCGCCCGCTCATTTTGTAGATGAGTCCGAGTGAGTCTACGAGCCGCGTCCAGTTGATGAACTTTGGCTCGTTGAGGACGATCGGTCCCTGACTCGAGCGGGGCCGATACCCACAGTCACTCTGCTGCCAGTCGTTAATCTCGTTGAAGAGAACCTCGTCGTTACTCTCGAAGTACTGGATGTCGTGTTGGAGTAGATACTGGTAGTTCAGAAGGACGACTGACTGTTTGCCCCAGTCACCGGGTTCCGCTCGTGTCGCCAGCTGGTTGAGCGCGGTCATGCGGAAGTCGAGTTCGCGATCGGCGGTCTCCCAGGTGTACTCGATCGTATAGTAGTCCGGCTCTTCGCGACCGATCATGCCAAGCTGCTGAAGCCCATTGAGGCCTTGCTTAAGCAGATTGGCTGGGAGGTCAGTATCGTCGCGTAGCTCCTCAGACGTCGTATGACCCCTGTGGATCGATTCGAACACGGTCCGTAGTGGACCAGGTGTCTGTACCGTGTTGAGGATGTATCCTTGATTTTCACTCATCGTATCATCAGTTTCGTTAGTTGATGTCCGAGAGCCAACCGTGATAACGTGCATCGATCTGGCTCTCTTCGGGTGCTAGTCGTTGTCGGGCGGTTCGTGCATCGCGAAGTTTTGGACTCCGTCTGGCATAGGAGGGGTCGAACGTACTCCCATCGTCAGAGACCGTGCGGTTCAACGTTTTGGCAACGTCGATCGCGGTTTTTCGATCCCACTCGATTCGTCGACGAAGCCAGTTGCCCAGGGCGGGAACTTGATCATCCGAATCTAACGGAACGCTCCCGTATTCATTTGGACGGGCAAAAACGTCACAGAACACCCAGTATAGCGGAAGATATGGTGCCTCGGGAAGACGATCAAATAACTCGGTCGTATTCGAGAGGTCTTCGCCGGTCACGAGTGAGTAGAGTGACGCGTTATCTTGGACGAACAGGTTTTGCGTGTCAGTTAGGGGCAATTCCCAACCCTCCTGATTATAATACTCGCTGAACGCCTCGTAGATGCGGTCCGCAGAGCCAACGCGCGTTGCAAACTGCTCCTGGGAAAGAGGACGCTGCCCACCATCAGGCGTGAAACGTTCGTTTTCGGTGATTACAACGAGCGTACCCTCTCCTGTCGAGAACTCTGTGACCAACGGTTGGATCGAATACTGAGTCTGTGACTCGTAGTACTCGTTTGTCAGGGCACAGAGATTAGATCCCTCTTCGAGATCAATACCCCCGAGCACGTGATAGTCGTATCCGGGGAACTGGTACTGTTGGCCCCCGTCGAGCTGTCGCCATGACGTTGGGAACGTACACTGACCGATCCCGAGATACGAAATCGCTGGCAACGTTCGCAACAGCCACCATCGGGAGTCGGGTACCTCATCGTAGATAACCGCAACACCCGTTCGTGTCAACCGGTGTTGGATCATCTCGAGACTCATCTAGATCACCCTCTTTTGAACGCTCACGTTAGTCTCCCCCGATTCCAACGATTCCAGCAAGCGTCCGTCGGTCCAAGAGGTCGTTCTCGAGATAGTACGCAGGCGTTCGTGAGAGTAACAGACACTCATCACAGTAGCTGTGACATCGCTCACAGCTCGCGATGTCTATCACGTGTTCTTCGAGCGTGTCTATCTCTTCGAACACCTGCCAGGTGATCCCGTTGCCTCCCTGACGACCGTCGACGATGAAGATGTCTAACGTTTCGTCAGTTGTACTCACCTTTACGTTGAAATCGGATCGGTCAGAGTTAGCGACGATTGCGACCGCCTTCTCGAGCGATTGCTCGAGACTGACCAACGCCTGGGGCCAGGACTTCTCGTCGTGGCCCACACCATCGTATCGGTCCTGAACGCTTGCGAGGTCAACACGGAAGTGAAGCCCCTGTGTATGGTACTGCTGGCCGACGGGACGATACGTCTCTTCCTCGACGTCCTCTAACTGATCAAGCCACGAGTCTCCGGCCGAATCCGACTCGTTCTCATCACGCTCGACGAGTGCCTCTGATCGCAGGGTCTTCTTTTTCGGGCTACTCGAGTGACGGCGCTCGAACGCGTAGATGAAATTGGTCAATTCGAACTGGCCGTAGCTGACGGTCGCTGGCAGGCCAAATAGCGTGATTTCTTCCGACTCGTGGAATTCCTCCGTCGCACGGCGGACGTGCGTCGTCATGAGCCCACGGGTGCTGTAACCGCGTTGACCACCGACGGCCGTCTTGCACTCGACACTGCTTACGCCGTGGATATCCGTTATCTCGAGTGGCTCATCACAGTGGGGACAGAACTCCAAATCCGTCTCGTAACTCTCGAAGGGGCGGTCGCAATCTTCGTTCGTACACACGGCGAGTTCCACGATTGGTGAGGAAGTCGCTCGAACGTCATCGACGATGTAGTCGGTCCCGTGAAGCGTGAGCACCGCCCCCAAGTCGTTCTCCTCACCGGGGTACATGTCATACAGCCGCCCCGACGATTCGAAGCTGATGTGCTCTCTGCGTCCACTGAATTTTACTGGGAACGTCTGACCGAAGTTGCGGTAGTTCGCTAAGTATCCCAGCCGTGAGAGCCACTGGTCAAGTCGGCTGTTCGTCTCCGTGAGGTTCTTGTTCGCGTCAGCCCCGCTCGACATCGACGTAAGCCGTGAGAACGTCTGCTCCGTTCGCGTCGACAGCGAGAGCGGCCCCTCATCGAAGAAGACCTCCTCGTAAACCTCGATACCACGTGGGCCGAACACCGATTCGACGTGTTCTCGGAGCGGTTCGTCCATTTCCTCGCGGATGAAGTTTCCAAGGATCGAGAGGTGCTTCTCCACTGCAGACACGTAGCTATTCAAGTTCTCTCGCTGGGGCTCGGAGAGCGTGAAGACGCGCTCGAAGACGTTCGATTCGTGTGGGTTCCGGGCCAAGTAGGCGAACACCTCCGTCACGACGTGGCCGGCGAGTAGTTCATCGAAGTCGTACGGGTCCGGCACTCGGATCGGTTCGAACCCTGCGAGATATCGCTCGAGGTTTCCGTAGTAGTGTCCGTCGACTGGGTGAGTCCCTCGAGCGACGGTCATTACGAGCGACGAACTACCGCGGGTACGGCCCGTTCGTCCCGACCGCTGCACGTAGTTCGTCAACGTCGGCGGGATCCCCACCTGTGCTACCGTGTCGAGAGTCCCGATGTCGACTCCCAGTTCCATCGTCGGCGTTGCACTGACGACGTTGACGTCCGGGTCGTCTTTTCGGAACCCTTCCTCAATCGCCCCACGGAGCGTGTGTGGGATATCTCCTTTGTGTATTCCGACGGTTATGAATTCAGGCTCCTCGCCGTCGTGCAACGGTCGCGTGACGTCGTGGGCCCAGTGGTCGATTGCATACGGCCAGCCGGAATCTACTGTTGCGTAACCGGGGTCGGCCCTGAGCGTATCACCTTCGCGGGTGAACCGCTGATATGTCTCGAGTGTGTCACCGCAGTTCTGGCACTCGTGGACACCGTCTCCGTCGTCAGGGACTGGATAGGACGAGTAACAGGAAGAACAGAACGCAGCACGCGGGAGTAGGACAATTGTCGACTCGTCGCGCCGAGGCGTTCTGATGAAGACCCCGCTATCCGCTGGCTCGTCCTGGAGAGATGCCTCGTTGACTTTCTCGCGTGCGTCCTCGAGGTACGCGTGTACCTCGTCGCGCGCAGACTCATCTATTCCAGCCGTCTGCACGGCATTTTGCACTTCTTCCCAGGATTGGAGCGAAACGATCCCTTCTTCGAGGAACGTTTCGAGGATGGTGTCGAGAACGTCGTCGATCCGTTGTCTCGAGATTTCCATCCGACCGTCGAGACGGTCGACCATCTTCTCTCGCGTCAGGCCATCGAAAGCGACCTTGTTGTACCGGAAGGTATCGCTTTGGCCCAGCACAAACATCGTATACAGTTCGTGGGCAACGACGAGCGCTTCCGGATCGTCGAAGGACGTCACCGGTTCTGCGGTTATCATCGCGCTCTCGATGAGATTCTCACACCGGCTCAGCATCGCGTGTGCTTCGATGTCGTCGAGGAGTGTCCGCAGGAAGTTGTAGGCTGTCCCGTCTTCGTCGATTTCGTTCTGAATGAGTGGCTGCCAGTACTCCTCGCGTAGTCGATCCGAAACGGCGCGGAACAGCTCGTAATTGTCCATCTCGCCGCCAGCCTTGATGAGTTCCTGGACGTAGAGCGTCTCTGCCATCAGCCCGTACTCGGTTTCGATGATCCGGTCACCGACGCTTTCAGCAGCACTTCGAGAGTCGGAGAAGACAAGCGTCTTCTGAGACGGAGTCACCCGACAGACCTCGGTCAGCATGTACGACAATAGCGAGGATGTTGGAACACCGGCGTCAGTGGTGTTAATCCAGCCCCCACAGCCGGGACACTCATCGACGGGGCCATCTGCACTGATCGGTGCAAACACCGTTTCATCGCCGCTGTCGTCCCACTCGAGATACGGCTCGTGACACCGTCGACAGAACTGCATCTCCGGAAGCGCACTGTTACACTCTGGACACTTGCTGTCACGGGTCACGAGATCGCACTCTTGACACCAGTATACCTTGTACGGCGGCTTCAAGAAGACGTGATACTTCTCAGTGATGATTCCTGCGAGCTGACCGAACGCCATTACGGTCTCGAGGATACCCTCAGGGTCGTCGAGTCCGAGTTCAGTCGCTTCGGCGATTAAGTCGTCGTAAGCTTTGAACTCAACCTCACCTGTTGTCCCTGAGTCGAACCACGAGGTGAACGCAGGAACCTCGGGGATGGCACTGATGACGAACTCGTACCAGCCGCTGAAGAAGCCGCTATCCTCGATGACTGCTTCGACGACGGTGTTTCGGCCCTCTGTCGAAGCGAGAATCTCGAGTTCGTCTTTATCTTCGTGATCGAGTAGCTGTTTGTCGAGGGCGTCGACGATCGGCTCGAGCATCCAGTCCTCGGCTCGGGGTCCGAGCTGAATGTCATCGGTTGCGATGAGCCCGATAGAACGGAGCGTCTCGAGTGCACCCTCGAGGTCAAACTGCGCGATCTGTGGTTCTGCGGGTTCATCTACCTGTGCCAGCGCCAGTGTGTGAACGATTTCCTCGAGTGTGGCTGGTTCGAACCGGTCGAAGTTTGGTGTATCCTGAACGGGGAACTCACGGGCAGTAAAGGAGATGTCGTTGATGTCTCCTTCTGGAGTTCCCGTTAGGTCACTTGCCAGCGAACGCGGATCCTCGACCGTCGCCGACACCATGGTAACCTGTGGGTCTCGGTCAGCGTAGAACGATTTGAGTCGCCGGGAGAGAAGCGAGACTGCCGATCCCTGGATCCCACTCCAGACGTGTGCCTCGTCGAAGACGATATGTTTGACCGGCTGATCGTTCGGCTCGGTGCCGAGGATTGCACGGGTCTCCGGATTGTTCGAGACGAACATGTAATCGAGTGCCTCCGGGACCGTCAGCAGAATATCGACGCCGCGACGGATCCCGTCACGAGTGACCCGCACCCACGAGTATGAGTGGTCGTCAGTTCCGACAGACGTCTCATCGAAGACGCGCAACTTCTCCGACTCGTCACGTGGGTCGACGAGCCCGCGAACGTAGGATCCTGCTTCGATTTCGTGGTCTCGAGTACCCACACGCGTTGGCGTGTCGGAGTCCCAGATACCGATTGTGATCCGGTCTTCAGGGTCGCGATACCGGTTGATATGATCGAGATACGTCAGAAACCGGTTGAGTTGGTCGACACCGAGGGTTTTCATCGGGTAGACAACTATTGATTTTAAACCCTCTTCGTCCGTTGACAGGCAGTCGTTGAGAATGGGCAGAAAGAACGACTCCGTCTTTCCAGAGGCCGTTGGAACCGCCAAGATGGTATCCTGGTTGGTCGTCTCGATAGCCTCAATCGTTTCAGCCTGATGCTGGTAGAGCGATCCCGCGGTGTCCCCACCGAACAGCTCCTCTACGATTGCGTTGTTGATTGCCTCGTCATACCCCAAATCGGCGAGAAAATCCATCGCAGGTTGATCGTGGAACTGGGGTGCGTCGACGAACTCAACGAAGGGACCCTTTTGCTCAATCAGATCTTCTGTGACGAACGACGTAGCATTGTCAACGCCATCTACGTCGTTGAGCTTGGTCATCCCACGGTTCCACCAAGTAATCTCTGCGGCACGGTCTTTCGCGCTCTCGAGGGTGTCGTGTGGTGTGTGCATCGTGTGAAATGTCGTCTATGATCAGTTGCTTCGCCCTTGTGTGTCAGTTCCTATAAGATGTTCCGCTTGGATATCACTCGACGTCACTCATCGCGATACCCATTGTATATTTCCACAGAGACGGATCGTCCCGGTGTCAGCTCCGAAGCGTCTTGATGAGTGACCGTCAGGTTCGCATCTGCATCGCGTTCACCGACCCCAAGTGCCCGATACAGCTGCTTCCACGCCTTCTGGTTTTCGTACTCCTCGACGTCGGGGCTCACTGCGCGGAACAGGGATTTCGAGGCGACGATGAACAGTTTGCGCTTCATCCGTGAGGCACCGACGTTGAAGCGATTTGCATCGAGCAAGAACTCCGAAACCGTATTGACGTACCCCTGGTTGCCTGCTGTCATCGACAGCACCATCACATCTTTTTCGTCGCCTTGGAATCGCTCGACCGTGTCTACAGGCGCGTTTAGTTCGTCACTCAGGCGTCGGCGCATCAGCCGGAACGGGACGACGACGCCTGCGGTCACTTCCTCGCTGGACGGCTCTTCATCAGCTGACACCGTCGGCAATGAGTCGAGAAGCTGCTCGGCGAGATACGCCTCGAGTGGACTGTCCTTCGTGAATTCGTCGTCGTCGTGTAGCAACAGCGTTACTCTGGCCTCAGGGTCGAGCGCAGCGTGCATCCACTCGGGCATCGACGAGTCGCGGACATCCGGCATCAGTTCGGCCGACGCTTCAGAGGTGAGTTCGATCCCGTCTTTGTGGTAGAACAGATCAGTTTCCATCTCCGCGACCGACTGCGGCAGTCGGTAAGTGGTTGTCAGCCGATCCATCGGCAGCACGTCGTCTGGGTCAGACCAGTCGGGGGCTTCTCGCTCAAGGTGAGCCAGCGTGTCTTCGGCAGTTCCGCGCAAGAATCGGAGGAAATCGAGCGCCGACACTGCAGGGGTGTGCGCTTCGATCGTTTCGCGATCCTCAGATACCCAGTCGTGCTGTTGGATCGGCTGCATCTGCCGGTGATCGCCAACGAGCAGCAGCTGCCGACTCTCGCGAAGAAACGCACCGAGGAGGAACAGCAGTGGAAGGTCGAGCATACTCGCCTCGTCAATCAACGCGAAGTCAAAGCGGCGAGCGCCGCCAGACTCGAATAAGTCTTCAGCAGTTTCTGCCTCGTCGTCAATCAGGTCCGCGACCGCGTTCATCGCGTTGCGGAGCGTGACCGGCGTCGCGAATACGAGGACTTGTTCACCGTCTTCCGACTTCTCCTCACCCATCGTGTTCTCGTAGAGTTCACGCCACTGCTCACGATCGTCGTAGTACTGCAGATCGATCACGTTCTCGGGGAGCGAGCGATCGCTTTCCGAAGAGCGGATTCGAACCAGCGTCAGATCATCGCAAACGCCTCGGTCGGCGAGATTGCTCACCGCGGTTCCGACCGCATCCGCGATTTCGTCCACGGCGTTGTTCGAGTGCGCTGAAACCACGCCTGCGAAGTCGCGTCCCTCGCGAGCGAAGGCCGAAACGCGTGAGAGAATCGCCGGCGTCGACGCGTAAGTCGTCTTTCCCGTTCCCGGCGGCCCTTGGAGCCCTGCAACCGAGTGATCGAGCCGCGTCACAAACGATCGCTGGTCGTCGTTAGTCGAGAACGGCATCACCTCGTCGAAATCCTTGAGGAACGAATCAACCGCGTCCGGTGAGCAAAACGGCGTCTCGTACTGGAGCGCAGTTTCAGTGTGCTCCTCGTAGAGGCGAAGAAGTCTGTTGTGGATGTCGTTCGACCTAGCCTGACGAAGCGCCTCTCGAGCACGGAACGCCGCGTAGTCGTCAATCGCCTCGTCGACGACGAACTTCGCTCCCTCTGTGATGAGGGTCTTCTCGTCCTCCTTGGGATCGGTCGTCCATCCGACGTGGTTGGTCATGTTCGGCTTCCGTTTCCGGTGGCCGTCCCATGGGATCGAGATGGAGACGAACCCACTTCGCGGATCTGCTGTTTGAACGACACCAAGAACCTGATTCGCGATCTGCTGGGGTTTCTCCACGTCTTCAGTAAGTGTCCCATCGCTCCCCGTCGTCAAGGGGGTGAGGACGACCCACGTCCCGCGTTCGATCGACAGCGGCGTATCGGTTCGAACCCCATCACCGTTATCGCCGCCGAGATCGCGGAGCATCTCTCCACTAACGACCTTTTGAGGTTCCTCACCGTTTCCGCCAAGCGTCGGCTGCGTCGTTACTTTGAACGGAACCGCCTGGCCTGAACTGACCCGCTGAGACAGCGGCGTCCGGTATCGGTTCTCCAGCCCACGTCGAGCTGTCCCATGCTCGAGTTGCTGATACTCGACACACGTCGTCTGGAGCGCCGAGGCACCCAGGGAATTCTCAGTGATGTCCGCCACGTTCACTGGTTGTTTCGGCGTCTTCGCGTCTTTGTCACGGATGCAGCGTTCGATGTACTCGTAGGCGTCACAGACTGCCCGAACACCGTCTTCAATATCGGCGAGCGTGATCTGGGGCGAGGTTTCGTCGGTGTAATGGCGATACTGGACGATTCGCTCACGCATCTCGGGCGAGTCCGCCCACTCGGGACTGAGTACGTCGAATTCTTCGCAGGCATAGAGGTACTCGAGTGGAAGGACCTCAGCGTGTCGACCGACTACCGGGTAGTAGCCGTCAACAGATTCACCACGAGCGAGGTACTGGTCGTCGGGAACCCGAAGTCCGTCGTTGAAGTCGAGAAGGATTCGGTTTCCGCACTCGGTGTATGGGACAGCCGTTTCGAAGAAGTCGGAACCGAAGATGGTCTTGAGAGACTCCTCGCTCGAGTCGCGATGGGTGTCCCACGCGAATTCACGATCCGAGCTGTAAAACTGGGCAACCGTCTGAACGAGCCCCAACCCGGGGTACCGGAAGGCGTGGCGCTGTCGGAACTCCGAACGGAGGATGCTGACCGCTTCTTGGTCGATATCCGCACGATAGCCGAGCAACGTCCGAATCGCCTGTGACGTCTCCAAGTCCTCGTGACGTTTCACGGCATCCATCAGTGCGTCCCGCTGTTGTTCACTATAGGGATAGAGATGGACGTACCCCTCTCCGGGATTTTCGCCCTCGTCCGTGAGGTCGGGAGCGACTTCATGGATGGCATCACCGAGACGGTCGAAGTACGACTCGAGGAGTCGCCGTTCTTCCGCCTCACGCTCGGAGGGCGTCTGCGGCAGTGATTGTGGACGAGCGATGATGAACACGCCGTCACCATGTTCCTCTTCATAGCGGGTGCAAGTCACCTTCGCTGCGAGCAGCGTGACTCGGTTACGGACGTGATCGTACTGAACGTAGGGATATACTCGAACGAGTGATCCCTTTGGGTACCCGTGCTTCGTGTCTTCCCACGGCGTCTTCCAGTCCTTGTCGTAGGGATTGTCATCCGGGAGGTTTCGTCCAGTCCCAAGTAACATCTCGGACCACGGTCCACCGTCCCACTCGTCGTCGAATTGCGGGTCGAGTTCGCGGCGGAACCGATGAGCAATCTGGACCAGGTCGAGTAGGTTCGAAATCTCCGTCTCACGTTGAATCCGCGCGACTAATTCCGGATCGGTGGCCGTCGGTGTTTCGTAGTTCGTAGCGCTAAGTTCCCAATCACCGTCAGGAAGCTCGTACAGGTCAGTGAGATCGCCGAGGGTGTCGATCCCGAATTCACGAAGGGACTCTTGAACGCCTTCGGTCAACCCGAGCAACGCCAAGTCGTGGTTCGTCGCCGCATACGCGAGACATTTCGCTTGTTTTGGACACCCATCACACCGTCCATCGAGGCGGAACGGCGGATCGTTCGAAGAGCTTGCCATACTGCCGTCGTAGAGTAACACGTCGTCGAGCGTCCCGCCGTCTTCAAGCAGTAGTCGGACATCGTTCTCTCGAGACGCAAGTTCGAACGTCGGGAGCCGACCAAGCATGATCGACCCTGTCTGCGACACCACGTTTTCGAGGCGGGTTCCCGACTCACTGGTGACGATGGTCGCCGAGATGTCGACGGGGTGTCCGGCGAGTAATTCCCGAAGCGCCAACGTATAGACTGCTGCCTGGATCTGGTGGTGCGTCTTTGCCGTTTCCGAAGATTTTATTTCGAGAACCCGAACCTCGACAACTCGTTCACCACCATCGTCCCTCGGAACGGCAAGGACGATATCCGCGTCGCCACAAATCGGCCACGCCTCAACCGTACACTCGAGGGTCGGCTGGAAGAACACAATCGGACGGTCACGGCCACCGCTGGCGAGCTCATCAACGAGTTCGACCAGTCGCTGTTGATCCGACGTTCCGGACCACGATTCATCGAACGACGTATCTATGGTGTCTTCTTCAATCTGGTCAGGGCCGACACTATATACGTCGGCCTCGAGCAACGCCTTGAGTTGACCGTGTTCGAACTCTGTACCCGCCTTCGCGTACAGCGGGCTGAGGGGAACGTCCTCGATAGTGCCAAGCGTGTCATCGATGTACTGCCTGAAGAGATACATCGAACACTGGTCTAGTTTGTAAAAATGTGCGATTGAGCTCGGTGCGATTACTTCACGGTCGATTGTCGATGCGTCTCCGTCGGTCGTCGTGGTATCACTCATTGGAGGGAACACCTCGATTTTCGTCGGTCGCGCCAGCCTCGAAACGTTCGCCATGGGAGTCATCACACCAGTGGCAATCGCGGTCGTCGGAACTCACTTCGTAGAGAAGTCCACACTCCGGGCAGCTGTGCAGATGGTCGTCGTTGACCTCCTGCTCTCCGCGATTGAGGACGGTGATGATGACGCCGTTGCGAGCGCCCATGATCGTTCCAGTCGGCGAGTGGAGACGCGCCCGGCCGAAAGAATAGTGCGGAAGCCCAACTGGAACACCTTCATGCCATGCCTCGAGTACGGTCATCTCGCCGCACACTCCCCTGCTGCGTTGTAACCACCGTAGTTGCGCGTGGTCCGAGGGACGGGGTAGCGTCCTACGTGTCGCTGTCGCCACCGACGAGCAAGTGCTCGTACTCACCGTCCCACCTCCAATACCCTCGCGCTGGACGGAGAACTGATTCCCGCGTGGGCGGCTGCGCTCGCATGTGGAGACGCGAGCGGTACTGTGACACTTGACTCGGCAGGAAGTAAGGTCAGGGACGGACTCAGACGCGGAGTCTGAGAAGAGATGGTTGTATGGGTACGATACCGCTTCGGCTGGTGGATGTCTCTCAAATTCATGATTTCGTGAAAGCCCAGCACGGATGCTCGAGTAACTCGCAGTGCTGGTATGCGAGCTGATTTTTTGCTAATGCGATACACAGAGCCGTCCGGTGACGGCTCCGTCTCTGCCACCACGATTCACGACGAGTGGCTCGTCGGTTCCCCTGGTGATGCCCGTGCTGTAATTTTGTGAGGTCACCCACCAGCCAGCAGAGAGCCTCTGCTAACCAGTGTACCAGTCAGTCGCCTGACCGGCGTTCCCGAGAGTTGTTCGTCCCGTGGGTGAGACGGTCCCCGGTTTTGTTTTACAGTGGGCCGCCTGCAGCCGGCAACCGCCACACGATGTTTTGGCGCCGACCACAGCCGTGCACGTCGACCAACACAGGACGCAGTGTTGCCACTCATAGAGCGCCAGATCTCCGTCACGAATTCGCCGTCTCGAACCCGTCGGTCGAACGACGTGCGGTGGGCGCGTACCTGGGTATCCGGAATAGGATGGCCGCTCGTATTCATCCCGGCCCTGTCCCCCATTCGAGCGATGGAGCGGCTGTGGAATGCGGTGCGAGCGTTCCGTCCGTTCTCACACTGGATACCGAGTGACGCATCTCTCAGCGATGAACAGCGAAACGCACAAAACCAAACCAGCCGTACTTAGTAGTACAGCGACGGTGGCTCGTACGTTTACGCCATCACGCTGGCTTCTGCCCGACACCGATACCCTGGCAGGTCACGAGGTGTCGGGCGAACGTCACAGTATGGTAATTACATCTCCGAGTACAAAAATATTTGTAACCGTCGATTTCAGGTATTTGAGCGGCTAAAAACCAATTTTAGGTTCTACCAATATTGTGTTAGAAAGGCCATATAGCTCGAAGTGAAGAGGGATAAATGCAAATTTGAGAATAGTATTTTAATCTGATTTGTTGGTTGCTTTCTATTTATAATATCTGCCCTACCAATAGTAGGAATAATGTCTCGAGATATATTTCCAGAAATTGTTTCGGTGCATAGAAATCTGATGAAGTACTCCTTCCTCTCTATGAGTACCCGTGCCGAGTATGGTGGCAAGAGGACGAAAATAGAACATACTCGTCTTAGACTACTCCTGCTGTAGATATGGCTGTGAGTATTCCCCCAAAGAGTATAGCTAAAGAGGAGTGAGCTGCTCTTTTTGCTTCAAACATAAATCCAGAGATTTCTATCAAAATTCAATCTCTAACTACCGTAGTATGGAACACATCACCTCTATCTTCTTGCGATTTCAAACTTTTTCTCACATTTGATAATATTATAAACAAAAAGTAGGAGGAACTCTTGGAACGTTGGCTGCATGTACTGTACAATCCGCTAACCAACAGCTAACCAACGCGCTATTCTTATCCCAACAATTTTCTACCGAACCTCTTGTAGTCAGAACTATAGAGCTCCTTCCATGACGCGTGATAACCAACCTAATCCGCCAGACCTCCCCGACTATGTCTGTGATGCGATCAGACGCCGCAGTTCAAAGGAGGAATTAGAGGCAGTAATTCAGTATGCAGAATCGCTACTCGAATATCGCCGGCAGAATCTGCAGCCGCAGGACGATGCGGACGAAAACAGGAGGTCTACTAATATCGATGACCTCCCGCGAAATGGCGCTCCTGAGCGGGCGACACTCACGAAAAAGCAAATCGATGGACAGGAATACTATTACTGGCAATGGCGGGAGAATTCAACGGTCGAGTCTGCATATTGTGCTCCTGTCGATGGGAACGACCTATCCGAAGAAGAATAGATTGTCGTCGGTGAGAAAATCCGATTATCTGCTTTCAGATGATGGAGTCCAAGTAATCGAGTAACTCTTGAATGTTAGTATTACGAAAATGTTCGGTAAGCTGGAGTGACTTTGGATTTCGAGGAAAGACGATTTCATCGCTCGCCCCAACATCAGACTCTTCGAGGGCTGTTTCGATAACATCACGATATTCTGCACTAGCGACGTATGCTACGATCTCGTCATAGTGATCACCGTAGGTTTCCAGATACGTCTGTAGACGTTCTGTGACCAAATTTATTTGCTCAGTGTCTTCACCGGTAAGCATATACTCATAGCCGAGAACCGGATCCTCCCGCTCTTTCTCTTCAGGAACGGGACCGTACATCCCCGAAAGAGTCACTTTGTGAATCAGATCGCGTTTGTCCTCGAGTTTTGTCTCGAGAACCGAGTGGGTTCGGGATTCCGAGTAGGGCTTTTTTTGGCTACACGGAACGAGCAGCAGCACCCGCTTATCAGCAGGTGGCTCATACCGCTGGGTGAGGATATTGAAACTGCTCGGATTGTACTTCAACGAAATACTCCGGGTTTCGGTGCTTTCATCGACGCCACCGCCCCATTTCGAAAGTTTCGTTTGATCACTCGTCAGCTCTGGCCCTGCAACTAGATCATATGCTTCCTTCTCTTCGAGATCACGACGGAGTTTCTTATCCCGAAGCTGTGCCTGCTTCAGTCCCTTCTTGATATCCGGGTTGTCCCGGGCAAAGTCGATGACGTACTCGAGAAGTGTACCTTGTTGGATCTGATCACGCACTCGCTGAAGTTCGGAGTTATAGACCTCGAAGTTATGTCTCGCAAGCGCTGCATAGTAGTCGCTCTTGATTGGGTCACCGTTGTCCTTACGCTCTTGACGCTCATCATAGCTGAGATCCATATTAAGCTCCTCGACGAGTGTGTTGTAGTCAACTCCACTCTCTGGACCACATAGCGTACAGTGATCGAGCATACATGGGAAGTCACCGTCATTCAGATACGGCTCGAGATCGTTGATATGAACTGTCTCCCACGTATCTGGGAGAGTATACTTTGCATAGGTTGCAGTCTGAACGTGGGTTGAGCAGTCGAAGGTGTCGACACCGAGTAAGGATAGGAGTGACACTTGTTTCCCGCCAACACCAAAAACGTGAATTCCGATTTCGTCTGCTCGAGAGGACGGTATCGCATCGGTTGCTCCCTGTACGATATCAATGAGAACGTCGATGCTACTTCGAAGTGGAACGAGTGAACCGATGGCGAACCCTTCAAAGGATTGCTCTACATTTGCCTCTTCAATTCGTTCAAGGAACGTACCGACGTACCAGTTTACTGTTTCATAATCGTGTCCATGGAGCGCTACGTAAACACCCGGTTCGTCACCGTCTCGCTTTTGTTGCTTCAGCCGCTCAGCTGCAGCCTCATTTTTCGGGAATCCCTCACTAAGCGTATCAGGTTCCTCGATAATCTTGAGACACTCAACTGCACTATCGATACTACGCTCCATCCGTTCGACCTTCTCCTCTTCGTTCAGCTTCGGAGGAATAGGGTAGTCGAGTGTTGCGATGATATCAGCTCCAAAATCAATCTGAAGGCCAAGAATACTCTTTGGGGTAGTGTATAGCCCCCACTCATTTTTGGCCCCACCCTCGACTGGTGCTTGGCCAAACGTATTCGAATTCATCAGTTTGAATCCGCCCGAATCGATGAAGACAGGGGCGTCGAGATCGGCAAAACGCTCGTGGAATGTTTCAGATCGCCAAAAGTCGTTTAGATTTTTCGGAGAAACACCATAGTCCGTGAAGCTCATTGCCTGGAACATAATCCCGTCTAAATGCGCCCCATCAATGAGGTTATCTCGTATGCGACGCCAGATTCCACCGGACTTCTCTGTGGTACCTCCGATGAAATTTATGACAGGAAAGAGAGCTGGTGTAGAAACGGGTCCATGTGGAACGCAGAGCTCACCGAGGCGACCATATCCATCTTCACCTTTCTCCTCAACTCGGAACTCCGCCATTGGTTACTGCTCTATGAAGGTCATATGCTGAAATATCTTCTTTGTTCTCCTTCAATAGATGTAACCTTTCACAAGAATCTGGTATGCATGACCGTTTCCGAGTTCCAGCAAGCAGAATTTGAGTGAGGAGGAGTCATAATCAAATCATCTACGTCTGAAGGAGAAGTTATGTTTATTACGCCACGAAGGGGCGGAGGCGAATATAGATGAAAGTTCAAATTGAAATTACATTACAAAGTGGAGAAACCACTCATATTAGCGGTAGCAAGCGGGACGACTGGCAGGGCCTGACAAACCCATGTCCAGAATGCGGGAGCTGTGAATTCAATCATTTTAGGGTAACTGGAGGGCACTACGGAAAGCAAGGCAGCTCTGTAATTATGCGGACAGACTACTGGAGCGTAGAACAGACCCTATTCACCCGGTGCAAGTCCTGTAATGAAATACTTTTCAAGCATCCAGCTTTCGACCTGCTCTTCGATCCAGATGGTGAGAATAACGCTGTGATCGAAATGTGATTTCAGAGTACCAAAGCGAATGCCACCACGTTCACGCGGGGGATGAAGCCGACGTGGTGATTGTCCCGCCCTGGCCGGCGGCTACTCCTTACCCATCTGGGTAAGCATGAAATCCTCTCGAGACATCTCGAAATTTCTTATTGAGTGACGTCTACCCAATCTCGAGTGCATCGACGCCCTCGCATGGTTCGACATCGTACTCGAGGAGACGATAGGTGGCCAGCTGCTAGGCCTGCTCGGCGAGCTTAGGATCAGCCTGTTCGTAGTGGACTAAAAACTCGGTCAGTGCAACGGCGATCAGGAGGTCCTCTTGACGATTGGTCAGGGGCATCGCCGCTTGTTTGGCTAGGTGCCGATACTGCTCAACGAAGTCGAGGAGATCGAGTTCCATAGATCAGAACCGATTTCCTCGGATTCGTCTTTCTAACCCGTGGTATCCGGTACTTTGACCGCTATTTAACGCGGCAAGAAAATAAATCGTGGGGATGTGTGGACGGCCGAAGCGCCGCGACCGGGTTATAGGACCGTGCTCGACATCCGTCCGGCCCATCGGGCCACCGAACCCGCTGTGGCGCTTAGCCTTCGGCAGGTAGTGCTCGTGCTCGAGCACCGTCAAGGCGTAGGCCGTCTTCGCGCCCTTGTTCCAGTCTTTGCGAGCGAACTCGCGACGAGTTCACCACTCGCTGTGACAACCCCCAACCACCGACCGCACTCGAGGCAGGTGGCTACTCGTTCGACGACCCACGAACCCGCCGTGCACTGAACGAGGACTTGGACATCCGCTTTGCGACAGTGGGTCCAATCTACGCGGTCGAGAGTGAGAGCGGAACTACCTACGAGGTTGATATCGAGGCAACGACGTGTACCTGCCCTGATTTCGAGCAGCGCGAGCCAGATGACGGCTGCAAGCATCTTCGGCGTGTCGACCTCGAGATCCGCACAGGACTTGTTCCTGCGCCAAATGGGACGTTCAGTCACTGACGAGAGGAGACTGAGTCAGTGCTCGAGACAGTTTGTCGCCCCGGAAGGGGTGCGGGGCTCGAACGGAGCCACCGCAGCAATCCATGAATATAGCAGATGGAGTAACAGCGTCGCCAGACAGTGAAACGACTCATTTCGACATCGTGGTGTCGTCTCATGACCGACTGTAACGAGTGTCGACTACCAACCTGTACGAGACTCGCCCGCAACCAAGTAGGGTATACCGGCCAATTCTGTTCGGACAGGTGTGAGGTCCGATATGAGCACCACCTGACAGACGCTCGAGACGTTGCTCAAGAGGACGCGTACTGATGCTAGAGCAGGTTGATCACCGTGGCAAGTGCTTCACGATCGATGATGCCATCATCGACGAAATAAGCGACGAGCACTTCCGACGGACAGATGCACTCGAACAGCAGGCCCAGCGAGAGGCTCGTGAACTCGAGCGTGCGAAGGCAGTCGCTGGACCAGACAGTGTAGGTTCTGATATCGGTGTTGTTTAACAAGTATCTTCCAGTTTTGAATCCTCAAATCACCCGAATATCTAGAGAAGTTGTACCCGCGAGTCAAAGACGCGTTTTGCGAGCGCAAACGCGGTTCATTGCTCGGTGTCGGCTGCGACCCCGAGGGGATCTTCGACTTCGCTCTGGCTGAGCCAGACCTTCATGTCCTCGCGGTTCTTGTGTTGCTGGAAATTTATGGTGTCCGGAATGCGCGTATTCCGGCCAATTCTGGGCAGAATACTAGTCTTTTCGGTGGGGTTCGGGCGTCGATCAGGGTAAATTCTGTCCGACTTTGGGAGAGTTCTCGGACATGCTTCTATGGTGTGGAAGTAGTTCGGCTACACGGGTTACTCTCGTTTTCTACTTTCACCTTTGTCCAATGGTAGATATGGATCAGCCTCGAATGTTAACCTATGACATCCGGCGATGAACCAGACATGGACGTTCGAAATCCGCCTACAGAATGGGAAGACGAGGATTGGCTGTTTGTAATGATGGCGCTTCAGGATTTCGCTGAGCAACCAGTCGAATCAGGTAATCAGATTGAGGATATAATGGAGATGTCCGGTGACGGCTATTCGGTCCGTGCGATTCAACTCAGAGACGGGATTGCAGACTATCTTGGAATCCGGGTTGGAGAAGCAGAAGAGCAGCTTCGAGGTGGATCTGGAGAACAGTAACACCGACCCTGATTTCTGGAGGTCACAGTACATGAGTGGGTCCGACACTGTCTGAGTTCTCGGACAGTGACTGTAGCCTATCTACCCTTAGATGACCACACCAAAATTCCGATAACAAAACTCGTCAAGCCGAAAAGAGACACAATTTCTACAAAACCCCCTCCGACGAACTGGACGAACTCGGAATAGCGACTTCCCAAAGGCGATCCATGTTCAACAGCGGTTGCTGAGATCACTCGAGGAAAAATACTCCCAAGAGCAACGATTCCAATAGTTCCACCAATAAGGAGTACAACGAGTTTGCCAGCAAGATCTCCCTGTGTACCCATACACAGTTCAATGCCATCTCCGATAAAATTGTTTCGTGGTGAAATACAGGAGTCTGAGAAGAGTTTGGGATCCTGTGTTGGCGACGATAGAAGAGACCGAAATTACTCTACTTCTCGGACACAGCGATCGCAAGAAGTACACACTGCGAGAGCAGCAAGAGCGACCGAGTGGTATCTACTTCAGAACTCGCGGTCCGCCTACACAAATCTCATTCCATTCTTAGAGCATCAGCGCGTAGCCTGTAATTGTGAACAGAACAAAGAACAACAGTATCCACGGCGCAGAATGATGCGCCCACGTTGCGAGCATTGCTCGGAAGGTGGCATTTGCCGACTGCATACAATCAAAAACCTACCAGGCGTTATTAAGCAACTAGGGTGGGGGTGGGTTGCCCGAGCGTCCGACCTTCATCGAATTCTCGGACACGGTCTTGGTTCACCGGATCAGGCTATTCGTCACTACTACCGTAGAAAACGTCGATCGATGCTTCATCTGGGTGTTCTTCGAACATCCGATCCTCTAAATCTGATTTCAGTTTCGATGTACTATCCTCAACTCTCTCGTATTGAGTTCGATACACACTTTTTGGGACATTGCCCTCGCCCGTGAGTGTTCGAAGTAGGTTTGATCGTGCATCCTGCAGCTGATGGATAGCTTCGGCGATCTTCTCCCACTCCACCATATCTGTTCGTTGCATCTTCAATATCGAAGACAGTCGCGTTGCATGTAATGTTTCTCTCACGGCGGCGGAAGTGATCGTAGAAAACGAGGTGGGTCCATGTCTCCAGTCTGTCGCAGAAGACAAGAGGGTACGACACTGGTGAGATTTTCAGACGAAGTATTCTCAAACACCATCTCATCTGTAGAGTGTTAGAATATTGATTGTGAAATGTAGGGCGTGTCAGATTTAACAGCGATATGCTGGAAAACCAGTCATGGTAACTGATGACCCGAATGGGCGATCCGCTCGATTGGACGCACCAACTAATCGGCAGTATCGGTTGATGAAGATCGATACGAACAGACACGTTGATCCGGAGTACCGGGAAGAGTGTATGTTCGTTCTCGTAACGATGGGGGAACTAGGGCTCAGAGCGGGCGAAGTAGCGCATATGCGCCGTGAATGGGTAGATGAATCGAACAAGTCGATCCAAATACCCCGATTCGACGAGTGCGATCACGGTGAATCGGGCGGAGTTTGTGGATACTGCACTGCTCAAGCGAAACTCTCCGTCGAGAATAATGGGATTCCGCTGGAAGAGGCACTGGAAAACAGGTGGGAACCCAAAATTGAGGCTTCTGCGAGAACGATTCCCTATCACTGGTCAGATGAGATTGTCCGGATATACGACCGATTCTTCATCGATCGTGACCGGTTCGATCTGTCTCGTGTCGCAGTGAACCGTCGGGTTAATCGAATCGCACGGGCTACGGATGTCATCGACGAGGACGATATTTATCCCCATGCTCTCCGCGCTCACGCAGCGATACATCACGTCAATAATGGTCTTCGAGCCTTCCCTCTTGCAAAATTCATGGGGTGGGATGGACCCAGTGGGGCACTGCCATATATCAAGCTCGCCTCGAAGGATGTGAAATCTGCTTTCGATCAGGCCTATAAGAACGATCCATTCACGTGACCAAAGTGCGGTGCTGGCCCCAAGCGACCGAAGCCCTCGCCACGCATAAGCGCGCGCTCCATCCCAGTTAGACGGTTCACTAAAATTTTTGCGCACCCGCAGGGGGTGCGTTTCACCTGGATCAACTGGAACTGCCAACCGAACAGCCGCCGCGGTTTTTTAGATTTTGTACCGTTAGGTACACGCGGTAAGGCCCCTTGCCCGGAAACCGGGAAATCACGGAAATGAGATACTACTCGAGCAGTGGCGATAGTCGTCGCTCGAGGGTCTGAAAACAAGTAAGGTTGTGAAGCTTCGCTACGGACGAAACTCTGCTTTCAGAAATATGGTCTCCGAACGGTGTTGCCACTCAGCGGTCGTCACTCAGCGGCGTTCCCGAGACAGAACAGTCGATCTCCGACGTAGTGGAACGGCTCCTGGTCCGGTCGCCGATTTCCATTCATCTGGTAGGTGAACGACGCGTCGATAAATCGTGCAGCAGTCTTCGCACCAGTATCTCGAGCGGCCTGGAGACCAGAACGGAGCAACTTCTGCAACTCGTACTTCGAGTAGCTGCCGGTCAACTCGACATCGAATCCATCGTAGTGCTCGTCCAAGACGGCGCCGTGTCGGCGGGCCCACTTCGCAAGCGGAGAGTCGTCGGCGATCTCGTCGTTGCCCTCGACAATCGCGTCGATTCCATTCTCGACCCACTCGGTGACGTCTTCGAGGGCGGCAAAGACGTCCTCAATCTTGTCCCGGACGACCTCGTCGGCTAAGTCGTAGGTTCCACGGCCGACCTTCTCGACGAGGCCACCCCATTTCTCGATTGCGCGGTACACGCTGCTGCTCGAGGTGTCCGTCTCGTCGACGAGCTGCTCGTAGTGCATCTGCCCACCGTCGGCCAGGGCCTTCACGACGGCTCGATCAGTCGATGTTAGATCCTCGCGTGCGAGTTGTGCACGCGTGAGGTCTTCCTCAGTCTCGCGGAGCTCCTCGGTCGGATCCGAGTGAACCGGTATGCTTCGCTCACTCTCGTCGGCGTCCCAGTACGCATCGGAGACGTAGACATCGGGATCGGCGTGCAACGGAAGGTCAGCAGCGTTCAGCGAGAACACGAGGTACTCGTCGAGCTCACGCTTCAGGTTCTGATAGTCGAACTCGTCGTCGGACTTGTACGGGACAGCGCTCCCGTCCAAGTAGTCGCTGTGACCGGTATTGAACTGAACCTCGATCTTCGGATGGTACATCGACGAGCCCGACGAATGCTTCTCTGGCTGCTTCGGGAGGTAACTCTTCAGCAGTTTCCCGACGGTGTGATCGCCGTAGAGCTTCTCGAGCGAGGTCTCGTTCATCGCGACAGCGTGGCGGTGACCGATGATCTTCTCGTTGTCCCACTTGTACTCGCCGCGACCGCGCCGAACACTCGAAAACTGCGCGAGCCGATCCATCACGCCGTTCGTATCGACGAAGCGCTCTTCGGAGAGTTCACGCTGGATCCGTACGTACAACCCGAGACCCCAGACGCGGGAGTAGTCGTGAATGCACTCGTCTTTGAAGTACCGTGTGTCGATGTCAAGTTCGTCCATCAGCGTACGGAGGACCTCGAGGACCTCCTCCATTTCGAGGTTGCTCGACTGCGCTTCGACGCGGATCCCGAGCGGGAGATTTTTCGGCATCGATTGAATCCGCTCGTCGGTCTCACAGTGTTTTGCGTTCGGCAGCGACGGGCGAAACTGGAAGGTGACCTTCTTTTCGCCGACGTCGTCAGCAGCGACGACACCGATCACGTACTCGTTGTACGAGTCCCCAGAGTCGCCAGACCGTGTCTTGATCTTCGCATCCTCGTCGCGATAGCTGATCTTGTTGTCCTCGTGGTTGAGGATCCAGGTATCGCCGGCAGCGTCGAACGCGCCAACGTCGTCTTGCCCGGTCTCGTCCATCATACAGCGGTCCCACTGGCTGACAACGGCGAAGTACGGCGCCATCCCGTCCTGTCCCCGGCGGAGATCCTCCTTGAGGGGCTCGAAGAGGAAGTTCGCTCGGAGCTCGTGGACTTGTGGATCGATCAGCGGACACCCGTCAGGTCGGAACTTCGGTGAACCTTCCTCACAGCGGTCCTCCGAGTGATGTCGACGTTCGGCGACGACGGTCCGAAACTCGCTCTGGCAGAACCGACACGCGGATCGAGCCTCCGTTTCGTCGACGTCGCGATCTTTGTCGAACTCGAGTTCGGTGCCACCGTCTACCTCGTCACCGCCAGCGGTCGGCGTCTCTTGCTCGATCGAACTCTCGATCTCGTCGTCTACACTGCTGACGGGCCGACCAGCATCGAGTAAGTCGAACGTCTCGTCGGCGGCTTCCTCGAGCTCGTCCCGATCGGACTTACGCGTCATCACCCTCACTGGCGTCGGTCTCGATTACCGTGGCGACGTCATCGGAAACCGAGACCAGCTCCTCGGCCCAGATCCGCTCGAAGAGTCGAGCATCTGCTGGTTCGCTCACAGCAACTCACCCCGAACGCGGCGGATCTCCCGAAAGCAGTCGGGACACAGTGGTCGGGTCGCGGGGACGGTTGCCTCGCACTGCGGGCACTCCCGTTCGACGACGCGGCTCACGCAGGATCACCTCCGGGGGTCTCGATCACCTCACTGACGTCGTCCGTCCACTGTGCCGCTGGATGAGCTATTGTCGTCCGACTCTCGACCTCATATAGCCAACTCGCTGGGACGAACCCAATCATCGCTGCACCTCCTCGCCGTCGGTCAGTGACGGACGGACTCGGTTCGAACCCGTGCGCTCGAGGCGACGAGAACACCCTCGTTTATGACCCGCTTCCGACTGACCGTCGAGCAAGAGGGTACACCGGGCACCGCATTCGTCACAGCGAAACTCGCGGCTTTTCGTCGGCAGCGGTGTGATCCCTAGATTGGTTCGGAGGCGCTTCGCTTCCGCGTCGGAAAGCGTCACGCCGACCACCCCGTCAGGTATAGATCCTTTCTGACAGTTTTAATTCGTACAAAACCGCAATGATTAAGGTCAGAGTGGGGTCGGAGGGCGCGACTCTCCCAACTTACACGATACTGACAGGGATCTACAGCGGTTATCTCTGGCGATTAGTTCACTCATCAGTCTTCTGGATGTCAAGTTTCAGAGTGACGTCAGCTCGCAGTTCTTCGAACTCCTCGTGGAGGCCGGCTTTGTAGTAGTGCCGCCGGATCGTCTCCGGCCGGGCGTTCACGCGCTTTGCGACCGTCTCGATATCGAGACCCTGGAGCAACTGCCAGGTGATCGAACCCGTACGAACGGCGTGGAGCGCGCGGCTGCTCGGGCACTTGCTCGAGAAGTTTCGCGCCGTATAGTCGCACGTCTCACGCCGGTTCGAATGCGGACAGTTCGTGATCAGACACGGCTGGGTACCCTGGTAGCTCCAGGCTCGAAACGTCGAGTTCGACGGGCGACCCTGACGGGCACAAAACAACGGTTCACGTCCGTTCTTGTCGCGTTTCTCGAAGCGCTCTCTTGCAACGTACGTATCCAGCGCCTCGACCACCTGCTCGGAGATCCCGACGACGCGTTCGCCCTGCTCCTTGTTTTTGAGACCGGTGAACGGTGGTCGGTGGCGGAACTCGAGCGTCTGGCCGTCCGGGTCGTAGTCACGGAGATCCAGCGCCCGTAGCCCGCTCATACGACAGCCGACGTGCCAAGCGACCTCGAGTACGGCGTGCTCCGGTCGACCCCGCCATATTCGCGACGACCGGTAGAAATCGATCAACTCCTCGGCGTCGTCGTGGGCGAGTTTCTGGTCACTCGATTCTTCGGACCGCGTGACCGTCGGAACGTTCACCTTGTCGGCAAACCCATCGTCGACGACTTCGACGGTCTCGCAGTAATCGAGTAGCTGTTTCAGGGCGACCATCGACCCGCGTAAGGTCGTCGGGGCAATCTCCGCAGCCTCCCGGTCGGCCCGAAACTCGTCGAGATCCCACCCGGAGAGTTCGGACATACGGCTAATATCTCGCTCTTCGCAGAACTCGACGAACCGCGTGAGGCGATTCTCGTAGGTTCGAATGGTTCGGTCGGTATTCTCAGTCTTCCGTCTCGAGATGAACCGATCGCGGGCCTCCCGCGGGGAGAGGTCTCGGCTCATGACCGATCACCATCCCCGACCGAGTCTCGACGGCTGTCGTCGAGGAGGTCGTTCATCTCGGCCATGTCGCCGTGAATTCGGTCGAAGACGTCTTCGGCGACCTCGGCGAAGTCCACCATCACGTCGTCGGTGATCCCGATCTCGACGGTCCTGGCATCGCCAATAAATCGAACAGTCTTCACGTCCTCCGCAACGTCGTAAACCTCCATTTCGCGGACGTAGGGGATCGATTCGTCGGGCTCCGACCCTCTGTTCTCAGAGCGATCGTCACTCATCGCGATCACCACTGGTCCAGTTCCCCGGACTACCCCAGCGGAACTCGGGGTGGTCGTCCTCGAGCTGGTCGCGTTCGAACAGGCGATCGTGAATCCACGTCTGCAGCGCGGGTCCGGACCGATCGTGCGGCGGGTGGTCCGGCATGTGATGCTCGTCGACGCGGGTCGAGAGATCGTCCAGACAGGCGACCATCTCGACGAGGACCGCGTTCTGGTAGCGCATCTCCGTCGCGATCGCCTCGAGGGCCGCCGTCTGTCGTTCGACCGCGTCGGCCTGGCGCTCGAGGACTTCGAGTTGGGCCTCGAGGGCGAGGAACTCGTCACTCATTACGACCACCGTCGGTCGCGCCGATCTCGATCTCGAAGGTATCTGCGAGCCGCTCGACGCGCTGGCGTAGCAACCCATGCGCATCGTCCGTGAGCGCGTACTCGTTCGTTCGCTTGTCGAATGCGGACTTCTCGACGAGCCCGCGCTCAACGAGCGTATCGAGGTTCGAGTACAGCCGTCCGTGATTTACCTCACCGTATTGGGGCTCGAGGAGCCGCTTGATCGCGAGCCCGTAACTGATCTCGTCGTCGTGCTCGAGGCGAGCGATCGCCTCCAGGGTGTCACGCTGGAACCCGGTGAGATCACCCCACGTCGTGCCGCCGTCGGCCTCGATTCGCTGGTCAGAAACGATCGATACGTCTGTCGTGTCGGGGCTTTCAAGACCCCGCGAACTGTCGTCGTACATGGCTTGCGTGCCTGGTTCACGCGAGCCGCGCGGACCCGGTGTCCCTAGCACCGGACCGCATTTTCCAAATGGGCCCGACGGACAGTCGGACCCGCGTGAAACTCGCGTTATCAGACTAGTCCCAACTCTACCACAATAAATCCTTCTACAGAATAGTAGAATAAGATGTTCTATATTGTATAGCTTGACCAATATTTCGAACGAGGTAAGAACCCCCTCGAAAACCCTTCTGTAATGAGAAAACCCGGTAGCTGGATGCAGAATCCGACTGACGAGAGGATTCTGGAAGTTCTCGGCACTGGGTTGGAACTGGGCCCGACGACCATTGCGAGAAATATTGATCGTCACAGGACAGGTGTGAATCGGCGGTTGTCGACGTTGGTCGAGTATGGGCTCGTAAAAAAAGTCGATGAAGGGTACTACGAGATCACTGATGCCGGCGAACGATACCTCGCTGGAGAACTCGATGCCGACGATCTCGAGTCGGCCGAGGACTGAATTACTCACGTTTCGACCCCCTCGAGTCCGATCCGTCGGAGTAACGGCTCGAGCCAGCTGGGAATTTCGTCGTCGACGCGCTGGCCGTTCGCGTTCAGCGTCATAATTAGGCCAGCGGTCTGGTTCTGGACTGCAAGAACCCAGTGCCGTCCACCTTCAACGCGAACATCGACCCGTTTCTTGTTCTCTGGCGACCCGGTGATCTCGACGTCGACGAATCGACCGTCTTCGAGTTCTCTACGCAACCGTGATTCGCTCGACCTCTGGTGGTCTGTTTGAACAGACATGAATGGGCGAAGGTAATGGCTATTGATAAGATCAGAGCGGAGATGAACGGAAAGCAGCCGAAAATGGCTCTCGAACCCGTTAACAAGCGGTACACGGACTCTATTCCGGTGAGCGGAAAATGGACGGAATGAACGGAAAACTCAGAAGTCGGGGACGGCGTAGACCTTCCCTCTCCCACTTCCGTTCGATTCGATCAGTCCGTACTTCTCCTCGAGGTTCGCGAGGTACCGTCGACGGGTGCTCTTCGCCTTCGGATTGTGCGCGCGCTGTTCGTAGGTCTCGTGCAACTGCGTGCCGGAGACTTCTCTCGCCGATTCGATGATGTCGTAGAGTAACCGCTTGTGCGTCCCGAGGTCTTCGACGCGCTCGAGGTGGATTTCTTCCAGAGCGGCGGTGCGAATCTCGCCGACGGTGCTGGTCGTGATCTGCGAGCGATCACTGTCCATTGAGACGGCCTTCGCGGCGCTACGGAGGATGCCGATCGCCTCGCGAGCATCTCCTGCAGCAACGTCAGCAATGTAGTCGATTGCGTCGGTAGAGATCGTTCCCGGCCGTAGTCCGGCACGGATACGAGCTTGGAGAATATCGACCAACTGCGTGTGCGTAAACCGGTCAAGTGTGATCGTCTCCGCGCTTCGGAGTCGACTCCGAACGCGAGAATCGAGGTGTGCGAAAAGGTCGTCCTCGCCGATCGTGATGGCGACGATCGTTACATTTGGAATCTCATAGAGCGCCTGAAGTGTTGTGTCGTCCTCGAGGACGTCGACCTCGTCGACGATCGCGACGACGCGCTTGTCGCTCTCGCGAAGTCGGTCGACGAACGCGCTCGTCGGCGAGCCCAACTTCTTGAGGTTCGCTCCGAGATCCGCATCGCGCATGATCCCGTGGAGTACCTCGGCTTTCGACGACCCGGAAATACAGTTGTGGTATCCCCAGCGGAAATCGAGCGTCTCGCGCTCGAGTTCGCGAACGACGAATCTCGCGAGGGTCGTCTTCCCCGTGCCACTCGGCCCGAAGATGAGAACGTTCTCGCCCATATCTCCGTCAGCGATGGGCCGGAGCGCGTCAGCCAACTGCTCAATCTTGGCGTCCCGGTGATAGAGATCGCTCGGGATATGAGACGGCCGGAGGGCTCGTGCATTCGTAATCATTAACGGTAGTTATTAATAGACCTATTAATTCCTGTCGGGTTAGATGTGTTATGAGCATTCTGTTTGTATGAATTACCAGAACTAGTTATCAATACAGATGATCAGAGAAAGAATCAAATTGGTCGACTGATATTAGCGACCAATGAGACGACGTATGTTCTTAGCAGGTGTCGGATCTAGTTCAATAGTCGGACTAAGTGGGTGTGCAGCCCTTAGCGATGATAAAGAGAAAGAAGAAGAGCTTGTAGAAAATTACTCTACGGCTCTCGACCTTTTTGAAGAAGGATTTGATGCGCTCAAAACAGGCCGAGATTATATGCAAGATCTTGAACATAGGGAAGCAGAGATTTGGTTTAATCAGGCAGACAATACTGTCGATGACGGACAAGAAGTATGGGACGATATGACAGAATTAGCCGCGGAAGCCGGTGTCTCTCAGGATGACTTCCGCCAAATGTTGGATTTAGAAAGTGCAAGGATGGCATTAGGGTCTGCAGTTGCTTCACATAAATCTGCAGTCCAAAATACGGATGATGGAGAAGAACTCCCACCATACACAGAAGAGTTAGCGACGGAAGACTATGTTGAAGTTCAGGAAGTAAATTATCTATCGGTAAACGAAGTCAAAGACCTTCTGTAAGTACCACTACCTTAAGATGCACGGAGATACAATCACGCAGCCGACCGGGCGCGTGCCCGAACTGATCCGCCGCGGAGATCGCGGGGACTCTCAACGCCGACGAGATGCCCAACAAGTATCAGTCAATTAAATTATCAGCGAATAGCAGTTCTTCTCAACCATAATATAGGAGTCATTTAGCAAGACCCGTACTCGTTCACCGTACGAATCAAAACCATATCATCAATAGAATTATTAATCAAGGATATAATTTCTTTGCTATGTCTATCCAGAATATGAGATATATGAAAAGACGGATAGCACCACACTTAGACTGGTTCACTACGATCACGATGGTTTTCTTGGTTGGTATTGGTATCTATTCTTGGTTTCAACCTCGTTTTTTGGGACTTCCTCAAATGGGTAGCTCTACTGCTGTCGCGATAATTTCTGGACTAACGGTTGGCTTGGCTGTTCACAGGCTAAGACGACCAAAAGAAGTAGAACAACCGTCTGTTAAACAAACGTTCAACTGGTCAGACCACACTAATATTGCTGATTTCGGTTTGAAAAATTATGGTAATGGGACAGCACACTATATACAAATCGAAGTGACAAATGCTAATTCGGGAAAGGAATTATTCAGTTTAAAACCTCGTGAACCTCCAGTTCACTTGGAAGAAGACGAGTTTTTTGGATTTATGTACGACAGAAGATCTGAAGATGATAGACTGTTAGCCGAAATTAGAGAGAAGAAAGAAATTGATGGAATGGTACATATCTATTATAGTTTTGTATCATCTATGGGTTCTCGAGCACCACCAGAGGCCTATTCAGAGCGTCCAGATGAATATGTCCTTGATAATGTTGTAGAAGTAGCAAAGATGGAACCTCGACGAATGGAGCTCAAAAGGATACAATCCCTCTGCAGAGATTAGATTAAAATTCATTCTCTCTAAGGACGTCAGGAGCATTCATTATTTTGATTACATCTCGACCCCATCGACAAGCTCAAGCCTCCATTGGCCGTCGTCAATGTGACGGATGTGGACGTGATGTTCGCCGTCGATCTCGCCGTCCTCGTTGAGCAGTCCCTCGAGTCGGAGATCGTCTTTCGGCAGTGTCACACCGGCAGAGTTCTGATCTAACTGTCTGAGTTTATTCAGCGCCATATGAAGAGGCGGGCAACCCGCCTTGGCATAAAGATTGTTGAACCCCGGTTTTGCTGACTTTTTCGGCGAGCGGCGATGCCACCGGCCGTATGGCACTTAGCCTACCACAAAACGCTGTGCCGAACGCGGTACGGCGTGAAGACGGAATCGACTTGATCGACAGCGTGCTCGCACCGCTGTTCGTGCTCGCGACGTTCTCTGTCGCGGCGGTCGGCACGTTCAGTCTGAACGAGCCGTTCAACACGGGCTTTGCCGGCGTCCTGTACTCGTCGCACGGCACCGAGATCACCTACGGCTTTGTGGTCTCGATCGTCACGGTCGTCACGGCCTGGGTCACGAACGGCCAGACGACCATCGACGACTACACCGACATGGAAACGGTCGTCCTGCTGCTGATGTTCATCCTGAATATCCTCTCGGCGCTCGTACCGGCCGTCGCCGTCACCCTCGAGTCGACGTGGCCGCTGGGCTGGTTCATGGTGTTCCTGAACGGAGCCGGCTTCTACCTCATCGCCTACAAGTAGGTGGTTCGGGATATGAACGACCACTCGTCGACGGCGAAACGAATCGGCTTTCTGCTACTACTCGCCGCGGTCGTTACCGTGGGACTCGCAGGAATCACCAGCGCACAGACTGGCGAGTACAGCACGAACGAGACGGTCAAACTCACCAACGACACCGATCCCATCACCGTCTCAGTCGACTGGAACGAATCGATCACCGACCCCGCGAATACCTCCGCGGCGGTCGTGTTCTACAACGAGACCGAGTACGCGGCTGATCCCGCGAACGCGACAGTTGCTCTTGAGAGCGTCATCCCATCCGATCCGGGCAACACGACCGAGGCCGAGTTCAACCAAACGGACTCTGGTCTAGAGCTGGGCAACGAGTACCGAGTGACCGTCACCGGGCCCGCGACGGTCGACGGCGCGTCGATCGAAGACAGTTCTGGGTTCCTTGGCGGCGTGATCGGCGGCGGCGGCGGGCTCGAAGGCAACGGGATGCTCGTCGGCCTCGCGGTGATCGGCCTCGCGGTGATCGGGGCGGCTGTGTATACGATGCGGGACTAACGAGGTGAAACCATGAATTTAGGAATTTTCGACAGTACGAACGCTGAGTTGTACAGGGACGCGACGATCGCTGCGGGGGTGCTCTAATGGCAGCCCAAAGCCCACAGCCCACCGAGTTAGACGCGGCCGGCTCGGGCATGACCCGGCGCGGGCTGTTCAAGCGCGCGGCGATCGCGGGCGGAACGATGGTCGCGGCTCCGGCGGCCGTCGACCAGTTCGCTCCGCGATACTCGCCGATCGGGCGTGCTGCTGCGTTCCCGCACCTGCTTGTCGGAGTTGCTGCGCTGGCTGCTGCAAGCTACATCGCAGGTCGCTACGACGGTTCGGACATCGAGGGCGTGCAAGGTGCGATGGAGTTCGAAGATCATCTCGAGATCTACAACGAGGCGCGAGAGATCCACGAAGTTAGCGATCCCGAACTGCTGGCATCGCTCAAACGCGATGCTCGGAATCTACAGGATGCCGTCCGGGAGGCGGCTATTATGACGATGTACGAGTCTGTCGCAACCGGTGCGAGTCGTTCGGAGGCTCGGGTTGCTGCGGAGGAGGCTGTTGCTGGTCGGTTCGCTGTGCCCCAGGAGTCAATCGCGACCCGTGTTAATTCCATCTCGGAGGGAATTATCCAGTCTGCGATCGATCTCGGAGTCCTGTATAGTGCGAACCCGTATACCGGTCGATCCGCCACCAATCCGGAGAATCACGGTGACTTGCGTGAACGGCAAGTGGAGTTGCATGATGGCTCTACGGTGCCTCTCATGTTCTTGAACAAGACTGGTGGGAATACTGACAACCAAATTGAGTGGGACCCGTTCAACACCCCCGGCACCAGCAACTACGAGGGCGGCAACTATGACTTCGTCGTCGTCGGGGTCGAGGAGCCTGACCCTGCCAACTACGACGGTGTCAACGCCGACGACTACGATCTTGATCACGTGGATGGTCGGCAGCCGATCGCGAACGCTGATGAGTACGCTGACGTGCTCGCTGAGATTCAGGACGGCTACAATGGTGTGATGAACGAGATCGATGCCCTGCTCGATACCCACTACGACGGAATCGCGGCGGGCGATCTCTCTGTGGCTGAAATGCTGTCTACCGATGCGATGCTGGACGTGGTTGCTGAGGCTGAGTCGTGGCAAGAGGCGGCGCTGTACTTCCGAGCGTTGGGTCTCTCTGAGGCAGTTGAGCCTGGCCGTGTTTCGTTCGACGTGTCGGAGGTTGAGACTCCCGACGGCGGCGGCAACGAGACCGACGGAAACACGACCGATAACAACAGCACTGACAACGCCACGGACCTGCCTGATGACGGTGTGGCGACCTACGACGGGAAGCTCGCATGGTCGATCTCCGATGAGGTTCAGGGCAGCGAGCTTCCTGTCGGGTCCCAGATCATCCCTGAGAGCTACCCCGGAGATTTCTACATGGCTCTGGAGTACGAGGATTCGGACGGCAATATGGTCGGAGAAGTCGTCCACTTGACAACGCCGTTCACGATTGAGGGCACTAACGGAGGTGGCAACGTGCTCCCGTTTGAGGCTCGCGACGTCGTCACTAGCGATACGGACCCCTCGGATGCTCAGGAGATTTTCCGCGAGAACCGCAAGAGCGAGCAACAAGCTCGTGAGCAGACGATCGAGGTAGTTATTGATGAGAGCGGAGGCGGCGGCCCGCTGTTCCCCGACGGATTCGGACTCGAGGGGGGCGGTCAGTGGCTCGGACTCAGTATCATCGGTGTCGTCGTGCTGGCCGTCGTCGGCATCGTAACCGACGCGATTCCGGGGATGGGGAACTGACCATGCGCCGGCTTTTCATCGTTGCCACGGTTGCAGCAGCGGCGCTCGCGATGGGCATGGGCGTTGGGCCAGTCGCCGCGCAGGATAGCAACGTGACCAACGAGACGGTCGCACAGGCCCCGGACGACTCGATGCAGACGATCGACAACGAGACGCGGGTGATCGATTGGAGTTACGCACCCGGTCGATTCTCTCTCGAGATCGAAGCCGACGAACCGACCACGATCTCGCTCACCGAGGCGGGGGCCTTCGAGGAGGGAACGACCAGCTTCAACTACGCCGAGAGGAAGCTCGAGCAGGGCACCCAGACGGTCACTTTCGTCGTCGCCGATCGGGACGGGGCCGCCGTCGCGATCTCGACTCGGAAGTCCCTCGAGCAGGGCACCGGTGCGATCGTCTCGACCGGGACGACCGAGTCGAACCCGTTCCGTCACTTCGGCGGTGAGACGGGACTGTTCTCCGGTGTCGTCATGACTGTCGGGTGTGCCGCGCTCGGAGCCTGGTACGTCGTTCGTTCCGAAGAAAACGGGGTGATCGAGGCGTGAGCGGTACGAGCGGGACGTTCGCGAACTGGAAGGACCGAATCACCTACGTCGTCGCTGAAGCGCAGTTACTCGTGTTCGCAGTGCTGTTCTCAGTCGGCGTAGCGATCCTCTGGATTCGGCCGTCGGTCCCCGGAATCCCGCCGATCGTCTTCGGTTGGTTCGCGGCGGCGATCCTCCTGGGACCGCCGCTGATCGCGATCTTCGTTACCGGTACTCGGAAGCTCCGAAACCGACGAATGGAGACCGTCTACCACATCAACGGCGTTGACGACACTCGTCGGAAACTCTACGTCGCTCCCGAAGTCTGGAAAGAGAAGACAGTCGAAGGACCGTCGCCGTACCACTGCAACGACGGCGACGCCTTCGAAGTCCGCGAGTTTACCTATCACGAGGACACCGACCAGCTCGTCGTTCGGGGATGCTATTTCAGTCAGCTTGCCGACTCCAAACTCGTCACGATCAAAGCCATGCTCGAGGACGTTCACGGCGACCTCGTCGACGCCTTTCTCGAGTACAACCGACTCCGCGGGCGGATCTCGAAAATGGGTCTCGAGATCCAGCGCGACGTGGTCAACGAGGAAGCCGAAGCTGACGAACGCGGGCTGATGAACCCGCGGACGGCGGTCAAGGATCGCTTCGAGGCGGCCAAGAGCAATGCCGAAGACAGCGATATCGACGAGATCAAAGATATCTCGCAGTACGTCGACGACTATACCGAACAGCACGGGCCGCGCACGCCCGTTTCAGCCGACGAACAGACAGCGGAGCCCGCAACAACCGACGGAGGAACGGACCGATGAGCGACGAGCAAGATAACTACACGGTCGGCGGCTTTCGCGAGTACCAGGATAATAACCACGAGCGCGATCCCGATGAAGTGCTCCCCCACTCGGGGTTCGTTCGGGACGAGCAGATCGATCGTCAGCTTTCCGTCCGAGCGATCCATCACGATCCCGATCGGTGGGACTCCAAGCCAGCAGCCGACTATCTCTCGGTCGGAAAGAATCGCGATATCCTCAAAGCGGAAGGTGGTCATACGGCCCGGAAGGCACTCGAAAACGGAGACACGGTCACACTGAAACACTACATCGGCGACCCGAGCCAGCAGGCCGACCTCGCCGGCATCAAGGCCGTCACCCGCCTCCAGGAGATCGTCGCCGGGCCCGCGCCTGTGATCGTCATCCTCGGAGAGATGGGTGCCGGGAAGTCGGACTTCGCCGGCCTCCTGGGCCAGCTCCGACAGCGGTGGGTCGACGGCGATCTCCTTGTCGGCTCGAATATCCGTACTCTGGATCGCAACGACGACTGGGTTCGCGACGATGGCACCGTCGAAGACGGTTGGATTCCGCACTATCCCCTCCTCGAGGAGTGGGTCGCCCAGGACGGCAACCCGGTTGAGAACCCCCAACGACCGAAACTCTTCGTCGGCGACGAGTTCAGTTCTGCGGGAGACGGTACTGGTGAGAATGGCCATCTCGTGCGGAAGCTGATGGGGCCGCTCGTGTTCAAGATCCGAAAGTACGGCGGCGCGCTGATCTACATCGGCCACGACGAGTCGTCGATTCATCCGATGCTCTGGCGCGTCGGCACCATCATCAAGAAACAGTCGAAGAAGCGGGCGGTCGTCGCCGATCGCATCTCCGGTGGGAAGCTCGTCGATGTTGATCCCCGACCGCTCGAGGGTATCCCACCGACCGACTGGTCGATGGCGACAGAGGAAGCGTCGGACTGGTCGTGGACTGCACCTGACGGTGAAGACGTCGACGAGGACGCCCTCGAGAAAGACGACGTGAAGCAGGTCGCGATGTGGACGATCAAAACCTGCGTCGACGAGGGAATGTCGCCCAATCAGGCATCGACCTACGTCCCGTTCAGCAACACGACCGTCTACAATTGGTTGGAGGATTACAACGACGGGGACCGCGAGAAGCGCGACTGGGTTGAAAGCGTCGAGCAGGTGATCGCATGACTGCGACGGGGTTCCAACCTTCCAACTTCCACCAACCCCCCTTTAGAACGGTTCGAAGCCCATGGCATGCGCCGCTCCCTGAGGGGAGCGACGCGACCGATGGGCGTGCGCCTCGAGGCCAGCGGAGGAGTATATATAACAGCGCGCGATGCGCGTGGGCCACGTGAACCGCTCGAAGCGAGCGAACCACTTCGGGACCGCCGTCGAGAAGCGGATGGCCGAAAAGCGACGGTTCGATCTCGAGCGGGCCAGTTGGCACGACGCTTGGTTCGGCAATGGAACGCCGGTCGAAATCAAGAGCACGATGCACGAACACGCAGACGGACAGCCCGGGAATTGGAAGGTCTACCGCGAGTACCACGAGAAACTCCGGCGTCACGACGGCTGGTATTGCTTCGTCGTCTATCGGCCACACGGCCGTTCGGGTTGTACAATTCTTCAGGACAAGATGGTCCGCTCGTGTGATCTTCCGTTGCTCAGGTGGCACGGCGGCGGCGATCACCGCGGGACCGAACAGGCGAAGATCGCGATCAGCGATATCTTCTGAGCAGTTCGCTCAAATGATGACGAGCATTTCGACGACTGGTTCCCCGCTCATTATGAGGAAGACATTATTAGTCGCACAGACGGTATACACAAGAACATTGATACACCGATTATCGCCACTCCTGGTTTACCCAGTTCAGATCGTCGCGATGCTCCTCAAGCCAGCGCTCGAAATCAAAGGCCGTCGATAATTCCCGAAACATGTATCACTGTCCCATCCAGTCACAGTGATATGAATCGACGAACGATACTGGTGGGGGCTGGAGTTTCAATAACAAGTGTGCTTGGTGGTTGTCTATCGAGTTCTGACGACGAGGGAGATAGCTCTCCCGACTCAGATTCCCAAGGGAGTTCGGCAAACACTGAAGCGCTAAATGAAGCGTATGACCACCTTGAGACTGCTGGAAATGAATTCGCAACACAAGCTGACGTGACGTTTGAGACAGATCCTGAGAATCCACTTTCCACTAGTGGACTTGAAACAGCAATTGGAAATGCAGAATCAGCACTGGAAGACATCAATGAGGACGAAGCGAGTGACGAACAATTAGACCGTCTTGAGAATGCAGAACATGCACTATCCCTATTTGAGGATTTACTATCTGTGTTAGTCGAGCTTGAGGCTGGTTTCAATGCTGTAGCAACAGCTGATTCATATTCGACCAATGATCGCTTCAGTGACGCAGGAGACCAATTGGAGATTGCGGCAGAACACTTCCGTGAGGGGGAGTCTCTCTTGAGCGATGCAAAAACATCGTGGGATAACCTGGATGCCAGCCAGTTTGAGGCAAATGACGTAGAGTTAGCGACTGGGTCGGACGATCTTGAGCATCTTGGCGATGTCTGCGACGCTTTTTCGCGGTTCTGTACGGCAACTGTCGATCTCTATTCAGGCGTAGAATATTATGTCGAGGGTGCGAATCTCATCGAACAAGAACGCTATGGTGCCGCCGCATCTGCATTTGAAGACGCATCTAATACACTAACAGACGCGAATAGCCAGTACCAGGACGCCGAAACAGCAGTTCCCCAATCCTTCCGAAAAGACTTCATCGACTTCACTTGCTTAACTGATGCTTTTATTGAATCTAGCGACCTATTTAAAGAAGCGAGCGAAGCGATGGAACGTGGGGATTGGCAGACAGCAGACACGAAAGCTACCGAGGCTGAGGAAGCGCTAAACGCCAGTTGTGGGGGAGAGAACATAGTATAGTCAAAGACGGACAGCAACGTTCAATCCGCACACTGTTGCGCTTCGTCCGGTCGCAGATGTCTTGGATGGCCTCGTTGACCGACTGTGTTGAGGCCGGCTGTTTCCGCTACCAGCTAAAAGCTCAGTGTTTATTTTCTCACGTTACATCTCTCCCTTCGTCGTCACTGAGACGGAACTCTCGAGGTCGAAACTGACGGCTCGAGTGCTGAGAGTCTCGGCGATCTCCTGACGTTGCTCGCGAGTGAGGTCATCTCGCTCAAGAACGCGCCGAGCTGCGGAGACCAACGCGTCTACATCGTTGCATGCGAACGCGATCGCGTTCGATCGGTTGCAGTCGTAGAAGCGGGAAGCTTTCTGGATGGCGTTGAAGCGCCACTCGTTACCGTCGTCGGTCCGGATGCGTACCGATCCGGGAGTCTCGTTGTGAGACATGGCCGTGAACACAACCCGCCTATCCTAGTTTTTTCGGTTCACTCAAACGGTCACAGTTTATAAAGAGAGGTTCAGGTCCGTCATGATCGGCGCGGCTACTGGCGCGATCTTATGGGGGATGAGCCGAATATGAACACGACTGGTACGCGGTTCGTGTTCATATTGAGGAAACCGTTCTTCGTGACGCGCAACTCCGAGGGCGGGAGGATAGTAGACGATAAGATCTATAGAAGGGACATAGGATCTAGTTAGAAATCATTAAGGGAGACAACTAACACATCTCACAGACACAGAACACTTCTAAGGAAGATGTGCCAATTTGTATTTGATCCAGATCTCTGGTTTAACGAGGTTCGATATCTCGAGGAAAAGTGGGAATGCCCCTATCCCTCACTACCAGGTTTTTCGCACTGTATATTCCACATACTCCCTCATACTAGAGACAGGATTTTTGATTCTTACGCAGAAATAGAGCTAGAATTTATAAAAGCGATACGATCGGTTGGATTTATAGATATAATATGTACTACAGTTAGGGTATTGGACCTGGGCAAACTTTCGTTAGTAGCTAGCTTGAACCGAAATATCCAGTTAGGGTATTCTACCGTAGTCAACGAACTCGATATTAGCAGGAGCCAAATTGGGAGGAGAACATTCATAGAGGATTGTTGGATAGAGTCGCTCAATGCGACTGATACAGTGTTTGAATCTGATTTCCTGTTAAGTGGGTCAAAGGTTAAGAACGCCCACTTTCTAAATGCTGATTTTAAGAGGACCAGTCGGTTCCGAGACGTTCGATTCGGTAAGACAGATTTTACCGAAGTAGAATTTAGAAACGTCGTTTCTTTCTGTGAATCAATACCCGAAGAGGCCAATGTTTATCAGGTAGAGAAACACTTAGGAAAAAACCCGAGTGTTTTCAAAGAGACACCCGATTTTATGAATGCCAATTTTCGGAACGGTGCGATTTTCTCAGGAACTTTATTTAAGAAGGCGGGTAACTTCTATCACGCAAATTTTGAAGGGGGCTGTACCTTTCACAACACGGAATTCAATATTGGCTGTTATTTTGACTTTGCCACCTTTGATAGCGAAACAGAGTTTGTTGAATGTGAATTAGGTATAGCGAGTTTTGAAAAGTGTGTATTTGATGGCCCAACAATTTTTGATAAGTCTAAATTAGGGGGAGAAAAAGGATATCTACAGGAACAGAGCATCGAAAGCCATGCTATCTTTGAAGGAATATCTAACCATAAATCAAATAATATAAATAATATTTTAGTAGATAGTATACCAGCACATAATTTTGAAGAGGTCTTACCTCACGCTGCATCCTTTACAAACTGCCAATCGGAGGATTTGTTATCATTAGAGGGTGTAAAATCAAATGGATCAATAAAAGCATTCACAAGTGACCTAGATTTCATTGAACTCGATTTCGAATTTGAGACATCATCTCCAACGATATCTTTCCATGGATCGACAATTAGAGGTGGGACTATAACGATATCAAGAGAAGATTCCTTCTACGAACTCGTACGGTCCACCATTGGGGACGTAAATATTAGAACAAAGTCAAGCAAAAACCCTTTCAAAAATCTCTATATCCAGAACACCAATTTTGATGGTTTTAATTTCTCTGACTATAGGGAAGAACTGCGAGATGTCAACTGGAAAATTGACGGGTATGTTCACAATGGAGAACATAACCCTTCGGATAAAAGAGAAACAACCTATTCAAAGGCCAAAGCAGGGGCAGAGCAGATCGGCGATACCTATGCAGAATCAAAGTTCTTCATAATTGAGAAGAGATTGCGGAGAGAAAATCATAGAAAGCAAATCAGCGATCCCAGGGATAAGAAGGATAAGATAGCTGGATTTTGGGGATATTTGTCCAACCTCGCCTATGACTATACTTGCAGGTATGCGGAAAGTTCTTCAAGAGTAGTTGGCACATCAATTACTGCCGTCCTAGTATTCTCACTACTATATCGTTTAACGGATATTGATTTGGCCTATGAATCTAATTTTGTGCTACGAGCCCCGAGTTTCGTGCCAGCGCCAACTATTCCCAGTAAATATGTTGACGAGCTTGGGATCGAGTATTTAATATTCAGTCTAGAATCGTTCACCTCTTTTGTTTTAGGAGGGGGACCAGAAGTCACGAACTCTACAGTACGGCTATTAGCAGCCCTTCAGAGCTTTTTAGGCGCCTTCCTAATTGGCCTATTTGTAGCTACATTAGTTAGAACAGTTAAAAGATGAGCATATTTATATTTGAGGTGGAGATACCTATATTGAAGTTCCTTTGATAATCTCTTCTGTGGTTCGGATCAACGATCCGGTACTTGAGCGCCGGCTCGCCGAGGCTGTCGACGATGAGTTCAACCGAATTCGCTTAGCAGTTCTTTCGAAATAGCGTCGCAGTCGGGCCTTTATTGAGTAAACCTTACTCGTCGTCCCTAGGTTGGCAAGAAGACGGCGAAGGAAGTGCTTGATAGGGCCTGGGAGTAAAAGCAGCCCCTCAGCTGACTGCATCTACTGAGAGGTGAACAATACCTCCGAGAGTGACGGCGACTGCAACGGGTATAGCCGCAAGCGTCGGTAGTTCTCCCCACTGCCACAGCCCTAGGAACGCGATGAGGCCACATCCGATTACGAACTCTTTCGAGTGTATCAGTCCCCGATGATCTGTGAGTTCATCCAGGCCGAACCCGATCGTTTTCGCGATACCCAGACCAAGCACGAGTAGTGTCACGGCCCCGATTACCTCGGTTGAAACGCTACCAATACTTAGGATCGTGGCGGCGAGACTACCGATTCCATACAGTCGTGCTGGTTCTGTGATCAAGAAATATAGGGGCGCAACTGTTGCAACAGCGAGAATTCCTTTCCCGAATAGACGGCGGGGAATCGAAGACCACACGTCGATGTCAAGTAGCACGCCGAATACTACGACGCCGCCAAACGCGAGTACAAGATATAAAATCCGATGCTCAAGCGTCATCAGAACACCGTGAGCGATGAGTTTCGGGAGTGTATATGCTGTGAACAGTGCCCCAACGACAATTGCAACTTTGAGATGCCCGTCGAATCCAGCCATAGTTACACCACCGACCGGATTATCGACGCGAACACGGCTATGAAGATAGCAATCATCCCCACATAGATGAGGAGTGTGAAGTCATTCACAAACTGTTCTGTACCGTAACTGACCGCTCGAAGGATTGTTTGCTCTACCATTGTCGATCTGGTTGCGTCTTCGGTATCAGTGCAACCAGTTGATTAGTCTACGTCTGTGTATTTATACTTCTAGTATAGAACAGGTCCGGAATATGGAGAAACCGGACATTGCGAACCCGCTTGTCGGAGATTGAGATGTGAACAGCCTACACTAATCCTCCATCATAGTCTCATTCTCTAACCTCCTAAGCGGACTCGACAACCCTCGTTATCGAGGTCCTATCCTCACATCCTGGTGGAGCAGCACCACTGAACTGTCCCAAATCGGCCAGACCATCTATTCGTGAGCGCGGCGCGCGCTCTGCGCGCCGCGCAATTGCCCTGCCCCCTTAGGGGCATTTACAGCGATCTCCACTTTTTTCATTCAGGTAGACGATTTCGAAGAGGCTGATAACAAGACGTGCTTATCGAGCAGCGATGGTGCTATCAGCTGTAAGTAATGTTCCGGGAAGCGTACTAAATAGACCGCGCATCTCGGTCAGGAAGGTCGGCACGGAATCACATCGCTAAAATTTATTATGGGTCATCTGTCTCTGTAGTTGACGCCGCGCTCTGAAAAGGGCCTGTATAGGGGGATGATCGGTGTCTACCGGGTTCCGGCCATCGCTTGCTCAACCGTGATGTAGCTGGCGATGCCGACGACGAGCGCAACCAGCCAGACGGCGAGCTGAGCGTCACCAGTGAAGGTGGTCGGGAGCATCCCCGCGAAGATATTTGTCAGTGCGAACATCGCTACCGCCGCGAGTAGTCCAATTTCGGACATACACACCAAACCAAAACAGGAGTGAAATTTAACAGATCTGTTGCCTAAGCCTAGAGACTAAGTTTAGGGGCACATATATTAGCTGACGAGCTAATACATGTCCGAAGAATTTGATTGGATTGAACGAGATCGAGGTATCTTGACCGAGCGCGACCGGGAGATCCTTCTCGGTAGAGCTGGCGAGAATCTCGATAAGAACGCTCAGAATGTACGTCGGTATAATATCCGAGAACGGATCAAGAACGCTCTCTACGACTTCCACATAATAGCCCAGAACCTCCCTCTCGCAGACATCCAGCAGCTGTTTGAACCCGCCTACGACTGGTCGAGGGAGCGTCGACGGTTGGATGAAGAGGGGCGGACATCGACACCACCGGATTTAGATCAGTTGCTCTGGAGTTGGTTGTCCGTCTTTGAGTTCTTCAGCTACGGAATGTATGCTGGAGGAAAACAGGAGACGCAAGTCCTAATGCAAGGGCTTGTCGAGGGAGGTATTGAACGGGGATACCGTGAGTACCAGCACGACAACCTCCAGACGTATCGAAAGATCGATGTAGACCTCAGACTCAACTACGGGAATCTTGTACTGCGGAACAACTACCTACGGGGAATTCAGCAAGATTTGCCGTCAGAAACGTCGGAAATCGCCGAGGAGGTACTGCGACTTCGCCGACTGAGGAAAATCTCACAGGCAGACGCGTCTCGCTGGTTCGATGAATACGTCCGGAAACCGGAATTCGACTGAGCGAATGCCCTCAATTTGACCACGGAATGCAGAATCCATAGTGATACGGCAGCCCGCTCAATCAAGCCGCTCCTGCAGGAAAGCGATGAATTGCTCTGTATCGGTAAATACCTCTGTGTCAAATGTCTCACCAATATTGAACTTGTACAGCATCCCACCAAAGAACTGCTCGGTCACGACAACGTCGGCATAAGGGGCAGCCACGGCCAGTTGGCTGATGTCGAAAACGTCGTTGAAGTCGGGGCTGTTGTTTCTCCGAGCATCGGCGGCAAAACACAGAGTTGCGTACGTATAGAACGCCGGGAACTGCTGGAAGAAGGCCTCGAATGACCGCTGATAGGGATCTGTCGCCACTATTTCTGCCGGGTGAAGTCCCAGTTCGAAAGCGTACTGCCTGAGGTCAGGCATCATTCGTTCGCCGAAGACATCAGCAAGGTATAGACTCCTGTCTTCATCACTATCGAGATCTAACTCTCCCTCCGTCTCCTGAACGTTCTCCCGGTACCGTTCCTCGTACTCCTTCTTTTCCTCATTCGGAACCCCGGGAGCTTCCTCGCTCAGCGCCCGACTCTGGAGCAGCCGTCGGTTTATCTCCTCGTCTCTGAGTACCTTCTCGAACTCCTCCTCGAGACCTTCCGGCACCTCCATACCTCCCTCTGTCTTAATTTTCCAGTCGCCACCGACGTGGACGAGACCCTCTCCAAAGACGAACGACTGGGTGTCCAGCTCGGGCAGCAGCTCATGCCACTTACAGATGTAGCGCCGCACCTCGTGGTCAAACACGTCGAAATAGTTCCTGATAGAGAGGTTCCCAGACAAGTCCATCATTATGTCGAACAGTTCGGTCTTGAATTCCAGATCACTCGCAGAGGTAGTTTCTACCAGATTCTCTATTGAGAACGGGTAGACGAAATTCAGTTCATCAGCGGAACGTTTGGCCAGCGTGTCGAGAGTAGTCGCGTCGGCGCCCACGGAATTCGCGGCCTCCCATGTTGCGCCCCAAGCCTTCTGATCGAAGTAGATGACAGTCTTGTCCGATAGGTCGGCAACAGCCTCGTTATTGGGGCTCGCGACTGCATCGTCGATCAGCTCCTTTGGGATTTCCTCATCCATAGTAGACCATATAGGTAGATTACTGATAGGTTTTGCCCGAGAGTAGATGATTGTTGGGTGGCGTGCGGCTGCAGGAGTAATCTGACTTGCTAACAGAATGCGTCTGTCCTCAATTTCCTCGACCAGGGATATTGACTCCTAAACCTTACTCCTCCAGATCGGCATTGATCACGAACCTCCGCTTCGTTTGGATCAACTGGAGATTTTTGTACGGAGATGGGAGTGGGGCGCTGTAATTTTTTGGTTCAGTCCCCTTGGGGACACCCGCCAAGGGGGCTTTCGCGCGAAGCGCGAAACGACCCCGCAGGCGTTGCGGTGCGATCGCGGCGATCGCCACAGCCATCCCTCGCCCTGATACAACTCAGGTTGTGAAAATCAGCGATTGATGAAAGTATAGTTGCGCAAACGAAACAGAGGGGTAGTGTTGCCACTACTCAGGCCGGTTCAGCGGTCGGCGACCGCGCCGACGAATCCGGTTTCAGTCCCGCCGCCGGGAGTCTTCCAGGTCAGCTCCACGCCGCGGAGGTCCATCGGATCGTTCCCTGACTTCGACCACTTCTCGAGGGCCTCGCTGGCGATCGTCGCGACGTTCTCGAAGCTGTCCGACTTCAACCGGGAGAGTATCGTGTCGATCCGCATCCGTCGGGGCTCGCCGTTCTCGTCGAACTCGAGGTCGGCCCCGTTCTTCGCGAGCCACTCCTGGAAGGGAGAGGACTCGGCGACGTGATCGGCCAAGCCCATGATGTGCTGCATCCGATCGGCGTAGCTCTCGATCGCGTACTCGGCCGACTCGACGAGCGCCCGGAGTTCCTCGCGGTACTTCCGGGCCCGAAACGAGATCTCGCCCTGGTCGAGCTCGAGGACCTCGCCGAGATCGTTGATCGCTCGGTAGATCGTCGCGGGGTGTTTCCCCAACTCGTCGGCGAGGCCGTCGACCGTCGCACCGCCGTCGGTCGCGACGGTCTCCGTCACGTCGCGGGCAGTCTCGCCCATGTCCCGCAGCGTCGTCATCAACAGGTGGTCCGACTTCGCTTCGAGACGCGGCGTCGGATCTTCGTAGAGTTCGACCAGGTCGTCTCGAGCGACCGCGTCGAAATGGTCGTCAGCCACGTAAACGCCGCTCCCATCGGGTCCGAGCGGGATGTCTTCCCAGTGGAGCGCGTTCAACAATGTCTCCTCGATTTGCTCGGTCACTTCGTGACGATCGGACCACGCCCATGCCTCGCCGCCGTTCATCGACTTGTTCACCAGGACCTCCACCTTCGGATGATACGACGGGTGATCTTTCGACACTGCGTCCGGATCGGCCAGCTGGTAGATCTCGAACTTCCGCCCGTAGGTGTGGCCGGGTAGCAACTCGCTGGCCGACGTGGGGTTCAAGAACAACCGATTCTGGTGGTTGACGATCTCCTGATTGTCGATGTGGAGTTCGGCCTTCACCCCCTCAAGGTCGGAGAGATAGTGCGCGACCTTCTGCAGTACACCGGCCGACGAGAGCTTTTCTGCCCACTCGCGACGAATCCGAACGTACCGCTCGTACGCCCACATCCGGCTCGCCTCGTGGGGCTGCGTACGGAAGTACTCCGAATGAATCCGCTCGCCAGCGTGGTCGAAGATCGCCGCGAAGAACTCCGGCAGCAACTCGAGGCCGCGATCGGGTTCGATGTTGCTCGTGTGGAACTCGACGTCGACGCCGTCGACTTCACCGACCTGATTCTCCCACGGGAGTTGCAACCGCTCGCCGCTCTCCCAGTGGCGCATGTTCGGGAACCGCGGGCCGATGTTGTACGACGCCTTTCGCTCCCCGCGCCCACGGCCCTTAATATCCCACTCGTAGAGCCGCTCGGCGTTGATCCCGTCGGACAGCCGCGGAGCGAACCCCGACTTGCTGTAGCTCACCTCCAGGTGCCAGGGCTCGCCGTCGACCTCGGTCGTGATCTCGAGGTAGCCTTCGAAGGGCGGCCCGAGCATCACCGACGACAGCGCGTCGTAGGGCCCGCGGCCCCAGTCGGGCCACTTCCAGCGCCCCTCGATCTCGTGCGGCGTCGTCTCGACCTGAGACATTACGCACCTCCGGCCTCGGCGAAGTCGGCGAGCGTCGCATCCGGATCATCGTCGGGCTCGTCGTCACCGGTGTCGACGGGGATCGTCGACGGGTTCGGATGATGGACAACCTCGGTGTCTTCAAGTTGAGCGACGACCGCGTTCGCGAGCAACCGACGGTGACACCACCGGGCATCTTTTTCCCAGCAGACGAGCCAGATATCCCGCTCGCGAGCACGATCCGCCAGCTCCGCGATCACCGTCTGTGGGCCCGGTTGCTCGAGGGATTCGAGATACCGCCGCTCGTAGTCGACGGAGTTCCACGCGATCGCGGCCGGGTTCGGTTCGCCGTTTTCCTCGGCGGCCTCCTCGACGGCCTTGTACGCGTTCAGGAGATCCTCTGGTGGCGCAACGGCAGGGATGTTCCGATCGGTGACCCGTTTCACGAAGTCCCGCGGGTAGCGCACGACGCCGAATACGGCATCCTCGTCCCCGGGTTCGAACCTCGAGTTGAGCCCGCCGAAGTACGTCGTTCGGACGGTCACCACGAATCACCCACAGTTACCGACGGATCGACGCTCGCCGGATCGATCACGTGCGACCACGCGAGTTTCGCGACCTCTTGCTCGGAGCGCGAGCCCCCAACCTCGTACCATCGGCCGGACAGCAGCTCGTCGACGAGCGTCGCCGGCACGATCGCGCGGGCGACCTGTGGCAGTCCCGGCCGCGGGAGGTAGACGACGAACAGGTACATCCCCGCCGTCTCGACCAGTCGCTCGTGGGCCGCTCGCTTGACGTAGAATCGACCGCGAGTCGAACTATTCCCGTTGCTCGTCTCTATCTGACAGCCTTTGATCTCGACCGGAACGTCCGGTTCGACGAGGACGATTCCGTAGAACGGCAGCGACTGGCACGCCTCGAGGACGGCCGTCGTTCGGGCGTCGTGCCACGTCGCAGTGTGATCACTAATGTACTCGAGTTCGTCGACAACCTGGACGATCTCCGCCTCGAGCGCGTCGCCGCTGGCCTTCGAACTCTCGAGTTCTGACGCTCGAGAACTCATAGCGGTCCCTCCCGCGCGTCACGCACCGCGCGTGTACATTCGGGACAGAGACGCCGGAGTGCGTCGACGCGATCACCACACCGTTCGCACTCGTCGGATTCGACGAGTCGATTCACGCCGACTCACCACCGGTCGAACAGACATCCGCAAGCGTTCGCTGATTGAACTCACGCTCCGTCGACGGCTCGAAGTTCAGTATCAGGCGTTCGTTGGCAGTTTTCCCGTTTCCTGCAGCGGAGTGGGTAACCGTCCGCTCGACGATGTTCCACTCGTCGCCCTCGTACAGTCCTGGTGGGATATCCGTGTACGAGACAATGGCGTAGCCCTCGATTTCACAGAGCGTATGCTCAAGCGTGGTGTGATCAGCAGATGCACGATAGAGGTCTTCTTTCTCGTAGTACGGCGGGTCGAGGTAGAACGCTGTCTCGGGCGAATCGTATCGCTCGACGACGCTCTGGAAATCCTCATGGACGACAGAAACGCCACGGAACCGTTCTGCGACTTGCTGGATGCGCTCAGGAGCGTTAACCCAGTTTCTCGCGTTCCGGCTTCCCTTCTCATCACGTGGGCTCTCCCGTTTGAATCCGCTTTTACGCGAAACCTTCCCCGCATACTGACTATAGCGGAGAAACAGCCACTTCCCGGCATGCTCGATGTCGTCACTCGGGCGTTCGCCAGCGAAGAACTCGTCAGCCCACTCAGCATGAAGCTGTTCGGAAAACGGTGTATACCGGCACCATTCCGCAAGTTCGTCCGGACGCTTTCGAGCCACCCGGAAGAACGTCACCACGTCGCTATCCTTGTCGTTGAAGACCTCGACGTTGCTACGAGGCTTATTCAGGAGGACAGACGCGGAGCCGCCGAACGGTTCGACGTACGTAGTATGTTCAGGCAGGTGTTCAATTACCCACTCCGCAAGGCGGGTTTTCCCACCAATGTACGGGAACGCGCTTATCACGCCACTTCACCTCGATTCTCGAGCGCGCGGCGAACATCCTCATCAGTCGCCTGATGGGCTGGATGAGCGATGGGCGTCCCGCTCTCGACATCGTACAGCCGACTCGCGGGCACGAAGCCGGCTTCACGCATCGGCCTCACCTCCGTGGCGGCCGGGCGAGGTTTCCGGATCTGGAATCCCAACGTCGATGCCAGCGGCGGAGCCGCGGCTCAGTCGCGCGTAGGAGTCACAGTCACCGCAGCGGTGGACTCGGTCGTCGTCGTCACCGAAGACCCGCCGGAAGCGGTCCGTGACGTGAGCGCCGCAGTGCTGGCACGTCGAGTGATTGACCGACGACCACGGGGCGACCGTCACGCGGACCACCCCCTGTTCAGACTATGTCGAGAATGCGAGAAAAGCCGCTCAGGGCTTTTTATTTCAAATGGGGTCGGAGGGATTTGAACCCCCGATCTACTGATATCTCCGGTGCGCCTCGGAACTCCAGAGGGTCATCACACGAGCACTGATCAGGTGCCCGATCAGTATATCAGTCTGGAGTGTCGTCCCGGGCGCGTTGCCTCTGGAGTCAGCCGCCATGCCTGGCTTGGCCACGACCCCTCGAGTCTCAGTTGGGCTATCGGCCCTAAAGTGGTTTCGATTCAGAATCGCGTTACAGCCACGGGGCTCGGCCCGCCGTGTCCGTCCCGTCGTCGCCAGGATACGCGCCGGGCTCGGTCTCGGGATTGGGGTCGGTGTCGGCGTCGACCGCCGGCGACTCGTCCGCCTCGCCGCCGTCGGCCACCGCCCCCATCTGGGCGGCCGCGTCGTCTGCCCCCACGCTCGAGTTCGCGTCCGAATCCGAGCGGAAGGGGAAGTCGACGGCGAACAGGGCGGCGACGATCAGCGCGGCCAGCGGGGCTTGTCCGAACCCCATCCCGAGCAGGGACAGCGGGAGCAGGCCGAGGGCGACCGCGCTCCCGAAGCGGAACCGGTCGATGTCCATGTACTCGCGCAGGTACGGGCCAGCGAGGGCGATGGTCAGCGCGAACGCCACCCCGATGGCCGCCGCCAGCGTCGCGTTGGCCACGAGTACCGGGTTGGTCATCACGACGAAGTTCGCCCCCGAAGGGTCGACGCTCGCGACCAGCCCCAGCCCGATGACGACGACGGGGTTGGGGAGGTAGTCGCCGATCGTTGCGCTGGCGGTCTTGGCCGCGATGGCGGCGATCACCAGCGCCGCGAACCGCTCGAAGATGACGATGTCGAGCACGCTCTCGATCGCCGGTGCGAGCGCGGCCTGGACCACCGCCAGCAGTATGAGCGGGATTCCGACCAGCAGGACGACCGTGGCCTGCTCGCGGGGCGTGCCGTCCATCTCCGCAAGGATCACGGCGACGGTCGCGCTGCCGCCGAAGATGAGGAGCCCGACCTGGATCGCGCCGAGCGGGTCGTCGAGCGCGCCGGCCAAAATTAGTGCGGGGAAGACGCCGTCGACTAACGGCAGCATCATCACCAGCGCCAGGAGCCTGGCGTCACCCCCGACGATGCGCTCCATCTGGAGCGCGACTGGGTGCTGTGACGTACTCATCGGTCAGGGTCGATGGCCATGACCCGAGGCCGGTGGGCGATAGGAGGGACGGTCCCGTACCAACTGGTCCACACACCAGTCGATCGCATTCGGGGAGGGGCCTCGCGCTGTGAGTTTCTGTGTAAAATTCCCGAAGGTGGCGACGGAGTCGAAGCTCGTCCGGCCAGCGGTTCGGGCGTCGGCTGCACTCACAGCGTACATACCCAAACGCACGAGAGGATTGTCAATAAACGTTGCGTGAGACAGGATTTCACGACCCGGCACTCTTTCGCCAGTAGCGGACAGATCCGGACGGGAATGCACAGATCCGGTTCCGATCCGGGAACCCGTCGCGGCCGATCGCTTCACCACGTGACGCTCGAGCGACGAGTCACCGGTCCGGGCGACGACGGGCCGTGTGTGTGAGTGGCACTCAGAGAGAGAGAGCGGCCGAAACCCCCGGTTCGGGCCTCGTCAACCGTTCGCATCCGATTATATCTCGCAACGCTTTTGCCTCGGGGGTTCGGACGGTTTACATGGCGAACGACGTTCCCGAGCACGAGCCCTATTCTTCGAAACTGCAGGTACCGGAAGCGCTAACGTTCGACGATGTCCTTCTGCGTCCGAAGGAGAGCCGCGTCGAACCCGACGACGCCGACCTCACGTCCCGCGTCTCGAAGAACGTCGAGGTTTCGGTGCCCATCCTCTCGGCGGCGATGGACACCGTCACCGAGAGCGACATGGCGATCGCGATGGCCCGCCACGGCGGCCTCGGCGTCCTCCACCGCAACATGAACATCGACGAGATGGTCGAGGAGATCGGCCGCGTCAAGAGCGCCGACGAGTTGATCATCCCCCTCGACTCCGTCGTCACCGCGGATCCGGAGATGACCGTCCGCGAGGTCGACGAGCGAATGGCCCGCCAGGGCGTCGGCGGCGCGCCCGTCGTCAACACCAACGGCGAGGTCCTGGGGATCATCTCGAGCACGGACATCCGGCCACACCTCGAAGTCAACGAGGACGACCCGGTGACCGAAGCGATGACCGACGAGGTCATCACGGCCCACGAGGACGTCGACGCCCGCGAGGCGTTCGAGCTGATGTACGAGCACAAGATCGAGCGGGTCCCGGTCGTCGACGACGAGAACCTCCTCGTTGGGCTGGTGACGATGCAGGGCATCCTCCAGCGCCGCGAGTATCAGGAGGCCGTCCGCGACGAGGACGGACGCCTCCGCTGTGGCGTCGCGGTCAGTCCCTTCGAACAGGACCGCGCGCTCGCGGCCGACGAGGCCGGTGCGGACATCCTCTTCATCGATACCGCGCACGCGCACAACCTGAACGTCATCGACGGCGCTCGAGAGATCAAGGAGTCCGTCGATGCCGACGTCGTCGTCGGCAACATCGGCACCCGCGAGGCGGCCGAAGACCTCGTCGACTTCGCCGACGGCCTGAAGGTCGGTATCGGCCCGGGATCGATCTGTACCACGCGCGTCGTCTCCGGCTCAGGTATGCCGCAGATTACGGCCGTCGCGCAGGTCGCCGACGTGGCCGCCGAACACGACGTGCCGGTGATCGCGGACGGCGGCATCCGCTACTCCGGCGACGCGATCAAGGCGATCGCGGCCGGCGCGGACGCCGTCATGCTCGGCTCCTACTTCGCCGGCACCGACGAAGCCCCCGGTCGGGTCGTCACGATGAACGGCAAGAAGTACAAGCAGTACCGCGGCATGGGATCGGTCGGCGCGATGAAGTCCGGTGACAGCGACCGCTACCTCAAGGACGAGCCCGACGAGGAAGACGAGTACGTCCCGGAGGGCGTCGAGGCGGCGACGCCGTACAAGGGCTCGCTCCAGTCCGAACTCCACCAGCTCGCGGGCGGCATGCAGTCGGGCATGGGCTACGTCGGTGCGGAGACGATCCCTGGCTTCAAGGAGCGCTCGGAGTTCGTCCGCATCTCGGCGGCCGGACAGGCCGAGAGCCACGCCCACGACGTCGTCATCACCGACGAAGCGCCGAACTACTCGCCCGATAGCGAGTAACGACCGCAACCCGCTCGAGCGAAGACTCACCCCAGTTCGGTCCGCCGAATCTTTCCCGTCGTGGTCGTCGGCAGTTCGTCGACGAACTCGATCTCGCGCGGGTACTCGTACTCAGCCACCCGCTCTCTGACGAGGTCGCGGATTTCGCGACGTAGTTCGTCCGTTCCCGTCTCCCCCGCGACCGGTTGGACGACCGCCTTGATGATCTCGCCCCGCGTGTCGTCGGGAACGCCGACGACGCCGACCTGTTCGACGGTCGGGTGCTCGAGGATTGCCTCCTCGACCTCTCGGGGCGCGACGCGGTACCCGCTCGTAATGATGAGGTCGTCGTCGCGAGAGACGAACCAGACGTAGCCGTCCGCGTCGCGTTTCGCGAGGTCGCCGGTGAGATGCCACTCGTCGAGCGTCACCGCGGCCGTCTGCTCCGGAGCGTTCCAGTACGCCTCGAAGACGGCCGGATCGTCGCCGCGCCGAACCGCGATCTCGCCGACCTCGCCCGGTTCCACGGGATCGCCGGTGTCGGGGTCGATGACGGCCACGTCGTGTCCAGGAACGGGTTTCCCCATGCTGCCCGGCTTCGCGGGGAACCACTCCCGGCAGTTCGTGACCAGCAGGTTCGCCTCCGTCTGGCCGTATAGCTCGTTGATGACCGTCCCCGCGAGTTCCTCGTCGGCCCACTCGAGGATCTCGCTCGTCAGCGGTTCGCCGCCGGAACAGATCGCCTCGAGCGACAGGTCGAACCGGTCGGTCGGCTCGTCGACGGTCGTGAGCATCCGGATGGCCGTCGGCGGGACGAAGGCGTTCGTCACGTCGAACGCCGCGGCGATCTCGAACGCGGTCTCCGGATCGAACGATCCCATCGGATAGCCGACGACCGGCCGGCCGTAGTGCCACGCCGGGAAGACGAGATCGCCCAGCGCGCCGATCCACGCCCAGTCGGCGGGCGTCCAGTAGACCGAGTCGCCGCGGACGTCCCGCTCGAAGTACATCGAAAACGCCGGGCAGTGGCCGAGCCAGACGTCGTGGGTGTGGAGGACGCCCTTCGGCTCGCCGGTACTCCCGCTCGTGTACATGACGATCGCCGGCGTGTCGGCGTCGGTCTCGACGGGGTCGTACTCGCTCGAGCGGTCCTCGACGGCTCCCTCGAAGCTCCTGACGGTCGCCTCGCCGACGCGCGCCGCCTCCGGATCGGCGTCGACGACGAGGACGTGCTCCAGGGCGGGGCAGTTCGGCGCGACGGCGCGGATCGTCTCCCACTGGGCGGCGTCGACGACCGCCACTCGCACCTCGCTATCTCGCAGCCGGTACCGCAGCGCGTCCGCCCCGAACAGCACCGACAGCGGGAGCGACACCGCCCCGCGTTTCCAGCTGGCGAGGTGCGCGAGGACGTTTTCCGGTTTCTGCGGGACGACGACCGCGACCCGGTCGCCTCGAGCGACCCCCATCGACTCGAGCGCGTTCGCGACGGCGTTCGACCGCCGATCGAGGTCGTCGAAAGTGTACGTCTCGCGGCGACCGTCCGGGTACGCCTGGAAGAGCGCCGGCCGGTCGCCGTCCGGGTGCTTCCCGACCAGATCGGTCGCCGCGTTGAACCCCGCTGGGACGTCCCACGAGAACGCCTCGCGCGCCGCGTCGTACGACTCACCCTCGAGCGTAATGTGCCATGCCATACCACGACGTACCACGGAGGCTGGAATAAACGGCTGGGCCGGACGCGACCGGGGGCCGCCCGACTCAGAGGCGGGGGAACCGCGGCGCGTCGACGCCCACGTCGACGCCCTCGAGTCGCGGGTCCGACGCCAGTTCGGCCACGAGCTCGCGTTGCGGGTCCGCGGTTCGCGACTGGTACAGGGTCCGTTCGTCGGCTCGGCGGTCGTCCCCCGCCCGCCAGCCGACGACGAGCCGCGCGCGGCGCAGCCGCGTTCCGGTGACGAGCCGGAGCCGCTCGAGGTCCGCGAGCGGGACGGCGAGGTTCCGCTCGTCGTATCCCGCGATCGCCGAGGGCGACAGATCCGCGACCGCGGCCCGGTTGCGTTCGCCCATGTCCGCGCGCAGGAGCACCGATCGGAACGACTCGCCGACGAAACACCACAGGAGCCGCTCGTCGGTCAGGACCAGCTCCCAGAACTCGATCGAGTTCGGCCGCTGGCGGAACCAGTGCGTGAGTCTGGCGATGACGGTCTCGTTCGCCGTCGGCTCCTCGTCGGCGGCGTCGGTCGCCGGTCGGGTCGGCGTGTCGTCGGTCACGTGCGATCACCGCTCGAGGAGCGCGTGGAGGTCCGCGGGCAGTTCGTCACCGTTCTGGGTCGCGAGCGAGACGCCGACGAACAGGACGGTCGCGACGAGTAACGCCACGGTACCGACTGGGAACACATCAGGATACGGATAGGTCGCCATGATCCCGCTCGTGAGTCCACCGTAGCCGGCGACGTCCGCGGCCATCGGGAGGGCGCTGTAGACGACGTTGATCACGAGGCCGCCGACGATGGCGGCGATCGCACCCCACTCCGTCGCGCCCTTCCAGTTCATCCCGAAGACGACGACCGGGACGAACGCCGCGGCGAAGAAGCCCCAGCCGATCGTCCCGAGGATGCCCACCAGCGCGTCGGAGAAGTAGACGACGCCGGTCGCAAGCACCGTCAGGCCGGCGAGGGCGGCCTGCGTGACCCGGAGTTCCGTCCTGTCTCGCTCGATCGGGCGGCCCAGCGCTCTCGGAATGTCCCGAGAGACGGCCGCCGCGCCGATGTTGAGAAACGAGTCGCTCGTCGACATGATCGCAGCCAGCAGCGCCGCGAGGATGAGCCCCGCGACGACGCTCGGCGTGTACTCGAGGACGAAGACCGGGCCGACCTCGCTCGCGCTGAACGTCTCCTGAATCTCGCCGGCCTCGACCATCGACCGCATCGAGAGCCCCGCCGAGAAGGCGATCAGGCTCGAGACCGCATAAGAGAGCGCGGCGATCGGCGCGCCCCACTTCAGGATCTCGAGGTTGCGGCTCATGTAGAACTTCGTGATGAGGTGGGGCTGGCCGGCCGCGCCGACCGAGAAGAGGATCCACCACGCGACGCCGACGAGCACGGCCGCCGTCGGTCCGCCCATCGCGCCGAACGGCGAGACGAGGGCCGGGTCCGCGCTGGCGAGGTTCCGCGAGATAGTCCCCATGCCGCCGCCGAAGGACATCGCGTAGACGAAGACGAACACCGCGCCGGTGATCATCGTCAGCGCTTGCAGGAAGTCGGTCCAGACGCCGGCGATCATCCCGCCGAGCATGCTGTACAGCAACAGGATGAGCGCGCCGCCGAGCAGGCCCCAGACGACCGGTACCCCGAAGATCGCGCGCATGACGAACTGGAGCGCAGCGAGGTTCGTCGCCAGATAGGCGATCACGCCGACGACGACGGCCAGCCCGGTGAGTCCGCGCACCCAGTCGCTCTCGTAGCGGACGTACATCCCGTCGGCCAGCGTCAGGACGTTTCGGACGTCCGCGAGCAGGCGCAGCCGTTTGGCGAGGACGACCCAGGTGAGCAGAAAGCCGAGCGGCGCGGTAAAGAAGATCCAAAGCGGCGTCGTTCCGAACGCGTAGACGAGTTCGGGGCCGCCGACGAAGCCGAACCCGGACTGGATGACCGAAAAGGCGGTCATCGCGAGGACCCAGGTCCCGATGCTCTTGCCGGTGATGAGGAAGTCGCCGGTCGTCTGGGTTCGCATGTATCCCCAGACGCCGATCAGGACGACGATCAGCAGGTAGACCGATCCGAACGCGAGGATGATCGGGTCCTCGGCAACCGGAATCCCCTCCGTCTGCAGCGGTAGCGGTTCGAACTCAGTCATCGTCGCCCCCCGCGTCGGCCGGTCCGTCGACGCCGTCCGACCTCGCGGTCGCGTCGGTCCGCTGTGGGGCCAGCGGGAGATCCGTTCGCCGCTGTCGGTTCCGCGCCTCGGTGATGATCTCGTCGACGATATCCTCGCTCCCGATCCGATCGAAAATCACCGAATAGTAGATCGCCGCGAGCGCGGGTCCGAGCCACAGGAGCGCGAAGTAGACCAGCGTCGGCCGCGGCACGCCCAGCGCGTACGTGTAGCTCGTGACGCCCGGGCTCCACAGCAGCCAGATCCCCGCGAGTCCGGCGACGAACAGCACGGCCAACCCGGCGACGAGGCCGGTGTAAGGCCCGAGCGACGACCCGCGGTGTTCGACCGACGCGGACGCGATCACGGCGAGGATGAATACCGCAGCGACGGCGGAGAACGTCCGGTACAGGCCGAGGCTCGCGGTGACGAGCGCACCCACTGCGAGTGCCCCGATCCCCGTCATCAACGCGTTTCGCGGCATACACACCCCCGTTCGTCGCGCGTCGAGTCACCCTCGATTTCGTTTCGCGCGGCCGCCACCCTCGAGCGAAACGGCCGGACGAACGCGTGCCGTGCGACGGCGGCTGTATCTGTGGTATCGATGACCATGTTCCCTCATCGCATACGGGAACACGAACACCTATTTCAATGGTTCGACGGTAGGGAGGCAATGACCGCGGAAAGGGCGTATTATTGCACCGCTCGCGTCGCGGACGAACGGTCCCCGCTCCCTCGAGCCGTCGTCTGGTAATCGCTGTCGCGTCGCATCGCGTCGTGGACGATCCGGCCTCGACCGGTCAGACGCCCATCGCGGGCGTTCGGAACGCGCCCTCGTCGAGTTCGGGATCGTACTCCTCGATCGCGGACCCGACGATGGTGAACACGGCGCGCTTGCTCCAGCGGGCGGTGTTGAGGTGAAGGTCGTAGAACGAGCGGTCGCCGATATCGATCTCGTAGTAGGACTGATAGCGGCCGGCCTCGCTGACCTCGCGGACTCGCATCTCCGCTTCGGTCTCGATGCGCTCGTCGATGCGCTCGAGGCGAACCTCCTCGGGCGCGTCCAGCCAGATCCGCAGATCCGCGCGGTCGCCGGCGAGCCAGCCCGCCAGCCGGGACTCGAGGATGAATGGCTTGCTGGCCGTCCCCCACTTCTCGGCGATCTGCTGGAGCCGCTCGTCGAGCGCGCGGTCGATCTCGTCGGACTCGTCCGCTTTGGCAGTGAGCTGGTTGAGGCTCATGTCGCGGTCCTCGGCGAGCTCACGGAAGATGTCGCCGCCCGAGACGTACGGACAGCCGATCGCGTCGGCGAGTTGCTCGCACAACGTCGTCGCGCCACAGCCCGGCGGGCCGGAGACGGTGATGAAAAGCGATGTGTCGAGCTCCTCGATCGATCTGCCGTGGGCAACCATACGGTGATCCACTCGCCCCCCCGTGAAAAGGTTCCGGCTACGAATCGCCGTCGGTCGCGGCGGCCGCCGCCGCGACCCGACTACCCGAGCGTGAACGCGTTCTCGCACTCGGTGCAGGTCAGCCGGAAAGCTCCCTCGTCGGTTAGCTCGAGGCCGTGCCCGAGTTCCTCGTCGCACTCCTGACAGTAGACCATCGACTCGATCTGGTCCCAGTCGTGCTTGGACTTTGGCGCGCCGAAGGCGAAGCCGACGACCCGCTCGTCGGTGTCGTTGTACCCGGTCTGGAAGTCGCCGGGCTCGAACCGGATCACTTCGCCCTCGTCGACGACGACCTCGCCCTCTTCGGTGTCGAAGGTCGCGGTTCCCTCCTGGACGTAGAAGACCTCCTCCTGATCGTAGTGGGTGTGCATCCCGCCCGAGAAGGACTCCTCGGGCTCGAGTTCGAAGTAGTTCATCGCGAAGTCGGAGAACCCGAGCGCGTCCGAGATCGGCCGTCTAACCGAGTGGACATCCATCGGGTTGACTTCGATGTCGACATCGTCGATCGCAACTTTCTCCATAGCTGTTGATTCGGTTCATCTCGCAAAAATCCCATGGTTGAGGATATCTGGCGCGGGAGTCGATCTCGGGTACGACCGTCTCGCTCTCGTCGAAGAGTAACGCATACGGTCGTCCGCCACCGAGAACCGAACGTGAACCGCCGTACGGTACTTCGAACCGCCGGAGTGACCGCGACCGCCGGGCTCGCGGGCTGCGTCGAGTCCCTGCAGGAACACTATCAGGGGAGTTTCCAGGGACTGGTCCCGATCGAGCTCCACAGCGAGGCCGAGCGCCACCACGACGTCGCGCTCGAGGCCTTCATGCTGGAGGAAGACCGCCAGACCTACGACAAGAGCTTCACCGTCAGAGCCGGGGAGACGGTCTCCGCCCCGCACCTCGACGCGGTCGAGCAGCGCTTCCGCGCGACCATGTTCTTCGAACGGGAGGGCGACGAGCAGACGACCGAGGAGGCGACGATCACGCCGAACCTCGATCTGGTCTCCGTGTGGCTCTCCGACGACGGCCTCCGCATCGAACTCAACCGCGGCGACGAGGACGGCACGACGAGTCCCGCTGCCGAACCCGATTCGGGCGAGCCGGAACCGAACGAGACGGACGCCTGAGACGCCGCTGGCGATCCGGCCGTCGCGGAACGCGCGCCGCCGCGGACCGGCTTCGCGTCCGGCCGATCAGGGATACGGGTGGTACGCCCGCTCGAGGCGGGGTTCGAAGCCGAGCGCGTCCGGAACCGTCCGCGCTCGCTCGCCGAAGAACGGCTCGCCGGTAAACAGCGGCTGTGCGCCCGGGACGACGACGCGAACCGCCTCGAAGCCGATCCGGTCGACATCGCGGGTCGTCAGGCGCGCCGCGTACGGCGTCAGATCGGCGTCGGTCGCCCGCGAGCACAGCGCCTCGAGCCGCTCGACGCCCGTCGGAACGGGGTCTGGGCCGACGCTCGCCGCCGGAATCGTCCCGTCGACGTCGACGAACTCCCGAACCGGCTCCGGGAACGAGGCGTACGTCCCGATTTCGCCCCCCGCACCGTCCGCGTCGTCCGGCCCGAGACTCCGCAGCTCCATCCAGTTCTGCAGTGCCTCCGCGAGCGCCGACGTCGCGGCCGCCGCGGCGTCGAGCCCGGCCGCCGAGCCGACGGCGAACGCCGGCCACGAGTCGTCGGTCGCCGGGACCGTCTCGTCCGACGCGAACCCGCTGGGGTCGCGGTGCACGGCGACGGCGACGACCGGCACGTCGATATCCTGCGTGACGAGCAGCGGCGTCACCGACAGCCCCTCGCTCCGGGCGCGTCGCTCGAGCCGGTCGAACGCGGCGGTGTCGACCGACAGCCCGAGCGGGTCGAACGTCGAGTACCACGCGAGCATCGTCGCGTCGCGCTCGATCACCTCGGTCAGCCCGGACACGAGCGCGTCGACGGTCGACGATCCGAGACCCAGCCCGGTCGTGATCGCCGGCACCAGCGACTCGCCGGGCTGAGGGAACTGGACCGCCGCGGCTGGCAGGTGCGCCCGCTCGCCGGTCGCGAGGTTCTCACCGACCACCCAGCGGCGTTCGTCGCTCGCCTCGACGGCGGGCGCATCGGCGGGGCGCACGAGGGCCGTCGGCGCGACCGTGTTCTCGAGGGCGGCCGCGCTCGCGCGGACGAAGTCGTCTTCCCGGTAGACGCCGGCGCAGTAGCGCTCGAGTCCCTCGCCGACGGCTTTCATCAGCGCGGCGTTCCAGTCGTCGGCGACGCCGGCGGCCTGTCGCGGGGCGCTGGCGTCGCTGTACGCGGTCGTGTCCGCGACGGTCGACAGGTAGTAGGGGGCCGGGAAGGACTCGATCTCGCCGATGCTCGCGATCGGCCCGACGCGCTCGTCGATCGCCCCTTCGGCGCGTTCGACGGCGGCGTCCAGATCGAGGGTCTCGGCGTCGCGATCGAGCGTTCGGTCCCGGTCCCCGTCCGCACACGCACAGCCGGGGACGGGGAGGAACCGCCGCCGGGCGTGAGGCACTTCGCGCACGCCGCCGACGATCGACGGCTCGTCGCCCGAGAGGACGCGCACGCACTCGCGGCCGGCGATCGCGCCGGCGAGTCGCGCCGCGCTGCGATCGGCCTGCGGGCTCTCGGCGCGCTCCTCGAGGTTCGACGCGACGCGAGCGCGGAGACAGTCGAAACAGCCGGTCGCGGGGGCGAATCCGGAGATCGCGGCGTCGACGTTCGGAAGCGGATGGCCGCCGACCCCACCGATCTCGACGGCGATCCAGGGTGTCGCGCCGTCCCGCGCCGCCTCGTTCGCCCGTTCGAACGTCGCCGACCCGGCGACGCCGCCGACGATCGCGAAGCGGGCGTCGCCGAGCGCGGCCGGAGCGCCATCGCGGACGTCGACGTCCACGTCGTCGAGCGCGGCGACGACCGCCTCGCGGATCGGGTCGTCGGCCGCGACGTGTACTTGCATACTCCTACCTGCTGGCGCGGACGGCAAAAACGCCCCGTTCGAGCCCCGTCGTGTGGAGCCGCGAGCGGCGACCGACGGGCGCGATCAGTCCTCGGACACCGCCGCCGAATCGATATAGACGAGTTCGTCCGCTTCCTCGAGCAGACGAACCCCCCAGGTGACGGTCACGGGGACCAGCGCGGTCGTGAAGACGGCGATGAAGACGAGGATCGAGAACATCGACTGGTCGATGACGCCGGCCTGGAAGGCGACCTGCGCGATGATGATCTCGACGGTGCCGCGGCCGTTCATGCCGAAGCCGACGACCAGTCCCTCGCGGGAGGACAGCGACGTCGGGAGCGAGAACAGCCACGAGCCGACGATCTTCCCGACGAAGGCGATGCCGACGAGCGCGCCGAGGACGAGCAAGGAGTCGGAGAACACGCCGAACGTGATCTGGAAACCGACCGTGACGAAGAAGATCGGTGCGAACAGCCCCATCGCGAGGTCGTACATGACCGTGTGCATGTGCTCGTAGAGCCCGGGCTCGACGTCGGCCTGCCGGAGGAACATCCCAGCCATGAAGCCGCCGATGATCATGTGCAGATCCGCGAGCGTCGCGAGCTGGGCGAACAGCAGGGAGACGAGCAGCGCGAACGTGAACGCGGTCGTCCGGTCGACGAAGCCGTAGCGCTCGCGCTGGCCCTCGATGTACCGCCACGCGAACGGCAGGAAGCGATAGCCGATCAGGAGCGTGACCGCGAAGAATCCGAGCGCCTTGCCGACGATGTTCCCCATCTCGACGGGGTCGAGCGTGCCCGCCGTGACGTAGCTGTCGACGCCGGCGAACGCGATGAGCACGCCGACGTCGGAGGCGAGCGCGCCGCCGAGCAACACGTTCGCGATCCGAGTGTCGAGGAGATCGAGGTCGGCGAGGATGCGGGACTTCGTGGCCAGCGACGTGGCGGCCATCGCGAGCCCGAGAAAGAGCGCCGCGCCGGCGGAGACGCCGAGCCAGACGCCGGCCGCGTAGCCGAGTCCGAACGGGATGACGAACGCCCCGAAGGCGATCAGCAACGACTGCGGGCCGAGTTTGAACAGCTCCCGAAGGTCGACCTCCATGCCGACGTAGACCATCAGGAGGAACACGCCGAGTTCGGCCAACACCGTGAGCAGCTCGGAGGGCCGGAGGAGCCCGAGCAATGCGGGTCCGAAGGCGATGCCGGCGAACAGCTCCCCCATCATCGTCGGGTAGCCGAAGCGCTCGGCGAGCGCGCCGAACACCCACGCGACCGAGAGGACGAGCAGGAGGCTCAGGATGTCGATCGAGACGGCTTCGACCATCGGTCACCACCGTTCGTCGCGGCGCGCGCGGTCACGTCGCTGCACCTGTCCGTCGACCCGCCGACGGCGGAGCTGTTCGTGGTCTTTCATGGTGATCGAGTACGTCCAACGACGCCTCGAGCGTACTTCACTGGTGGAGATGTCACGGATTACTACAGGAAACGAGCGGTCAGTCGTCGGTGCTCGCCTCCCCGACCTCGAGTTCGTCACTCGCGGGCGGCCCCGCGGGTCCGTCCGTCACGTCGACCTCGCGCCACGTTTCGCGTCGGTACCAGCCGTACGCGAGAGCGGCACCGAGGACGTTCGAGACGGCGAACGCGAGCCAGATCCCGCGGTACTCCATCGTCGTCTGGGAGAGGGCCGCGGCGATCGGGAGCCTGACGAGGCCGTAGATCACGAGGACGATCGCCGCCGCGGTGAGGGTCTTTCCGGTGCCCCGGAAGCTCCCGTTGTAGGCCCGCATCACGCCGATGAATCCGAACGAGGGGGCGACGTATCGGAGGAACGTGACCCCGACCTCGATGACCTGCGGATCGTCGGTGAAGGCGGCGGTGATGGGTCCCGCGCCGATCCACGCCACGACGCCCAGCGCCCCGAGGACGACGAACATCGTTCTGGCGGCGAAATCGGCGGCGGCCTTCGCCCGGTCCGGTTTGTCGGCACCCACGTTCTGTCCCGTCATCGTCTCGACGCCGCGGGCGACCGCGATCGCCGGGAGGAAGATGACGGAGAACACGCGCGTCCCGATCCCGTAGGCGGCCACGACGTAGGTCGGGAACAGGCCGACGATCACGAGCAACAGATTGATCGATAGCGCCCGCCCCATTCCTTCGATCGACGCCGGAAACCCGATCCCGACGAGCTTCCTGGCGAAGGCGAGGTCCGGACGCATCTGTCGGAGTCGAATCCGGACGCCTCGCGTCCCGCGGAACATGATCGCCAGCCCGACGACGAGCGCGAGCGCGCGGGAGAACACCGTCGCGATCGCCGCCCCCTGGATGCCGAGTTCGGGGAACAGCCACCAGCCGAAGATCAGGAATGGGTCCAGGATCACGTTGAGCAGTACCGACCCGAACATTACCAGCATCGGCGTGATCGTGTCCCCGTAGCCCCGCATCAGCGCGATGAAGACGAAGAAGCCGAACATGAAGGCCATCCCGAGCGAGATGACCTCCATGTAGGCGGTTGCCAGCGGCAACACGTCCGGGGACGCGCCCAACAGCCCGAGCAACTCCTCGACGAACGCGTAGCCCACGAGTCCGAGGAGCACCGCCGCGAGTAGCGACAGCACCACGGTCTGGGAGGCGGCGTACTCCGCGTCGGCCTCCTCACCCGCACCGACGTGCTGGGCGACGAGGACGCTCCCGGCGACCGACAGCCCCATCCCGACCGAGATGAGCAGGAAGACCATCGGAAACGCGAAGCTGATCGCCGCGAGCGCGTCGGTACTGTACTGCCCCAGCCAGAACGTGTCGATGAGGTTGTACGCCGTCTGCAACAGGTTCGTCACGATGATCGGCAGCGACAGGTAGAACAGCGGTTTCGCGATGCCACCCGAGGTGAGATCGAACTCGTCGCGGCCCTTGAACAGGCCCGAAAGCCGATCGGACCAACGGCCGAGCCACGCGACGAGACGAGTCAGCAGACTCATTCACCGGCCTCCGTGTGGTCGCGGTTCGTCGATACCCCGTCCCCGCCGCTCGCGCCGTCCGCTCGCAGGACGTCGTCGATGTACTCGTGAACGTAGCGTCTCGTCCGCTCGGGCGATCGATCGACCGCCGTGGCGCGGGTCTGCGCCCCGTGGAAAACGGTCACGAGAAAGTCGGCCGTCTCGTCCGGATCGACGTCGTCTCGAAACTCACCCGACTCGAGGCCGTCCGCGACGATGGTCGCGATCCGGTCCCGGAGCGCGCGGTCGAACTCCGTCAGTCGCTCCCGGTAGGCCGCGTTGTACGGCGACTGCGCCTTGATCTCGAGGATCGCCGTCCGGAACTCGTCGGCCGATTCCGCGTCCGACGGCGTCAGCAGTTCGTCGAGGAACTCGTGAAGCCGTTCGACCGACGTCTCGCCGGGAACGGTCTCGGTTCGCTCCTCGAAGTCGTCGAGTAGATACTCCAGAAACGACTCGAGGAGGTCGCCTTTGCCCTCGAAGTGGTAGTGAAGCGTGCCCTTGCTCTTGGTCGATTCCGCGGCGATATCCTGCATCGTCAACTCCGCGTAGCCGTGTTTGCAGAGCGCGCAATACGTCGCATCCATGATGTCGTCGATGGTTTCGTCCGTCATTCGGGCCGTCTCTCCGTAACTTACTGACTGGCCAGTCAAAAGGGCTTCGTCACCGGATGATGATGGTCGGCGTGAGCCCGCGCCCCGCTCTCGCACCCACTGCTGCTCGAGAGCGGTGAGACTCGTCGGACAGGGCTACCCGAGACGCAAACCGAGCGAATCGATCGGCCGGCGGTCGGCGGGCGCGTTACTCCCGGTCGCGCAATCGCTCGAGGACTTCTTCGGCGTTCTCGACCGCCTGTTCTTTCTTCGCCGGGTAGGCCTCGACCTTCCCGCGGAAGGTGATACCCTCACCGAGTCGGACGTCCCCCTCGAAGGCGGCCTGCTTGTCCAGACGCAGGAAGAGTTCGGTGTTCTCGGTGACCCGCTCGTCGAGTTCGTCGATCAGTTCGTCGAAGGACTCGAGGTCGGCCAGCCGCGAGAGAACGTGGCGGATCTCGTCGGCCGTCTCGACGCGCGCGGAGAGGACGAGAATGCGGTCACCGTAGTGACCCTCGCTCTCGGCGCGCTCGATCTCGAACGGCTCGTCGTCCTCGCCGTCGGGGAGGAAGGTTCGGAGCGCCTCCTCGACGCGCTTTTCGTCCTCGGTGGCGTAGCAAAACGTCCGTAGATCGACGTAGTGAAGCGGTATCTGTGGCATCTGCGGTTCGAAATTCGTGGTATCTGCAGGTGCGGCGGTGACGGCTGTCGAACTCGAGGGGCGACCGACCCGCGAGCGGTGCTTACTCCTCGTCTGCGTCGTCGTCGGTCGCCTCGAGGTCGTCCTCGGGGACCCCGGTCTCCTGGCCGTCGTCGAAGCTGACGGTGTAGGTGACGTCGCCGAACATCGACTCCATGGTCTGGGTGACGGTGCCGGTTTCGCCGTCGAACTCGCTGTGCTCGTCGTGCAGGACGACGCGATCGTCTTCCTCGAAGCTCATAGTCGGTGATTCCCCGCCGCCGCGTAAAAAGGGACTGATTCGCGCCACGACGGAACGCAGACCGGATCGAGCGGTCCGAACGGAGGCCGGCGTCCGATCGCGCTATCGCATTCCCTCGAGCGCGACGACGGTATCCGACATGAGCCACGCGTCCTCGCTATCCGCGTCCTCGATACTGAGCGCGAAGAACGACTCGCGGCCGTCGTCGACCGTGATACGGTAGCTACGACTCTGCAGCGAATCGGGCCGATCGGGCGAATTCGGTCGGGGAGGACCCACGGGCATTCTCGGGGTCCGGCGCTGATAACTGGCTCGGTCCGGCACTCGAGACCGCGGCGTCAGCGGCTGGGCGGTCCGAAACACGGCGAATGGCCGACAGCGTCGACCCGATCGGCGCGAGGCCCGCGGCGACCGACCGCCGTCGATCGCGGACCACCCGCGGACGACTCAGTTCAGATCGGCGCGCTGGAACCGCCGATACCCGATCGCACCGCCCATCGCTCGCAGTTCGTACCGCCGGCATGTGCGTCGGTCGCGCGAACGTGCGTGCGACCGGAATCCGGGCGCGCAGGCCGAAAAATAGCGATCGGGTTGGATTCGAACGGTTCGGTCGTCAGGCTTCGAGTTCGATGTCGAGTTCCTCGAGCAGGGTCTCGGCCGCCGCACTCGAGGAGCCGGGGCCGCGCGCGGTGATGAGATCGCCGTCGACCGTGACGCTGGTGTCGGCGTCGAGTTCGGCGTCCCAGTTACCGCCGGCCGCTTTCACCTCGTCTTCGGTCCAGTAGGGCAGCTTGCGGCCGTCGGGCATCCGGTCGACCTCGTCGACGATGCCGTCCTCCCACGCGTTGGGGAAACCGGTCACGTCGCGGCCGTTGACGATGAACGCGCCGTGGCTATCGCGGGCGAACCCGAGTATACCGACGGCGTGACAGACGACGAGCGCCTTGCCGTCGCCCTCGATGATGTCGCGGAGGAGTTCGCGAGCGTGTTTGTCCTGGTTGATGTCCCACGCGGTGCCGTGGCCGCCGGGGAAGACGACGGTGTCGTACCCCTCGGCGTCGGCCTGTGCGACTGGGATCGGATCGTTCAACCGCTCGTCGGTCTCGTGGACTTCGCGAACGTGTTCGGCGGTCTCCTCGCCGACCTGTTCGGGATCGAGCGACCGCTCGTCGATGACCGGCGGACTTCCCGACGGCGTCGCGACCGTGATTTCGACGCCCGCGTCCGAAAGCGTCTCGAGCGGCTCGACGCATTCTTCGCCCCAGTATCCCTCTTCGCTGACTACGAACAGTGCGTTCGTCATACACCATCCAACGGGTGGGAAGGTAAAAACGACCAGCCCTCCCCTCGGTTCTGCCGCAATTTTACGCGGTGATATATTACTGTGGCGGATCGTCTCCAAAATGACGAGTTGGCTTTTTCGCTATCGGCGTCCTACACTCGGTAGGTGATACCATGGCAGATCGACCCCGACCTTTCGACGGCATCGACGAACTCCTCGAGCGACTGAACCGCCAGATCGAGACGGCGGCGCGATCGTGGGAAACGCAACTGGACGACCGAAGCCGGCTCGACCTCTCGATGGGCGGCGCGGAGACGAGCCTGGACCTCGCGGACGAGGGCGAGGCGTTCGTCGTCACCGTCGACGTTCCCGGCTACGAGAGCGACGATCTCGAACTCCGCCTCACCGGACGGACCCTGGCGGTGTCAGGTGATCGAGAGCACAGCCAGGAGTTCGGCGGCGAGGAAGACAGCTACATCCGGCGCGAACGGGAGACTGAGTCGTTCAGCCGTCAGGTTCGCCTTCCCGATCCCGTCGACGCCGACGCGGTGCAGGCGAGCGTCAACAACGGCATCCTGACGATCCGGCTGCCGAAGCACGAACCGGACGAGGAAGCGCGCTCGATCGACATCGAGTGACGGTCGCGGGCCAACCGCCGAGTCCGAGTCGCGTCGCCCTCCCGACGCAATCCCCTCAATCGTCGAGGTTCAGCGCGTCGAAGAACCGGCGGGTGAGCCGTCCTCCGACGAACTCGAGCAGTTCCTCGACGTCGTCGCCCTCGTCCGCGAACAGGCCGAGTTCGATCCGGCCGCCCGCCATGTCGTGGTGGCCGCCGACCGCGCCTAATTCGTCGAAAGCCGCCTTCAGCGTCTCGCCCATGTGGACCCGCGGATCGATCGAGCGGCCGCTCAGGCGGATCACGTCGTCGACGATCCCGTAGACGAGCACCGTGTTCACCCCCTCGAGGTTGAGCAGGTAGTCCGCCGCCTGCGGCAGCGCGTCCGTCTCGCCGGTCTTACCGACGTTCGCGACGAGCGACGATCCGCGGCGGTTGCGGCTGGTGATGGCCCGGCCGATCGCATCGAGCGTCCCCGGAGAGAACGCGCTGCCGTACAGTTGTTCTAAGGTCTCGAGGTCCGCGTCGGGGTAGACCGCGAGCGCGGCCTCGTACTCGCGTCGCGTCGGTTCGCGGACGAAGTCCAGCCGCTCGCGGTGGAGCGCGAAGAGGAGCGCGGAAGCGAGCCGAGTGGTCAGACCGACATCGAGGTCGTGCAGGTACTCGACGAAGATGGTCGCCGTCGCGCCGTACTCGGTGCGGACGTCTTCGAACTCGGCCCCGCTCGATTCGCCGGGATGGTGGTCGATGACGACGTCGGGGACGACGCTCGGCGGCACTTCGGTGTTCGCGCCCGGGCTGCTGTGGTCGACGAAGCTCACGCGTTCGTACTCATCGAGCGAGGTCGTCGAAATCGTCTGGAGGGAAATGTCGAGCATATTGACGAACGCGCGGTTCTGCTGGTGTGAGATCTCACCGCCGTAGGCGATCGTCACTTCCTCGACGTCGTGTTCGAACGCGATCGCCTGGAGGGCGAGCGCGCTGGCGAGACAGTCCGGATCGGGATTGTCGTGACAGACGATCGCCAACGAGTCGGTCGTCTCGAGGGCGGACGCGAGCTCGGCCGCGCGTGACATATTTCGTATACGGGAACGAGCGGCTTGAATCCCGCGTCGCGTCTCAGAAACGACGAACGACGGCGCATGGACGGTCGTCGCACCACCGGCGGCGCTCGGTCGAATAACCTACATGATCGATCGGTATCGAGTGTATACTTATTTTACACCGGCCATCCGACAGGCGGGTATGCGAGACGCGTATCTCGTCGGCGCGGGGCAGTCGGATTACGGGGCGTTCCCGTCCGAGAGCTACCGATCCCTGTTCCGCACGGCGTTCGAGGAAGCGACGGACAGCGTACCGAAGGGGCTCGAGGCCGCGGACGTCGACGAGGCGTTCGTCGGAAATCTCGGAGTCGGCGGCCGCCAGCTCGGACTCTCCGGTCCCGCAGTGACCGAACACGTCGGACTCGACGGCGTCCCCACCACGCGAGTCGAGAACGCCTGCGCCGCCAGCGGCTTCGCCGTTCGACAGGCAGTGCAGGCGGTCAAGTCGGGCATGGCCGACGTCGTCCTCGCGGGCGGCTTCGAGATCATGTCGGACATGAGCTCGGACGCGACGAAGTACTGGCTCGGCGTCTCCGGGGAGACCGAGTGGGAACGGCTCTCCGGCACCACGTTCTCCGGCGTCTACGCGCAGATGGCCAGCGTCCACATGGAACGGTACGGCACCACGCGCGAGCACCTCTCGCAGGTGGCCGTCAAAAACCACGCGAACGGCGCCAAGAACCCCCACGCCCAGCTCGGCTTCGAGTGTTCGCTCGAGGACGCTCAGTCCGCGCCGGTCGTCGCGGACCCGCTGAACCTCTATCACTGCTGTCCGACCTCGGACGGGGCGGCCTGCGCACTGATCGTCAGCGAAGATGTCGTCGACGACTACACGGACGACCCCATCCGCGTCGCCGGCGTCGGTGCCGGCAGCGACACCGTGGGGCTCTTCCAGCGCGATACCTACTCCGGCGTCCCCGCGAGCCAGCGGGCCGGCGACGCCGCCTACGAGATGGCCGGCATCGACCCCGACGACCTCGACTTCGCGGAGGTCCACGACTGCTTCGCCATCGCCGAACTGCTGGCCTACGAGGATCTCGGCTTCTGCGAGACGGGCGAGGCCGGGCGGCTCATCGAGTCCGGCGCGACCGAACTCGGCGGCGACCTCCCCGTGAACACCTCCGGCGGCCTCAAATCGAAGGGCCACCCCATCGGCGCGACGGGTGCCGGACAGGTCGTCGAGGCCTACAAACAGCTCTCCGGAACCGCGGGCGAGCGACAGGTCGAGAACCCGACCCGGGGCCTGACGCACAACGTCGGCGGCAGCGGTGGTGCAGCCGTGGTCCACGTCTTCGAGAAGGAAACGGAGGTGAACGCGTGATGACGGCCGCGATCACCGGCGTCGGTGCCTACGCCCCGCGATTCCGTATCAGCGCCGAGGCTTTCGAGGAGGCCTGGGGCCAGTTCCACGCCGCCGGCGTGACCGAGAAGGCCGTTCCCTCGGCCGACGAGGACGCCCTGACGATGGGCTACGAGGCCGCGACCCGCGCGCTCGAGGCCGCGGCGATCGACCCCGCGGCCGTCAACTGGCTCGCGTTCGCCGCCTCGCGACCGCCGGAAGCCGAGGAGGACCTGACCGCCCGTCTCGGCGCGATGCTCGCCCTCCCCGAGTCGGCGACCCGGCAGCTCTTCACGGGCAGCACGCGGGCCGGCACCCGCGCGCTCTGGGCCGGGCTGGACGCGCTCGAGGCCGACTCGACGACCGCGCTCGTCGTCGCGGCCGACGCGCCGAAGGGCGATCCCGACGACGGAATCGACCACGCGGCCGGCGCGGGTGCCGCGGCGTTCGTCGTCGAGCGCGACGGCCCGGCCGAAATCGTCGACCGCGCCGAGTACACCGCGCCGTATCCGGGAACCCGGTTCCGAAACAGCGGCGCGGACGAGACGCAGGGACTGGGCGTCACCCAGTACGACCGGCAGGCGTTCTCCGAGACGATCGGCGGTGCCGTCGCCGGTCTCGAGGTCGATTCCGATCCGGCGGCTGCCGCGATCCAGGCCCCCGACGGAAAGCTCCCCTACCGCGCGGCCGGGGCGGCCGGCGTCGGGACCGACGAGGTACGGGCCGCCGCGACCGTCCACGAACTGGGCGACCTCGGCGCGGCCAGCGTCCCGCTGTCGCTCGCGACGGCGCTCGAGGACGGCTACGAGTCGATCCTCGCGGTCTCCCACGGCAGCGGCGCGGCCGCGGACGCGTTCGTCGTCGAGGCCGAGGACGACGTGCCGGCCGTAACCGCGCTCGAGGGCGACGACCCGCTCTCGTACGCGGAGTACCTCCGCCAGCGCGGCGTCGTGACCACGGGCCCGCCGTCGGGCGGCGGCGCGTACGTCAGCGTCCCCTCGTGGCGGCGCTCGCTGCCGCAACGGTACCGGCTGGAGGCGGGCCGCTGCTCCGCGTGCAACGCCCTCTCGTTCCCGCCGGAGGGGGCCTGCGACGACTGCGGCGCGTTGGCAGAGTACGAACCCGTCGAACTCGCCGGCGAGGGGACGATCGAGGCCGTCACGACGATCTCGCAGGGCGGCGCGCCGCCGGAGTTCGCCGAACAGCAGGCCCGGTCGGGCGACTACGCGGCCGCGATCGTCGCGCTCGAAACCAGCGGTGCGTCGGAGACGCACCGAGCGGACGGCGACGAGATCGTCAGTGCGCCGGCGATGGGGACCGATGCGGACCCTGCGGACTTCTCGGTCGGCGACCGGATCGAGACGACGATCCGCCGGATCTACACGCAGGAAGGCGTCACCAGGTACGGGTTCAAGGTGCGGCCCGCGAGCGAGTAGGAGTCGAGCCCGGCCGGCCGGACTCGAGCGGCTATCTCCAGCCGAGGTGTCGCGTTGCGGCTTGTTCTTTCGCGTGAAACTCCGATCCGTCGTACACGTGCACCGACCCCGCGTCGGGAGAAGACGACTCGGTTACCACGTAGCGGCGGGACGGGGGGCCACGGTTCGTCTCAGGACCGTCGGATTCGAATCGGCTGCCGAGCCAGGGTCGCGACGGAGAGCACGCAGAGGCGGCCATCGTCGCGTCTGTCTCCGCCCGCCGAACTCGAGAGTCACGAGGAACGGTGCGGAACTCGGAGTCGAGCAACCAGCACGGAACGAGGAACGAGAACGGAGAAGCGACGGCAGATCAGTCCGCGTTGATCGGGGGACGCGCCGACTTGGCGTCGTCGGACGCGTCTGCTGGCGTATTGACGAACATTGCGTGACCGATAATCCCCATCGCGACCAGCGAACCGAACGGCACTGCCGCCGTCAACGAGATCCCGACGACGGTGAGGGCTGCGGTAATGCCGAACAGTGCGACTGGGATGAGGCCGAGAACAATGTCGTAATATCCAGTCATAATCTATCCTATAGTATGAGGAGTTCCCATATAAGTGTTTCCCATAATAGGTTGATGGTGGATGCAATTCTAACTGATGACTTCACAGGATAATTCGCATAACTTATGGAGTGCTCGATCAGACTCAGTATAATGGTAATTTACTGCTGGACGGACGGGAGCACAGCTAGAGACAGCAGAATCGGCCACGTGCGGCGAGTAGGAGGCGTTTTACCAGATCGACACCAGAACAAATCATATTTTAAACAAGTCACGATTGGCGCAGGACTTCGGATCGAGTCGAATCGATAGCGACCTAGTCCGTCGCTGATAGGTAGAGCGTGTAGCCGAGCCGCCAGCCGAGCAAAACGAAGAGTCCGAAGCCAGTTATTACGAGTGGAAACGGCCACGTTGCGCCACCGGTGAACAGCGGCGAGGCGCGAAGCATGAGCCCGACGTTCGCCGCCGCGATCCAGGTCACGGCCGTCAATCGGAACGCCTCCCGCCCCACGGGACGGTCGCGGGTGTAAATCCCAGCGAGCAACGCGACTGCGAGCCACCCGACCACGAACGGCGTGATCGTCTCGAGCGATGCGATCGGTTCGGAGAGCGGGTTCCCACCGTGTTCGATCCGCCCGAGCAAGACCAGTCCGGCGACGAGTACGACGTCGATACCGCCAGTGGCGAGTCGCTCGCGATCGGTTGCACGGTCATCGGCCCCGGTCTGTACTGCCGTGTCCATACTCGGGACTCTGGGTCGGCATCCTATTGATGTCCCGGTTCCGCCCAATGGCTGAGAAACCGCCGATGGAGCGCCCGGAGTCCCTGACAGGAGAGGAGGAACTCGGCGGCTGCGCCACCGAGCGCCGTCCAACGGACAGAGCGTCTCCGTGCGAGGATCGCCTCGCACGGTCGACCGGTCGACGGACGCGCACTTTGTTATCGGCTCCGTTCAGAAGCGGCGGGCGGGCGGTAAGACGATCCTACAACCACCCCTTTCGGCGTCGGCGGCGACGGACGGCGCGCCGACAGTCGTTCGATCGGGACTGTCAGCAGAAGAACTAATATAGGGCGAACCCGAACCGCTCGCGTAATGGCTGTGGTCGGCGAACAGCGGGCCGGCTGTGACGGGTGCGGCCGAACGGTCGCGCTCGAGGAACTGACGACGGTGACGATGCCCGACGGCGAACGGGTAGTCTGCTGTCCGGAGTGCGAACCCCACGCGAGAGCGGCAGCACGGAAGGGCAACTCGCTCGATCAGCGACGAGACGCTTGCGACGGCTGTACCGGGACCTACCTCACGACCGAACTCGAGGACGTCGTGCTCGAGGATGGGACCGTGTTGACGTGCTGTCCGTCGTGTGCGGCCGAAGCGCGGGACCGTCGCGGTACGGATACAGACGCGACCGACGGTGACGGCACCGACTCGAGCGCGGACGGCTCCGACCGGGGCGCGAACGACCGTCCCGAGGGAGAGGAGAGCCGCTGTAGCCAGTGTCACGGGCCGGTATCCGACGAACGGTTTCGCGTGACGACGATCGACGGCCGGACCGAGCGGCTGTGTCCCGACTGCAAGATCGACGCCGAGGAGAACGGTATCGTCGCCGACGTCGACATGCGAAAGACGCGGGCGCGCGAGGTACTCGGCGTAGATGCGGACGCGAGCGACGAGGCGATCCGCGAGGCGTACCACCGGCAGGTCAAACGCGCCCATCCGGACCGGAAAAGCGGCAGTCGGTCGGCCTTCGCCCTCGTCACGGACGCCTACGAGCGACTCTGCGAGGACGACTGAGGGGCGATTCCGTCCTCCCGCCCCACGAACCCGATCGTCGCCGGATTGAAGTAGTACGTCGATTCGCAGACCTCACACGACGCCGTCAGGTGTTTGCCGTGGCTGTGGAGTTTCCAGAGTTTCGTCTGTCCCTGTTCGAGTTCGAGCGTGACCGGGTGACCGCAGTCGGGAACCGTGCAGGGAAACCGGATGTACCAGTTCGGGACCGACAACGCACCCAGCGGCGCGAGTTCACTTCGCAGCCGACAGAGCAGATTGAAGATCGTAAACGAGAGGTTGTGCCGATCGATCACCACGCCCTCGATGTCGCTGACGAACCCGCGGCGACCGATCCCGTCGTCGTACAGCGGGAGGACCGGGATCCCCTTGGCCACGGCGTACCCCATCTCCTGGTTGATCCAGCGGTTCTCCACCGCGTCCTCGGTCAACACCGCGACGACGACGTCGCTGTTGGCCAGACGACCCTCGAGTCGCTTTCTCGATCGACCGGACTCGATCTCCTCCAGCGCGATATGTACGCCAAAGGGGAAGTTCTTCACTGTCGAGAACAGGTCCTGCACGAGTTCGAGATCGCCGGGCGCATGTGAAACGTACACCTGTTCTCCGGTCATTGAAGCGTCTACGATAAGCAGATGTATGAGTCATCATTAATCTATCTCTCCGTTCGTATTTAATTGCCGGTATATTCGCTTCGGTGATGTGTAACGGTGTCGAGAACGCGTTGCGAGAACTCGAGCTGGGAGAGGTCCGACCCCAGCCGCTCGAACCACTCCCGCTCGACGTACCACCACCCGCGGATCGCTCCGTCGGTCGTCGTCGACGTCGCCTCGAGACGGCCCGGCGTCCACGCCCGCTCGTCGCCGATCGACAGGAGGGCTCGTAACACGGCCCCGACCTCGTCGCTCGTGATCGCGGGCGCGTCGGAGACGACTTCGTACTCGAGTTCGAACCCGGCCCCGTCGTCGCCGGGCTGCTTGGTCCCGTCCATCCACGCGAACGACGTCACGTAGATGCCGTGGCTCATCAGTCGGTTCTCGAGCGCGACGCCGACGGACGGCTCCCCGGTCGGCGTCTCGTCCTCGCTGTCGGTCCCGTCGTCACTTCCGCTCCCGGACCCTGCTCCCTCGTTAGTCATACGCACTCGTTCGACGAGGACCGAGAAAAGTCGGTCGGCGCTGGCTTCGTGTTCGACGGTCGGCGTCGGGACCGCGTTCTCAGAGCGGCTCGACGAGATCCTCGAGCGCCGCTTCCGGATCGTCCGCCTTCGCGACCCCGCTGGCCAGCAGGACGCCCTCGGCACCGAGGTCGCCCGCGGCGACGACGTCGTCGCCCGTGCTGATGCCCGCGCCACAGAGAACCGACACCGCGGGATCGACGTTCGCGGCCGCCTCGACGGCGTCTTCGACGACGTCGGGGTCCGCCTGACTGACCGGCGTCCCGGTGCCGATGAGTTCCGGCGGTTCGACGGCGACGGCGTCCGGGCCGAGCGCCGCGGCTGCGCCGATCTGCGCCGGGTTGTTCGCACAGACGACCGTCTCGAGATCGGCCCGCTCGGCCGCTCGGACGGCACCGTCGATGGCGGCCAGTTTCAGCCGCCGCTCGGAGTGATTGATCAGTGTGCCGACCGCGCCGGCGTCGGCCGCGCTCTCGGCGAGCGCGTGACCGGTGTTGCTCCCGTGGTCGATCGGATCGACGTGCTGGGCCCACGTCTCCACGCCCGTTTCGGCGACGCGCTCGATGTGTGCCGCCTGCGGCGCGACGGCCAACCGAGCGTCAGTGGTCTCGTCGACGTCGCGAACGGCTTCCGCGACGGCGACCGGGTCACACGGATAGGTCTTCAGGTTGACGAGGACGAACATATCGGCAACCCCTCCCGCACGAAAGAAATAGCTTGCGAGTCGGCGACGACATCGGGATCGAGGACGGAGACAGCTCTCCGGTCAGTCCTTGCGCTTGACCACGTCACCCAGCGTGTAACTCCCCGTCGAGGAGCCGCCGGACCACTCGGAGTCGTCGCCGGCGCTTCCCTCGGCGCTCAGCGAGATCTCGAGGAAGGTCTCGAGTTTGGACTGGACGCGATCGCTCGGCAGCGTGTCGCCGCGTTCGATCTTGCGGATCAGACTCGCCTTCTCGTTGAGTTCGTTCGCGAGATCGGACTGGCTGAGCCCCTTGCTTTCGCGGGCGTTGCGGACGCGATCGTCGTAATCGGTCGCCAGCTCATCCATGTCGTCGAACATGTCCGAGCGGCGCGTACTCGAGCCGCCCGAACTCGAGGAACTCGCGCTCGAGCCGGTCGACCCGCCCCCGCTCGACGAGGACGAGGACGAGTTCGAACTCGTCGAGTACTTCGTCGACGTGCTCGAACTCGAGGTCTGTTTGACTTCAGTGCCGAAGTCCGTGCAGTTCGAACACACGTCTAGCTTCGCGCCCTCGACTTTGATGGTGTTCGGGGACGACGTCTCGGCCCCACACATCTCGCACTGAACCATGACGATTGCTATATCGCGGTAAGGGATAAAGTATGCGGCGTGGTTTCAACCCGTAGAAACACTCAGTTAGCGAGCGGAAACGGGGATTACTCGAGGGCGGCCCAGGAGTAGTAGAACCGCTGGAGCGCGGTCAGGTGGCCGACGACCGCGAGGAAGACCAGCAGCCAGCCGATCAGCGAGACCCCGCCCAGCGTCGTTCCCGCCAGCGGATAGGCGAGAAAGCCGGCGACGCCGATGATCGCCAGCCGGTCCGCTCGGCCGACGAGCCCGCCGTAGACCCGGTCGAGTCCGACCGCCTGTGCCTGCGTCCCCAGATACGAGGTCATCACGACGCCGGTCACCGCGGCGAAGCCGAGCAGGTAGTTCTCGAGCCCCGCGGCCAGTCCGGCGATGACGACGATGTCCGCGTACCTGTCGAGGACGTGATCCAGCAGGTCCCCGCCGGCCGACGCGACCTCCTGTTCTCGCGCGAGCGCGCCGTCGACGATGTCCAGCCAGCCGTTCAGGAAGACCAGCGCCGCGGCCACGGCGTACCAGACCGGCTCCTCGAGGCCGCCGAGTGCGAACGCCACCGCGGACAGGACCGCCATCCCGAACGCGATCACGCTCACGCCGTTGGGCGTCATGCCGACGCGGTCGAAACCCTTGACGAACGGATCGAGAAACCGCGAGACGTACGGTCTGAACTTGTCCAGCGTCATGTGAGATACCCCACGAAGTCGACGTCACCGGCGCTCGGATCGCGCTCGCCCGCTGCAACCGCCGCGAGTTCGTCCGCGACGGCTGCCGGCTCGCGATCGGTCGTGTCGATCTCGTAGACCGACTCGAGCCCGTGTTCATCGACGGCCTCCGAGAGGATCACGTCCAGCGCTTCGCTCTCGGCGTTCTCCCTCGCTTTCGCCGCGGTCTCCCCGCGCTCGAGCAGCCGCTCCTCGAGCGTCTCCGGGCGACACCGCAACACGGCGACCCGATCGGCGTCGAAGTGGTGTGCGAGGTGTGATTCGATCACGACCTCGTCGCGCCCCTCGAGCCACTCGCCGATAGCCGCGAGGTCGGCGACCTTGCTGTCGCGATCCGTATCGACCTCGGTGTACAGGCCGTCGTCCTCGAGGACCCGGTTGAGATGGATCACCTCGAGGTCGGGGTGCGAGTCGTCGTCGGCACCCGAGTCGGACGAGCGGGACGCGAGCAGTTCCGTTGCGGTCGTCTTCCCGGTCCCGGGGGTGCCCGTCACGGCGACTCTCACGTGTCGGCCACCTCCGCGCTGGAGTCGTCGGTCCCGTCGGTCGAGTCCCGCTCGAGATCGAGGGTCGCGAGCACGTCGTTGAGCGTCGCGACGGCGCGCTCGGTCTCCTCGTCGGTCCCGCAGGTGATACGGATACAGCCCGGCAATCCGAAACTCGAGCAGTCGCGAACGATGACGCCCCGCTCCTGCATTTCGTCGGCGACGACCGAGCCGTCGCCGACGTCGACGAGGACGAAGTTGCCCTCGCTCTCCCAGACGTGGGCGTCGACGTTCTCGCGCATGTACGCGCGGGACTCGCGGGCCGTCCCGACGGTGCGTTCGACGTGTTCGTCGTCGTCGATGGCGGCGAGCCCCGCTCGGCACGCCAGCTCGCTCGCCGCGAAGGGCGTGTTCACGCGAGCGTACGCGTCGCTCCACTCGTCGGGAACGACGGCGTAGCCGAGTCGAACGCCCGCGAGGCCGTACGCCTTCGAGAACGTGCGAAGGACCGCGACGTCGTCGCGGGCCTCGAACCCGTCCCGGCCCTCGATCAGCGCGACCGCGCTGTCCCGGTCGGCGAACTCCCCGTAGGCCTCGTCGACGACGATCAGCGTCTCGTCGTCGGTCGCGTCGGCGAGCGTCTCGACGTCCGCGAGCGGAATCGTCGAGCCGGACGGGTTGTGCGGGCTGGTGAGGAAGACCAGTCGGTCGCCGTCGTAGGCCTCGAGGACCGTCTCGGCGTCCTGTGCGAAGTCGTCCTCGCGCTCGAGGCCGTACTCCCGGACGCCGCCGTGGTGGAATCGGGAACTCATCCCGTAGTAGGCGAAGCCGGGATCGGGGACGAGGACGGTATCGCCGGGCACTACCGTCGCCCGGTGGAGGTAGTCGATCGCTCCGTCGCCGCCGTTGGCCAGCCAGACCTGCTCGTCGGTGACCTCCCAGCGGTCGGCGACGGCGCTCCTGAGGTCTGCGTGGACGGCCTTCGGGTAGGAACTCACGCTCGAGGCCGTCTCGCGGATCGCGACGGCGGCGGCCGGCGAGGGCCCGTGCGGGTTCTCGTTCGAGGCGAGTTTGACGAAGTCCGAGGGGTCGCGCCCGAGTTCGCGGGCGACTTCCTCGATGCCTCGACCCGCCTCGTATGCGACGTGATCGGACAGGTCGCGCGGTTGCATACGAGGATGCTGTTCCCCGTGGCTCTTAAGGGTGCTTACATATGGTGAGTCGACCGCTCTTGACCGCTCGGCCCGCTGTGGCGCGCGCTGGACAGCGGTGCGGCCGACGAGGGCCGGGCGAGACGACCCGTTCGCCGCCCGCCGTCGCGCCGGATCGACGCCCGTCACGTCGCCCGTTCCAGCAGCTGCGGGAGGATTGCGATTTCGATGATCGCGAGCCCGAGTACGATCAGCCGACTCGGGCCGTCGAGGAAGCCCAACGCGACGATTGCGAGTATCGCGGCGCTACCGAAACTCATTCCGTAGCGGACGGTCGGGTTTTCGAGCGGGGAACTCATAGCGTTCGATACCCAGATCGTCGTTATATTAGTTGTGAATTGTATCGGAAGGAAGCGCGCCGAATCCAGCCCGTCACTCCGACCACGCTCGAGGTGCGCGACCGCGGCCCGCTCGCGAGTCGGCCGGATCGCTCGGCTCTCGAACCGGGAGACACGGTTATCGTTGTTGCAAGCGCTCGAGCCGCTCGAGCGAGTCTGCATCGCCAGGGTCTTTGTCCGAACGCACGCCCGTGAAGCGCGGGAATCGAAGCGCGTAGCCCGACGAGTAGGTCGGCGAGGACTGGATCTCCTCGTAGCCGACCTCGAAGACGACCGCCGGCTCCAGTTCGACGTCCTGCCCCTCCTCGGCCGCGATGTGGGGCTCGAGCAGGGCCGTCAGTTCCGCGAGTTTCTCGTCGGTGATCCCGGTCGCGACCTTGCCGACCGTCTCGAGGTTCTGCGGTTCCACCGCAGAGCCAGAGGAACGCCGTTCCTCGCTGTCGTCACCGTCGCGAACGGAGAGTTCGAACGTCCCGAGGAACGTCGCCCGCCGTCCCTCGCCCCACTCGGCACCGGTCACGACGCAGTCGAGCGTCTCCACGTCCGGTTTCCGTTTCCGCCAGTGTTTCCCGCGCCGCCCCGGCGAGTAGGCCGAGTCGGGGTTCTTCAGCATGATCCCCTCGTGGCCGGCCTCGAGCGCGTCGGCGTCGATCGACTCGATTTCGTCGGGGTCGTCGGTCCGCCGGAGCAGGGACAATCCGTCGATGTCCTCGTCGTCGCCGGGTCCCGCGTCGGACCCGGCCAGCACCGACCGGAGCCGATCGTGGCGCGCCGTCAGCGGGGCCTCGAGCAGGTCGGTCCCGTCGGCGTGGAGACAATCGAAGAAGACCGGTCGGACCGAGACGTCTTCGCGAGCCTTCGCGACGTCGTGTTTGCGCCGGAACCGCTTGAGTACCTCCTGAAACGGCAGCGGCGAGCCGTCCTCGTCGATCGCGACGACTTCGCCGTCGAGGATCGCGGGGACCTCGAGCTGCGCCGCGGCGAACTCGACCACTTCGGGAAGCGCCTCGGTAACGGCTTCCATATTCCGCGAGAAGACGCGAGTCTCCCCCTCGGTCCGCGGGTCGTGGTGCAACTGGATCCGCGCCCCGTCGTACTTCCACTCGACGGCAGCCGTCTCCCACTCCTCGAGCGCCTCGGTCACCGTCCCCGCCTGCGCGAGCATCGCCTGCACGGGCCGGCCCACCTCGAGGTCCATCGCGTCGAGCCCCGCGACCCCCTCGTCCCGTGCGATCCGCGCGACCCGCCCGTAGTCGTTCGAGACCTGCAGGGCGCGCTCGACGCGATCGGTGGGAACGTCGAACGCCTCGGCGATGGCGTCCCGGACCGTCCCCTCGCCCACGCCGATACGCATCTCCGAGAGGACGATGCGCGCGAGGTAGCGCGCTTCCTCGCTCGAGCAGCGGTTGAACAAGCCGAACAGCAGGTCGACCTTGCGATCCTGACTTCCCGGGCCCTCGGCGGCGGCCAGCTCCGCGAGCGTGTCGGCGACCTCGCGGACGGTGAGGTCGCCGGAGCCGCCGTCGTCACCGGCACCGTCCCCGCCGGTGAACGCGCCCAGCCCCTGCTGGCCGCCGAACTCGTAACTCGCCGCCACGTCGCCGATCTCGCCGACGTCGGCGAGGCGATCCTCGACGTCGGCCGCGCCGACGTTCGTCCCTGCGGCGCGGGCGATCGCCTCGTAACACGCGCTCGGCCCGACGTCCAGCGTCGTCGAGTCCCAGGCCGGAAACACCCGCCCCTGCGCGAAGCGTGCGACGATCTCGATCTCGTCGCCGGCCTCGGCGAGCAGCTCCCGAACGTGGGCGACGATCTCGAGGTCGGCAGGTTCGGCGTCGATCGTCCCGGCGCGGTCGGCGAACGTGGCGAACTCCATCGGCGGGATGTATCGCCGCAGGGAGTAAAACGGTTCTGAGACCGATTGGGATCGGGATCGAGAGACGTGCTTTAAAGACAATCGGCCACTCACTCGGAGGTATGCCAGAGGAGGAACTCGCTGAGCGGGTCGCGGACGTGCTGACGGTCGACGCGGCCGACTTCCGCGAGCAGGCCCGGGCAGACGCGGCGGTCATCAAAGACGCCGTCGAGGACGGAGTCTTCGACAACCCGCAGGCCATCGTCGGCCTCGAGTACGAGTTCTACGCGGTCAAGGCCGACGACGGCGCGTTACGGCGGGTCCCCCGGCGATTACTCGAGCTGATCGGGTTCGAGAAGGAACTCGGGCTGCACAACGCGGAGATGACGACGAGTCCCCAGCCGCTGAACGCGCCCGGGTTGGCCGCCCAGGAGTCGGAGGTCAAGGCTCGCTTGCAGACCGCACTCGACGTGACCCAGTCGGAGCGGATGCGGCTGGTCAGCGACGCGCTCTGGACAATTCCACCCGAGGGCGAGACGGCGGCGACCTACCTCACCGACAGCGTCGAGCGGACGGCGACCGCACCGGACGGGACCGAGCGGACGATCCGCATCGCGACGAACATGAGCGACTCCGCCCGCTACCACGCGATGGCCAACACCGATCAGGCCGAGTCGGCGGGGATGCGCATCGAAGCGCCCCACGTCTCGCTCCAGGGCGATACCGTCATGCCCGAGAGCCTGATCACGTCGATACAGCCCCACTATCAGGTCGCTCACGCCCCCGATCTCCCCGACTACTTCAACTACGCGCTGCGGATCGCCGGCCCCCTCCTCGCGCTCGGGGTCAACTCCCCGTTCTTCCCCGCCGACCTCTACGACGACGACGCGACCGCCGACGAGATCCTCCGTGACAGCTGGATGGAACACCGCATCAGCATCTTCGAGACCGTGCTCAACGATCCCACGACGGGGGAAGGGAAAGTCCGGTTTCCCCACGACTTAGAGACCGTCGACGAGGCGATCGATCGGGTCGCCGACGACGACACGATCGTCCCGATGCCGGTCGAGCCCGGCGAGCGGTTCGACGATCAGTTCCCCCACTTCAGCCGCAAACACGGCACCTACTGGCGGTGGGTCCGCCCGGTCTTCGGCGGCCCCACGCGCTCCGCGGCCAACGCCCGCATCGAGTTCCGTCCGATCCCCGCCCAGCCCACGGTTCGGGACTCCGTCTCCTTCCTCGCCGCCTTCGCCGGCCTGATGGAGAGTCTCACCCGGCTCGAGCACCCCGTCGTCGAACTCGACTGGCAACTCGCCCGCGAGAACTTCTACGCCGCGATGGTCGACGGGCTCGCGGCCGATCTGACATGGATCACGAACGACGGGAAGGAGACGTCCGACGCCCTCGCAGTCTACGAGGACCTGCTGGCTCACGCCGAGGACGGGCTGACCAACCGCGGCCTGAGCGAAGAGGACGCCGCGAAGTACCTCTACCCACTTCGGCGGCGCGTCCGCCAGCGGACGACGCCCGCGCGCTGGAAGCGCGAACGGGTCGAGACAGCCCTCGAGGACGGCGCGGCCCTCGACGAGGCGATCGCGACGATGCAACGCGAGTACGTCCGTCGACAGTCGGAGACGCTGCTCGAGGGGAGTTTCGCGGACTGGATCGGCGACTAGCGGTTCGAGGACCGTCGGTAGCGGTCCGAAAAAGAAATTACCGGGCCGGCTCGACGTTCTGGTTCATCCGGAACAGGTTCTCCGGATCGTACGCGGCCTTGATCTCGGCCAGCCGGTCCTGGTTCTCGCCGTAGGCGAGATTCTCTTCGCCTTCGTCCTCACTGATGAAGTTCACGTAGACTCCCCCGGTGGCGTACGGAGCCATCGCGTCGAAGAACTCTCGGGACCAGGCGATACACTCGTCGTCCATCGCGGGGTCCTCCCAGCGCGTGTGGACGTTCATCCCGTACGCCGCATCGCGGTGCGGGAAGGCAGTCGCGTCCGCCGGTACCCGGCCCATCGCGCCGCCGAGCTGTCCGAAGAAGATTTCGGACAGGGGCGTCGGCAGATCCCGCGCGTAGTCGACGATGGTATCGATCGCGTCGTCCGAGATCGCACTGAAGTTGTGTGACTTCCAGTAGTTCCGGGCGCCCTCGGTGAGCAGGGGATCGAACGCTTGCTGGAACGCCGCGTACTGGACCGGACCGACGGTGTCGGCGATCGGCTCGCCGTACTCGCGAACCGGGGCCAGCACCGCTTCGCCGTCGGCGATGTCGCCGGCGTAAAACGGGACCACCACGACCACGTCCTCGCCGTGGACGCGCTCCGGCAGGAACGGAAGGGGCGGTGCCTTGCGGAGAACCATCCAGACCGTCGACTCGTCCGGTGCGGTCTCGTTGAAATCCCGAACGTGCCGGAGGACCTCCGGCGCGTCCGCGCCGTGATAGACGACCATCCCGGCGAGCACCTCGGGGCCGACCTCGTGGAGGTCGAACTCGAAGGCGGTGACCACGCCGAAGTTGCCGCCGCCGCCGCGGATTCCCCAGAAGAGATCCGGGTGCTCCGCCTCGCTCGCGTGCCGCAGTTCACCGTCCGCAGTGACGACGTCGACGGAGCGCAGGTTGTCGACGGTCATGCCGTATTTGCGGGTGATCCACCCGAACCCGCCGCCGAGCGTGAGCCCCGCGATGCCCGTCGTCGAATTGATCCCGAGCGGCGTCGCCAGCCCGAACGCCTGCGTTTCCTGATCGACATCGGCGAGGGTCGCACCCGGCTCGACTCGAGCCGTTTGCTCAGCCGGATCGACGCGAACCGACCGCATCGCCGAGAGGTCGAGCATCAGCCCGTCGTCGCAGACCGCGTTTCCCGCGATGTTGTGTCCCCCGCCGCGAACCGCGAGGACCAGCTCCTGCTCGCGGGCGAAGGTCACCGCCGCGATCACGTCCGAGACGCCCATCGCTCGCACGATGAGTGCCGGATAGCGATCGATCATCCCGTTCCAGATCGCCCTCGCGTCGTCGTAGTTCGGATCGTCCGGCCGGAGCAACTCGCCGTGGAGGCCCTCGCCGAATCCGTCTATTACACCGTCGTCTACGGGTGTGGTCGTCACTGCCATTGTCCCTCACTGTCCGTACGCGTCGCTCAGAGATATAGTCACACATAATTAATAATTTAGATCAGTCCGCCGTCGGGACGAACTCGAGAACTGGCGCGTCGAGGGCCCGGTTCTCCGTACGGCCGTTCCCTCGATCGGTATTCGGCCAACGGTCGCGTTCCATCGCGCGCGCAGACGTGTCCACCCGATGGACCATCGTGTTATATATACTACTACTTTATCTCCGCTTACGGCATATCGTGTCGTATGGGAACAGCATACAAATCGGCGGGCGACGAAGCGCTCGAGGAGCTCCCGGACGACGCCGTTCGATCCTTTCGTTCGGGATTCCACGGCGACGTGCTGCGTCCATCCGACGAGGGATACGACGACGCGAGGGCGATCTGGAACGGGATGATAGACAAGTATCCGGCGCTCGTCGCGCGCTGTTCCGGCGTCGTCGACGTCGTCACGGCGGTGACCTTCGCCCGGGAACACGGCCTCGAGCTCGCGGTCCGGAGTGGCGGTCACAACGTGGCCGGGACGGCAGTCTGCGACGGCGGCCTCGTCGTCGACCTCTCGGCCATGAACGGCGTTCGGGTCGACCGCGACGCGGGGACCGTCCGCGCCGAAGGCGGTGCGACGCTCGGTGACGTCGACCGGGAGACGCAGCGCCTCGGCCTCGCGACGGCACTCGGTGCCGTCTCGCAGACGGGGATCGCCGGATTGACCCTCAACGGCGGCTACGGTCACCTGAGTCGACAGTACGGGTTGGCGCTGGACAACCTGGGCAGCGTCGAGATCGTGACCGCCGACGGACAGGTGCGAACCGCCAGCGCCGACCGAAACGAGGACCTCTTCTGGGCGGTCCGCGGCGGCGGCGGCAACCTCGGCGTGGTCACTGGCTTCGAGTACGTGCTCCACGAGGTCGGCCCCGAGGTGTACGCCTTCTTCGTCTGGTTCCACGGCGACGCCGCCGCCGCGGCGATGGCGGCGTTCGAGGAGTGGACCGAGACCGCGCCCCGAGACGCAGGGGTCCTCGCGTTCACCGCCCACGTCCCCGAGCTCGAGGAGTTCCCCGAGGAGACGTGGGGCGAACCGGCGGTCGCGTTCCTCGGGTCCGCCCGCGACGACTCGGCTGCCGACGGCGAGGTCTTCGAATCGCTTCGCGACGTCGCGACGCCAATCGCCGACATGAGCGGGCCGATGGCCTACGCCGACCTCCAGTCGATGCTCGACGAGGACTACCCGGACGGGCTGCGATACTACTGGAAGTCGATCTTCCTCGAAGAACTCACCGACGAGGTCTTCGACCGTATGGTCCGGTACAACGACTCGGCCCCGTCGGCGCTCTCGACGATCGACTGCTGGCACCTCGGCGACGCGGTCGCGGACGTTCCACAGGACGCGACCGCGTTCTGGCACCGGGACAAGCCGTACATGCTCACCGTCGAGGCGAACTGGGAGGACTCCGACGACGACGACGCGAACGTGAGCTGGGCCCGCGAGGTGTTCGCCGACGTGCAGGCGCTGCCGGTCGCGTCCGGCCGCTACGGCAACTTCCCGGGACTCAACGAAGACCCCGCGAAACTGCTCTACGGCGACAACTACGATCGGCTGGTCGAGGTCAAGACGAAATACGACCCGGAGAACCTGTTCCGGTCGAACCAGAACGTCGCGCCGCGAGCGGGAGCGAAGTGATGGGCGGCCCCTCGGCGACCGAGCCCGCCGAGCCGACGATCGAAGACCGAAACGAGCGACTCGTTCGGGACTACTTCGCGGCCGTCTGGAACGACGGCGACCTCGAGGCGCTCGACACCGACGCGGTCAGCGACGATTACGTGCTCCACCACGGGACGGACGGCGCGTACACGGTCGACGAACTGCGAACTGCGTGGGCGGACTGGTACGCGGCGTTTCCGGACCTGCGAAACGAGATCGAGGACGCGATCACGACGGCCGATCGGGTCGTCGTCCGGTACCGGTTTTCGGGAACGCACGAAGCGGCAGTTTTCGGCGTGCCGGCGACGGGAACCGAGGTCGAAACAGCCGGCATCGTCGTCTTCAGCGTCGAAGACGTGCAGATATCGGAAGCGTGGGCGATCGACGACGTGGACGAACTGCGCTCACAGCTCGGCGCTCGACGGGCCGGTGCGGAACGACCCGACTCGTGACGCGCGGCCTCGAGCGGCCGCGGCCGAAAGCGATTAAGTAGTCTCGCTCGAGAGTTGTGCGTATGGTAACCTTCCTCTCCGGCGGCACGGGAACGCCGAAGCTGTTAGACGGCGCCGCAGCCGCGTTCTCGCCGGAGGAGACCACGGTCGTCGCCAACACGGGCGACGACATCGAACTCGGCGGGCTCTTCATCTCGCCGGACATCGATACGCTGCTGTTTCAGGGCGGTGGGATCCTCGACCGAGAGACGTGGTGGGGAATCAAGAGCGACACGCACCGAACCAACTCGGCGCTGATGGACATCGCCGAGGCCGCGGACCTCCCGACGGGCCCGCAGTACCTTCCCGAAGAAGATCAGACCGGGAGCCGCGAGCTCGCGAACTGGCGGCGCTTCTCGGGCGTCGCCGAGTTCATGACGATCGGCGACCGCGACCGGGCCGTCCACATCACGCGGACGAGCCTGCTCGACGAGGGGTACACGCTGAGCGAGGTGACCGAGCGTCTCGCCGGCGCGTTCGGACTGACGATCGATCTGCTCCCGATGAGCGACGACCCCATCGCCAGCCTCGTCCACACCGACGAGGGCCTCATGCACTTCCAGGAGTACTGGGTCGCCCGCGAGGGCGAGCCGAGCGTCGACACCGTCGAGTTCCGCGGCTCCTCGAAGGCCGAGCCCGCACCGGGCGTCCTCGAGGCGCTCGAAGACACCGTCGTCATCGGCCCGTCGAACCCGGTCACCAGCATCGGCCCGATGCTCGCGCTGCCGGGCGTGGCGGACGCGCTCGCCCAGACGACCGTCGTCGCCGTCTCCCCGTTCCTCGGCGACGACGCCTTCTCCGGACCCGCGGGCGACCTCATGAAGGCCGTCAACGCCGATCCGAGCACCGACGGGCTGGCGACTGCCTACCCGTTCGCGGACGCCTTCGTGATCGACGAGAGCGACGACGCCGACTTCGATCGACCGACGGTCGAGACCGACATCCGAATCGACACCCGAGGGGACGCCGCGCGAGTGGTCCGCGCGGTCGAAGACGCGATCGGCCGCGTGATCTGACGTGTCCTCGACACCGTCGTTCGTCCCGCCGCTCGCGCTCGCGAGTCTCAGCGGCGAGGCCGACGCCGACTGGGCACGGGCCGGCGCGGCGTACGCGGGCGCCGCGTTCCTCGGCGGGATCGCCCTCGACGCGGACGCGAGAGCCGCCGCTCGAGAGCTCGTCGACCGCGACCGCAACGAGTTCCTGCCGGACGATCCGCTCGCCTTCATCGACCGGGAACTCGAGGCCCTCGCGGAGACGCCGATCCAGCCGGCGTTCAACGTCCGGAGCGCGACCGTCGAGCCGGTCGCCGAGGCCGCCCGCGTCTGTCGGGACCGAGACGCGTACCTCGAGATCAACGCCCACTGTCGACAGGACGAACTCCGTGCCGTCGGCTGTGGCGAGACGCTCCTGCGGGACGGCGAGCGCCTCGCCGAAGCCGTCGACCGAGCCGCCGAGACCGGCGCGACCGTCGGCGTGAAGGTTCGCGCGGAGGTTCCCGGCGTCGACCTGCCGGAACTGGCGCGGGGGCTCGAGGCCGCGGGTGCCGACTTCGTCCACGTCGACGCGATGGACAGCGAGTCCGTCGTCGCCGACGTGGTCGACGCGACCGAGCTGTTCGTCATCGCCAACAACGGCGTCCGCGACGACGAGACCGTCCGCGAGTACGTCGACTACGGTGCCGACGCAGTGAGCGTCGGTCGGCCCAGCGACAATCCGGTCGTGCTCGAGCGCGTTCGCGAGGCGGTCGACCGGCGGCTGGGACTCGCGGCGACCGAGTAGGCCCGATTCGAACCGGTCCCGATAGCCCGGGATCGACGGCCGAGTCGACCATAGGTTTTTGGTAATATCTGATTATCATCCCGTATGGTCCGAGACGCGACCAGGCGTCAGTTCGTGACGGCGACCGGTGCAGCGATCGCATCGACGGGGATCACCGGCACAGCGAGCGCGACCGGCGGCCGAGCACCCACCGCCGTCCGGTACGCGGCGTTCAACGTGATCGAACTCGAGACCGGGCAGGTCCAGGAGCCGGGCGACGAGCAGGCGGAAGCCGCGGCCCGAATTATCCAGGAGGTTCGGCCGGACGTACTGGTCGTCAACGAACTCACCAACAACATCCAGGAAGGGGAGCGGACGGATCGCACCAACATCGACGCGTTCGTCGAGAACTACCTGTCGGTTCCCCAGCGCGACGATCTCGAGGGGATCGACTACCCGCACACGCTACAGCCCGACAGCAATACGGGCGTACTGCCCGACGATCCGTACGACTTCGACAAGGACGGTGAGCGCGGGCAGCGACCGGGCGACGCGTTCGGATTCGGGGAGTACCCGGGCCACTACGCGTTCGCGATCGCCAGCCGCTACCCGATCCGGAAGGAGGGAATCCGCTCGTTCCAGGAGTTCCGCTGGGACGAGATGCCCGACAACCTGATCGTCACCGAGGAATCGGCCGGCGACGACGCCGAACGCTACCTCACCGCCGAGGAGCGGGAGGTGTTCCGCCTCTCCTCGAAGACCCACATCGACGTGCCGTTCGACGTGGACGGGGACCTCGTCCACGGGCTGTTCGCCCATCCGACGCCGCCGGGGTTTGACGGCCCCGAAAACTTCAACGGACGGTGGAATCACGACGAAGTTCGGTTCCTCGCGGACTACGTCGCGGGCGCGGACTACATCTACGACGACAGCGGCGTGAGCGGCGGCCTCGAGGACGACGCGTCGTACGTCCTGCTGGGCGACATGAACGCGGGTCCCCGGACCGATCGGCCGCTCGACCCCGCGACGACGTTCCTCTTCGCCAACGACGACTTCGACACCTGCCGGCTGCCGACCAGTCCGGGCGGCGCACAGCGGGGGAACCCGTACGCGACCCGGTTCGGCGGCGACTTCGACGGCGTCGTCGAACAGATCGACTACGTCCTTCCGTCGCCGGACCTCTCGATCCGGCGGTCGTCGGTCGTCTGGCCCGCTGACGCCGCGAACGAGCGGGGCCTCGGCGACGACGTCTCGAGGGCGTCCGACCACCGGCTCGTCTGGGCGGACATCGTCGCCTAGCGACGGCGGTTCGCCGTCGAAGAGATATCGCGACGACGACCACACACCGCGGCTCCAGCGCGGGCGACCGTCAGAGCGGCGCGCCGATCAGTACGAGCTTCGCGCGCTCGTCGCCGCGGTTGTGGATCTGACGCGTCTCCTCGGGATCCAGTCGGATCAGCTCGTCCGCCTCGAGCGCGACCGTCTCGTCGGCGTCGGCGAGTTCGATCTCGACCGTTCCCTCGACGACGTAGTAGACCTCCTCCTGCCCCGAGTCGGTCTCGTCGTGTTCCATTCCCTTGCCGTCGGGCTCGAGCTCGAGGACCGAAACGCCGAGCTCCGCCGTGTCGAGGTCGTCCTTGAGGAACCACATTCCGCCCCACTCCTCGTCCATGACTGACTCCGGGTCGGTCTTCGCGGCAGTGTCGTAGCCCATACGTGGTTGATTTCCGTTTCGGCACATAAATCGAGTGGGCGGCGACCCCGTTCGACGGTGGACGGTCGCCCGCCGACCGCGACGGCCGACGACCGCCGGTCGAGCGCGACAACCCCCACCCCTAAGCCCCGCCGGAACGCAACGGGACACATGCGAACGTCGGCTCAGAACGCGGAACTGGCGCTGCTCCTCGAGGTCGCGGGGACCCCGAAGCCGGGGAACGTCGACCGCCACCGGGACCTCGACGACCTGCGGTTCGAACACTTCCTCGCGGGGGCGGTGGGAGCCCGCGACGGGCTCGAACTGGCGGCCGACGGCGCGGCCGTCGGCCCGGCGTTCGAGCGGGCCGTCAGCGGCATGGCCGCCCAGCAAGGGGGAAACACGCAGTTCGGATCGCTGCTGTTGCTCGTCCCGCTCGTCCGCGCCGCCCGCGAGGAGCTGTCCCAACCCGTCGTCGAATCCGTCGTGCGGGAGACGACCGTCGGCGACGCGGCGTCGTTCTACCGCGCGTTCGAGCACGTCGACGTGGCGGTCGACGATCCACCCGAGGACATGGCCGCCCTGGACGTCCGCCGCGGCACGGACGCGATTCCGGCGCTCGAGGAGCGCGGGCTGACGCTGCTGGAGATCATGGATCGCAGCGTGCCGGGCGACGACGTCGCTCGCGAATGGGTCCGCGGTTTCGAGCGATCGTTCGCCGCGGCCGAACGACTCGCCGACGCCGACGGACCGGTCGCCGATCGGACCGCGGCGGTCTTCCTCTCGCTCCTCGCCGAGCGACCGGACACGCTCGTGGCGACCCGCCACGACGAGGATACCGCTCGAGACGTGACCGACCGCGCCGCGGCGCTGCTCGAGGACGACGCCCTCGAGACGGACCGAGACGCCGTCGAGTCCTTCGCCGACGACCTCGTCGCGCGGGGAATCAACCCCGGAACGACGGCGGACGTCACCGCGGCCGGCCTGTTCGTCGCGCTCGAGCACGGGGCGATCGCACCGTGAGCGACGATCGAAACGCGGGAACCGACCGCGAGGGCGAGTCGACGGGGCCCGCGGAGTGGCCCGTCGCGCTCGCCGGCGTCACCGAATCGGTCGTGACGACGCTGGGTCCGAACGGGCTGTGGAACGCCGCGGCGCTCGGCCTCCACGCCGGCGATCCCGTCACCGCGCGGACGTGGGGGAACACCCGCACCCGTCGGAACTTCCACCGGCAGGGGACGGGCTACGTCCAGTTCGTCGACGACCCCGTCGACTTCGCCGACGCCGCCCTCTCGATCGTCGAACGCGAGGAACCGGTCCTCGAGTCCGCGAACGCCTGGGCGCGCGTGGCCGTCGACCGGGTCGATGCGGGGAGCGAGGGCGACACCGAGTGGGAAGAGTGGACCCTCCGCCCCCTCGAGTCGGCGGTCGAGCGCGAAACCGTTCCGACGATCGACCGCGGGTTCGGTGCCGTCGTCGAGGCGACCGTCGCCGCGTCGCGGCTCGCCGTCCCCGAGTACGACGAGCGCGAACTGCGGGACCGCCTCGCGTACTGCGCCGACGTCGTGGACCGCGCCGGCGGACCGCGCGAGCGTGAGGCGCTCGAGCGCGTACGCGACCACACGACGTGGTGAGGGGCGCGATACCGACCCAGTACGCGACGCCGACCGGCCGGGCCGTCGGAGCACCGAAGAGAAAGGGATTAAGAGCCTCTGGACGGAACCGTCCCATATGGCAATCAAACCGGCCTACGTCAAGAAGACCGGGAACCTCCTCCTGGAACGGTACCCGGAGGCGTTCACGACCGACTTCGAACAGAACAAAGAGAGCGTCACCAAACTCACCAACGTCGAATCCAAGGGCGTCCGCAACCGTATCGCCGGCTACGTGACCCGGAAGAAAGGCGCTGAAGTTCCCGCATAAGTCGGTATTCTCGCCTCGAGCGCGTCGCTTCCATCGATCACGAGCCGCGGCCGTCGAGTCGATCCTCGAGAAGTCGAGTCGCCGAATCCGGTTGGTCCTGCTCGTCCCGTTTCGTCGTCGATCGAGAGACAGCGAAAAACGGTTCTATTCGTCGAAACCGGGCTCCATGTAGACCGCGGCGACGGCCGCGACCATCGCGATAGCGAAGCCGAACAGCAGTCCGACTATTCCCGTCAGAATGTCCAGCTGGAAGCCGATCACCGGCAGTACCCCGTCGGTATACCCCAGCCAACCGAAGGCGAGGGCAAGGAGCCCCGCGACGGCCGCGACGGCCGCCGCACCCATACTGAACCGCGTCTCGAGCAGTCCCCGGTCACCGGTACTCGCGGTCGAACTCGTCATCGGGACCACCTCTGGCCGGCGGCCTCGCATCGATCCTGTCGGTAGTGCATCGGTCGCTAGGTGCCGCTCCCGTTTCTTAATATCTTCTATTCGCCCACAGGAGATTGCGTCGAGCGCCGCTGGGCCCGCGGCGGCCGGCCGGCGCCGACGCCGTGCGAGCAACTCCGCCGATTGACACCTGCTACCGAAAACCCAAACGGTTTTGCGGACACGACTCGGAGTGGCGGAAAATGGCAGTACGAGTAGGCGTACTCGGTGCGACCGGCGCCGTTGGACAGCGACTGATTCAGCTGCTCGATCCCCATCCCGATTTCGAGATTGCAGCACTCACCGCGAGCGAATCCAGTGCCGGCAAGACGTATCGACAGGCCGCGAAGTGGCGCGTCGACAGTCCCATTCCCGCGGACGTCGCCGAAATGACCGTCACTGCGACCGATCCCGACGAGGTGCCCAACGACGTCGACATGTTGTTCTCCTCGCTCCCGTCGAGTATCGGCGCGGAGGTCGAGCCCCCGTTCTGCGAGGACGGGTACGTCGTCTCCTCGAACTCCTCGAACGGCCGGATGGACGACGACATCCCCCTCGTGATCCCGGAGGTCAACGCCGACCACCTCGACCTGCTCGAGGTCCAGCGCGACGAGCGCGGCTGGGACGGCGCGATGGTCAAGAACCCCAACTGCTCGACGATCACGTTCGTCCCCACGCTGGCGGCCCTGACCGACTTCGGCCTCGAGAAGGTCCACGTCTCGACGCTCCAGGCCGTCTCCGGCGCGGGCTACGACGGCGTCACTTCGATGGAGATCATCGACAACGCCATCCCCTACATCGGCGGCGAGGAGGACAAACTCGAGACCGAGTCCCGGAAACTGCTCGGGACCTTCGACGGCGCCGAACTGTCGCACAACGGCATGTCGGTCGCGGCCTCCTGTAACCGCATCCCGACCATCGACGGCCACCTCGAGAACGTCTGGGTCGAGACCGAGGACGAACTTACCGCCGACGCGGCCGCCGAGGCCATGCGCGAGTACCCGTCGCTGGACCTGCGTTCCTCGCCGGACCCGCTCATCCACGTCTTCGACGAGCCCGACCGACCCCAGCCCCGGATGGATCGCACGCTCGGCGACGGGATGGCCATCGCCGCGGGCGGCCTCCAGGAGTCGCCCTTCGGCCTGCAGTACAACTGTCTCGCCCACAACACGATCCGCGGTGCCGCCGGCGCGAGCGTGCTGAACGGCGAACTCCTGCTCGAGAACGGCTACATCTAGGGCGGGTGTCGTTCGGCGTCTGCCGTCTGCCGTCGGCTGGCCGAATCCCTCCCCTCCTCCTCTCGGTGTCGTCTTTTCGCGCTCCGTACTCGCGGCTGGTTCGAACGACCGCGTCCCGATCAGCGTGCCCGAGAGCGGCGGTTCCGAATTTCGGTAATTAGTGCTTCAGTATAAACCGATCCCCGCCGTAGATCGATGGTAGGAACGCTCCATGACGCTCATCGTCGAGTTCGAAATCGCGACGCCGATTCTTCGACGGACCGTCGACGCCGTCTCGAGGATCGACGTCGAAGAGATCTATCAGTCTGCGACGGGGGAGACGAAACTCATCTGCTGGGTGTACGGGGACGACCTCGGGAGCGTCGAGACGGCGTTCGACGACGACGACACGGTCCGCGCGTATACCCGCCTCGAGGAACCGAACGGTCATCGCCTCTACAGCGTCACGCTCTCGGAACGCGGGCAATCGCATCTGACCTACCCCACGGCGGCGGAGTACGATATCGGCTATCACGAGATCACCGTCACGGAGGACACCCAGATCCGCGCTCGCGTCCCGACGCGAGAGGCCCTGTTCGCGTATCGCGACGTCTGTCACGAGAAAGACATTCCGTTTCGAATTCAGCGAATCTTTCAGGAATCGGATCGGACCGGCGATCGGTACGGCGTCACCGACAGACAGCGGGAAGCGCTCGTGGTCGCCCTCGAAGAGGGCTACTTCGACGTTCCGCGGTCGACGACGTTGACGGCGGTCGCGGACGAGTTGGGAATCTCGGACCAGGCGCTGTCCGCTCGGCTCCGACGCGGGCAGGCAAACTTGCTCCGAACCACGCTCCGAGATGGTGCCCCGTCTTAAAACGTTGATCCTCCAATCGGGATCGTTTCCCCCGTGGCAGCCGTACGAGACGTATGGAAACCGAGACCCCTCCCTGCGAGTCGCGACTACGAGATCCGAGCGACGCCTATCAAGCCGAGCCCGAACAGCCGCCCAGCGAAGCGGTCCTCGCGGCGATCGCGTCGGCGACCGAACTGGACACCCTCGAGCTCGCGGACGAGTTCGGGCCGCTGTACGACGTCATCGATCCGTCCGCGCTGGATTCGCTGTTCCGATCGACGGCGGAGCGGGAGCAGTCCGTCGGCTGCGTGACGTTCGAATACGCCGGCTATCGAATCGCAGTCGATCGGACCGGCCGAATCGAGCTCGCTGACGCCCTCTAGCGGCGGCTCTCGAGCGGCCAAGGGACCGAGACGGCCGAGTAGCCGAATAGCCGAGACGAGCGAGCAGGTATCGGCGACGACAGAACGTACCGCAGTTGACCCAGCTACCCGTCGTCTTCCGGCAGCGCGACCACGGGGACCCGAGCCTCTTTTACTAACCGACGAGCCACGTCGCCGGTGAGCAGTTCCACGAACCGGCGCCCCTCGCGCGGCTCGAAGACGACGGCGTCGGCGTTTCGGTCGACCGCCGCCTCGAAGATCGTCTCGACGACGTCGGTACCGAAGAGGACCGCCGTCTCGACCGATCCGGCCCGTTCCGCGAGCGGTCCGCGGGCGCGCTCGAAGATTTCCCTGGCGTACTCCTCGCGCTGTTCCACCGAGGCCTTGTCTGGCGCGCCGCCGGCCTTTTCGATCACGTTGACGACGAGCACCGTACTCGAAGGGGAGAGATAGGGGGCGAGCGCCGCGGCGGTCCGCTCCCCGTCGTCGGGGTCGGCGACGGGGACGAGGACCGTCCCGTCGAACGTCAGCGACATCGAGCGACACCCTCCGTTTCGCCCCGCGATCTTCGATCGGTGCTATCGGCACGTGACAGTTCCATACGCGTGGTTCGATGCAGGGGCTCAAAAAGATGCCCGGACGGCTCGACGGACGGTCGAGCGGATGCCGACGGGGCGAACGCCGGTCCGGTCAGGGCAGCACCTGATTCTCGAAGTCCGTGACCGCGTCTGACTCGTCGAACCGGCGGCGGTTCTCGGCGACGATGTCGGCCAACCGATCGTAGTACTTCGGCGTGTGCCCCGCGTTGTGGGGCGTGATCTGGACGTTCTCGAAGCCCCACAGCGGATGGTCCTCCGGCAGCGGCTCGGGATCGGTGACGTCCAGCGCGGCACCGCGTATCCAGTTCGAACGCAGCGCGGCGACGAGCGCGTCGGTGTCGACGACCGGACCGCGGGCGATGTTGATCAGCACCGATTCGGGGTCCATCGTGACGAACGCCTCGCGATCGATCAGTCCGCGCGTCGTCTCCGTGAGCGGACAGGCGAGCACGAGGTAGTCCGTCCGCGCGAGCGCGTCGTCGAGGGCCTCGTCCTCGAACCCGATCACCTCGTCCGTCGGGCCGCCCTTCTCGGGGCTGTAGCGCACGCCGATCGTGTCCACGCCGAACGGCTCGAGACGCTCGCAAACCGCCCGGCCGATCGCCCCGAGTCCGACGACGGTGACCGTCGATCCCTGCAGTTCGTGGGCCTTGTAGTGGCGCCACTCGCGGCGGCGCTGCCGGCGCGCGCCGACGTGGAACCGCCGGGTGAAGTGCAAGATCGCGCCCAGCACGTGCTCGCCGATGTTCGGCCCGTGGACCCCGGAGGCGTTCGTCACCGCGACGCCGCGATCCGCGAGCTCGTCGAGCGGCAGGTGCCCGGTCCCCGCGTAGGCACAGGCGAACACCTCGAGGTCGGCGGCGGCCTCGAGCAGTTCCGGCTCGAGAGTCATGCCGGTGACGAAGCGCGCGGTTTCGATCCGCGATCGCTCTTCGGCCGGCGTTCGGGCGAGTGCGACGGTGTGATCCGGCAGGCGGGCGCGGATCGCGTCGGCGTACTGTTCGATCGGCGTTCCGTGGGTGCCCTTCCGGAGCACGAGCACGTCCGGCGCGTCGGCATCGCTCATGTCCGTTCCCTCGTCCGATGCGATCAAAAGGGTTCGTCTCTCGGCACCCCGATCGGCTCGCGGTCGGTCCGAGACCGCGACCGTCCGTCGTTCGCCGCGCCACCAGCGTCCACCCCCGCCAGCACGCGTTCGATTCGGAACGACGACGGACCGATCAGCCGCACGGATAGTCGCCTCGCAGTTTTTATAATGGCTCACTGAGTCCCCACGGCGTATGGAACGCGTAGACGTCGCGATCGTCGGCGGCGGCCCCGCCGGTGCATCCGCGGCCGAACGGGCGGCCGCCCACGGCGCAGAGACGGTTCTCTTCGAGCAGGGGGTGCCCCGAGAGGACCGCGAGGGCCCCGGGCCCGATTCGACCGACGCGGCCGGGATGCTGGATTACTGGATCGATATCATGGGGTTCGACTACCGGGAGATTCCCGACGAGGTCATCCACCGGGAACTCGAGGCGACCGAGTTCGTCGGCCCGAACAGTCGCGTCGAGCTGACGTCGACCGGGATGGAGGCGAGCTACCCCGAGTTCGGATACACCTTCCACCGCGCGCGCATGGACGACTGGCTCCACGAGCGCGCGGCCGACGCGGGCGCCGACCTGCGCGTCGGCGTCGGCGTGAAAGACCTCGAGACCGACCTCCGGTCCTCGAGTTCGAAGGGGCCCACCCACACGCTGACGCTCTCGAACGGCGAGCAAATCGAGGCCCAGTACGTCGTCCTCGCAGACGGCCCGCAACGGCGGATCACCCTCGACGCCCTCGATCAGTTCACCGCGCCCGGCCGGAGCGTCTCGGACCACCTCTCGCCACCGGAGGCGAACCACATCGCCTATCAGGAGTACCGGGAGTTCCCGCCCGAACTGTTCGATGAGTTCGAGGATCGGCTTCTGTTCTGGTGGGGATACATGCCCGGCGAAACGGCCTATCCCTGGGTCTTCCCGAACGACGGCACGGTCGCTCGCGTCGGGCTGACGATGCCGATCGGGATGAGCCTCGAGGACGTCACCGACCCCGGATCGTACGCGCTCCTGCGACCCGACGACGAGGGGATTCCCTCGGGCGCGGAGTACATCAGCCGCCTCCTGGAGCAGGAGTACGGCGACGAGTACGACGTCGAAGCGGACATCCCGCGAGTCGAGGACCGCGGCAAGTCGAAGGGGACCGAGACCTATCCGATCTCCTCGACGCGACCGATCGAGTCGCCCGTCGGGGCGAACATCGCCGTCGCCGGCGGCGCGATGGGAACCACCTCGGCGTTCCACGAGGGCGGCTACCACGTCGCCGTTCGCACCGGCAAGATCGCGGGGCGACTCGCCGCGACGGACGCCATCGCGAACTACAACGACGTCTGGAAACGCGCGATCGGCGACGAGATCCTGCGCAACGTCGCCTTCGCCGACATCGTCGCCGACTACGGACCAGACGACTGGGACTGGGCGTTCGACACGATCAACGACATGCAGGGCACCGGCCCGAGCGACGGACTGGTCAGCAGGAAGTACTCCGCCGGCTTCGACGCCGCGAAGATCCTCGCGACGTACAAGCGCAAAAAGTTCGCGTACCGCGACGGCGGCTACGTCCAGCTCTCGGAAGACGACTACTTCTACTGAGCCCGCCGGCTCGCGGTCGTGATTCCGGCGGTCGAACATGTAACAACGGCCTCACTGCCTGTACGCGGTCATCCTTTTTCCGGATCGACGTGGAAGCGGGCCCATGGGCACTGGTGGACACACCGATCCGCCCGACGAGCACGCTCCGCGAGCCGACGGCTCCGGCCATCGCGTTCCCGAGGGACAGTCACCCGAAGAGTACGGCGACCACCGGGGCCGCGGCGATCACGACGACCACGGACACGAGCACCGGAGTCGATGGCCGCTCGTCGCCGCCGCCGGGGCCGCCGGGCTCTACGGCGGGGTCGCCAGCTATATCCTCGGGAACGAAACCGGTCTCGTCCCGCCGCTGCTCGGCGTCGGTCTCGCCGTCGTCGGGACCATCGTCCTGCTGGCCGGCGTCGCGGGCTGGGTCGATCAGGCGTTCCTGGCACCCGCTCGCGACCCGCAGGGGGCCCCAAAGTCCCGGGATTCGTACGTCTCGACGACGCTGGTCTTTCTCGCGACCGACGTCTCGACGTTCGGCGCGCTGTTCGTCTACTACTTCTTCGTCAGAGTCGGGGCGTGGCCACCCGAGGAGTTACCGCCCCTGCTCGGCTCCCTCGTAATCGTCAACACCGCCATCCTGGTCGCCAGCAGCGTTACCTTCCACTACGCGCACGAGGCCCTCGAAGACGACGAGCGGCGGCGCTTCCTCGGACTCCTCGGAACGACCCTCGTCCTCGGACTCGTCTTTCTCGCCGGACAGGCCTACGAGTACTACGAGTTCATCGCCGCGGAGGGCTTTACCCTCTCGAGCGGCGTCTTCGGGACCGCCTTCTTCGGGCTGACCGGGCTCCACGGGCTCCACGTCACGCTGGGCGTCGGCGGCATCGCCGTCCTCTGCTGGCGAGCGCTCCGGGGCCACTACGGCCCGAATCGCGATACGTCGATCGCGACCGTCTCCCTGTACTGGCACTTCGTCGACGCCGTCTGGCTCTTCCTCGTGATCGTCCTCTACGTCGGCGCGTCAGTGTGAGCCGTGCCGGCGATCCGCGAGCACCGCTCGCGAACGCGTCTACGGGATCTCGTCGTGATCGAGATCCGTCTCGAGAACCTGTAGCGCCGACGGCTCGCAGTCACAGAAATCCGACTGGCCGAGCGGCTGAAAACTGCCGTCGGGCCGGACCTGAACGATGCCGATCTCCCCGCAGTGGTCACATTTCGCCGCCGCTCGTTGTTTGTCGTCGTTGTTTCCCACCGGGGTCACCTCGGGGACCGATTCGTACCACAGCCAGCGGGGAAAAACCCGGTGGCCGATCGCGGTGACCGTCGGGTTTCGACGAACGCGTCGGCCCGCAGCGACCGGCCGCCTCACTCGAGGCTGACGGTAACGAACCGCCGGTCGGCAGTCCCGTGCGATCCCCGGACGCCCCCGAACTCGACCGACCGATCCGGCTCGACGATCGCGTCGGGATACGACGGCGCGTGCTCGTAGGCGATCACTATACACCGCGATCGACTGACTCGCCGTCGGCGAGGACACTGCGCCGTACGTGACGAACACGCGTCGTGACGTCGACCAGCTGTCCCGCTCATGCACTGCTCCCGACCGCCGGTGTCGGTATAATCCTGTACTACGTTGCCACAACGATCGCGGAAATCCTTCGAGCGCCGATATCGTACGTTTCGACGCTTTTCCCGCCACAGCTGACCAAGAAGCAGCGGCTATTACCAGTCGATGGAAGATTCTTCGCAATTCGTAACAGTCTTTTAACTTACTGGGTAGCGGCAGGGATCAGTGGATGTTCTTTCACGAACCGGAACTGCAGTACGAGGTCACCGTCGAAGAACCGGACCCGCACTTCGCGAAACTGCTCCAGCAGGCCATCGGCGGCCAGGAAGGCGAAATGCGCGTCGCCATGCAGTACATGTTTCAAGCCTGGGCGCTGCCCGAGGAGTACGAGGAGTACCGGAACCTGCTGATGGAGACGGCGGCCGAGGAACTGGGCCACATCGAAATGCTCGCGTCGGCCGTCACGAAGAACCTCAGGGGCTCGCCAACGCAGATGAGCGAGGAGGCCCAGGAGACCGCGGCGACGGCCGCGGCGATGACCGGTCAGAACCCGCGACAGTTCCTCTCTGCCGGCCAGTCGGCGATGCCCGTCGACAGCAACGGCGTCCCGTTCACCGGGGCCTACATCGCCGCGTCGGGCAACCTCGCCGGCGACCTCTACGCGAACGTGATGGCCGAGGCGACCGGTCGGACCCTCGCAACGCGGCTCTGGGAGTACACCGACGACCCCGGCATGAAGGACATGCTCTCCTACCTGATCGCTCGGGACACCATGCACCAGAACCAGTGGCTCGAGGCCCTGGACACGCTCGACGATCCGGTTCCGGTCCCCGCGAGCTTCCCGCAGGAACAGGAAAATCAAGCGGTCAATTACACGTTCATCTCGACCCGGCGCGAGGAACAACCGGACCCCGAGTACCCGTGGACCCAGGGCGAGGCGCCGGACGGCAAGGGCCAGTTCTCCTACGCCGCCGAACAGCCGGGTGACGGCGACGTCGTCGCGCCCGGACCCGACCCGATGACGAACAACGAACCCAACAGAACCGATCAGTCGAGCGGAACCGGCGAATCGAGCGACTGAAGCCGCCGCATCTCGTCGCCATCACTGCGATTCGACGCGATCCGTTTCGCTGAGTCGGGGTTCCGCCATCGAACCGCCGTTCTCTCCGTCGTCCCTCGTGTGTCGTCCCTTCCAGTGGCGAGAGCGATGCGTCTCGCTGCTCTCGCCGACCGTGTGGGCGGAGACCGCCAGAGCGCTCACTCCGTCCGTTCGCCTCGCATCCGTTCCTCGAACCCCGCCATCTTCCGGTAGATCGGCGGCGTCAAGACGCCCGCGATTCCGACGAGTATCGCGATCCCCCCGATCGGGAACAGCAGCGGCGCGACCTCGAGACAGGAGTTCTGCGAGGTTATCTGTACGTAGTAGCGTTCGCCCTCGTACTCGACGATCGCCCCCTCGAGCAGCGCCTCTCTGTTCGCCATCTCGCCGTCGACGTTCGCCTCCTGAAGCGGGCTGTCGATCGCTTCCTCGAGGGCCGTTCGTTCGGCCGGCGAGAGCGCCGCGGCAGGCAGCGTTTCGACGGTCTCCGGCGGGGTCTCGCCCTCGGCGACGGGATCGGCCGTGATACTGGGGGTCCCACAGAGTCCGATTCCGTCCTGAACGACGACGTAGCCGCCGGTAATCGCGAGGGGGAGGCCGGAAGCGATCAGGAGGACGCCGAGAAAAGGCGCGGCGTAGGTCAACACCAGCGACTCGGACGACGTCGTCGGCTCGACCGGTCCCGTCTCGTCGGTCGCGGGCGGCTCGGTCGCATCGGAAGACGAGTCGTCACCGGCGCTCATCGCTGTTCGTCCTCCCCTGTCGACGGACGGCGCTGACGGCCGCCGAGATACGCGATCGTTCCCGCGAGGCCCAGTCCGTAGATCCAGTGTGCGAGCAGGACGAACAGCAGGTACGCGACTATCTCGAGCCCGGTCTGCCCGGTGTAAAAGGCGAGCGCGAACCCCGACGCGATGACCGTCGCGTACCACAGTCCCGTGACGAGCGTCAGCTCGCCCGGCAGGTACTCGCCAAGCGACAGAAACAGCAGGGGCCAGACCGTCATTCCGCCGACGAGGAAGATCCCGTATCCCAGGGCGAGATCCGCCGGCAGCCCGACGAACGTCGCGAGCGTCGCGAAGGCTTGGAGATCGAAGACGCCCAGTACCACCGCAACGAGGAGCACTGCCGTCAGCAGCATCGTGCCGACGAAGCCGCCGGCCGCTCCGATACCGGCGTCGTTCGCGGTCGCCCGCGCGACCGGCTCGATTCTGGCGTACATCGACAGCGGACGGTCCTCCCGTGCCGGCACGTACGACGGCCGAACCTCGTCGGGCTCGCTCGGCGCCACCCCGCGTTCGCGCTCGAGGCGGTCCTCGAACCACTGCCACTCGGGCGTGAACTGCTCGGTCGCCTTCAGTTCCCACGGGTCGGCGGTCTCGATCGGCGTCCCCTGGAAGTACGACCAGAGCATGTTGTAGAGCCACATGAGAACGCTGATTCCGATGAGAAAGGCCCCGACGGTCGCGACGACCTGTAGCCCCGAATACTCCGCCGGATAGGTCGCGTACCGCCGAGGGAGCTCGAGGAAGCCGAGTGCCATCAGCGTCATGAACGTGAGCGCGGACCCGACGACCAGCAGCGACGACTGGAAGATCGCGAGCCGGCGGTCGTACATTCGACCGGTGATCAGCGGGAACCAGTAGTAGCTCGCGGCGAACATCATGAGCGGGATGATTCCCATGAGAATGAGGTGGAAGTGACCGACGACGTAGTAGGTCCCGTGGTAGATGACGTCGACGGGAATGACGGCGAGGAAGATACCGGTGACGCCGCCGACGATGAACAGGCCGATCGAACCGATACAGAGGATCGTCGGCGCGGCGAGCCTGACGTCCCCGTTCCACATGGTGGTGATCCAGTTGAACACCTTGATCGCGCTGGGGACGGCGATCGCGATCGACGTCGCCATGAAACTCGCCCGGACGCGCGGATCGACGCCGGTCACGAACATGTGGTGGGCCCAGACGCTGAAGGAGAGGACGCCGATCGCGATCGTCGAGTAGACGATAAACTTGAACCCGAACAGCTTCCGACCGACGAACTTCGGCAGGATCAGGCTCATCAGCCCGGTCGCTGGCAGGAAGATGATGTACACCTCCGGATGGCCCCAGAACCACAGCAAGTGCTGCCAGAGGATGGGGCCGCCCCCCTCGACCGCGAAGAACGTCGTCCCGAAGTTGCGATCGAAAAGCAACATGAGCAGGGCCGTCCCGAGCAGCGGAAACGCGAAGACGATGATCGCGCTCGTGATGAGCATGTTCCAGGAGAAGATATCGAGGTTCGCCCAGCCGATCGACTCGTCGCGCTCGTAAATGACCGTCGTGATGAAGTTGATCGCCCCGATCGTGGTCGCGATGCCACTCAGGTGGAGTCCGAGGAGGAGAAAATTCGTCTGGGGATTCGGTGCCAACGATAAAGGCGGATACATCGTCCACCCGATCGCGGGCTCCTGAAACGCCAGCAGAACCGACAGCCACTCGGTCGGAACGACGACGGCGAGGACCGCCCCCGATACTTCGGCGACGATCCCTAGCCGAGCGAGCAACAGCGAGGGCGGCAACAGCCAGAACCCGATGGCGTTGAGTCGTGGAAACGCCATATCGTCGGCGCCGATCAACAGCGGGAGGAAGTAGTTCCCGATCCCGAAGAACACCGGCGTGACGAAGAAGATCAGCATCGTCAGCCCGTGCATCGTGAACAGTTCGTTGTACGTCTGTTCGGTCCAGATGTTCGCCTCCGGCGTCAGCAGATGCGTCCGAATCATCATCCCGTCGATCCCACCCCAGATCGCCGCGAGGGTCCCGAACGCGATGTAAAGCAAGCCGATTTCGCGGTGGTTCGTCGTCGTCGTCCAGCGAACGGCGGCCGCCTTCGCGTCGGCGAGACTGAGCCGCCGCTTCCGACCCGTGACGTAGCCACCGTCCGGCGACGGCTCGGCCCGCAGCCGCTGTGCGAAGAGGACGACCAGCAGACAGCTGACGACGATGGCCCCGAACAACGAAACCTCGGCGATCGCACGGTTCATCGTCGCCCGTCACCCCCGGCCGTCCGTCCACACCGCTCGTCGCCGTGCATAGCGGTGGACTCACCATCGACCCCAATAAAGGTGGATTGGCAATTTCGTGACACTCGTCGCCCGTTACACGTCACCCCAGCGGGTATGCCCCTCCTATAGCCGTTCGAAATCGTGACAGTCAGCTGAATCGTGCAGACGGTATTTCACGCCGGCTCCCGAATCCTCGCCAATGAGTAGCCGCCGACGGACGATCGCCTCACTCGTCGTCGCAGCGCTCTCGAGTCTCCTCGCACTGACTGGAACCGTCGCCGCACAATCGGAAAATCGCGACCTCATCGACGGCCTCGAGTATCAGTTGCTCTACGTTGCCCTGCCGCTGACCCTGTTCGTCCTCATGATCTTGATCTACGCGGCCGTCAAGTTCCACGACAACGACGATCCCGAGCCGACTACCGAGGACCCCGCCCTGGAAATCACCTGGACCGCCGCGACGGCGATCATCCTCCTGTTCGTCGGTCTCTCTGGGTACAGCGTTCTCGTCAATCCGTACGTCTCACCGTCGCAGGCGAACGATGTCGATACCAGCGGCAGTCAGGAAGATATCGAATCGTTCGACGACCTCCCCGAGACCGACGACGAGGAGGTACACGTTCGTGGCTACCAGTGGGAGTGGCAGGCGACCTATCCAGAATCGAACGTGACGACCGAAAACGAGATCGTGATACCAGCCGATCGAAACGTAACGTTCTGGCTCAGCAGTGACGACGTCGTCCACTCGCTGTTCGTACCGGACCTTGGCATCAAACAGGACGCGTTCCCCGGTGATTACACCCGCGCTCGGACCATCGTCTCGGAACCGGGCAACTACGACGCCGTCTGCGCCGAGTTCTGCGGAGCCGGCCACTCGCGGATGGACGCCGAGATCGTCGTCGTCGAGCCGGACACCTACGATCAGTGGCTCGAAACAAACGAGGGCAGCAACAATGTCACGACGGCGCCGGTGCCCGAATGAGCGCATAGATCGCCCGGTGACGGATTCGTTGATCGGCCGAGCCTGCAAGAGTTAAACGGGACGCCCGCTTAGAAGGGGTGCGTGCCTTCAGTCCCCGTCCGAGCAGACCCATTCGGGTGCGATGACAGTACGGCGAACCCGGGCACGCGACAGACGTACTTGGAGAACTCCCACGAGTTCTCCCGCCCGGCACGAGGGTTAGCCAGCCGACGCGGCACGCCGCCACGGGATGAGGCTGGACGTTAGTGTTCCGGGTGACATTTCCGCACAACAGTTCCTACTGATCGCCGAGAGCTGCTGCACTAGCTTCGCTGTTGGTGATCGAAATACGTCGATTCCGTCACCGTATCGCTATAGCGGAACGACTCGGAACCCGCCTCGGCGCTCGAACCGACCCCTTCGGCTTCTCTGGCTCGTTTCACAGTCGATCGAACCGTGTCGAAGTTCTCTCCGATTACGACATCTCCATTTCGACGGTCGTACCTGACGAGTTCGCGATCAGCGTGCTGTGGCAGATGGGTATGGAGCAACGATAGCGTGACGGAGCCTTTTTGTTCTTGAGTTACAGTTTCGATCGGTATGTCCTGCTCCTGTGCAGCGATCTGGAGCGAGAGTCCCGCTACGTGGGCCTAGTTGCCGTCTAAAACGTGGTACAGAACGTACCGACGGCAGGAGTCGGAACGAAGTTCGCAAACAGTGTCGAGCATCGAACTACCGGTCTCGAAATCCATGTACCCGCGTTTCAGAGACAGTTGGGTAAGTCCCATTCCAGAGATATTTGGCCTCCGTAGTAGGAATGGGTCGATTTATCGCCGGACGAATCCGTGACGGACGTGTGCTATATACGCAGAAAACCCCGCACAGCGACTGCCAACGCAGGTGCTGTGCGGGGTTGAAGTACGAATATGAGTGGAGGCGGCGAAACGGATTTCCCAGAGGGTCGCCCACTCCAGTACTGACCGTAACGCAGGCGAGCTTATCTTCCGTGTTCGGGATGGGTACGGGAGGCACCTCGCCGCTGTGGCCGCCGTAATGCCGATCAACGGAATCGAACCGTTGTCATTCCAATATCGGTGTGTGTCCAAGACCGAATGTACGTGTAGTCCAGTTTGCGTCCGGACCCGTTCTCGCGTCACGGATCCAATGCGATTGTAGTATGAATGTGTGGCTTGGCCAGTTAGTGCTCGCGGACTCAACACCTCGTTGCCTTGGTGCGTACATCCCGAGTCTATCGAACTCGTCTTCTACGAGTGGCCTCAGTGGTATCTCTTT
>NZ_FOFD01000002.1:0-169660 GCF_900110865.1 Natrinema salaciae
AGCCTCAGTTTCCCGAGGTTATCGCCGTCTATAGGGTAGTTTGGCCACGTGTTACTGAGCTATCTGCTACGAGTCTAAACTCGTGCAACTAGCATGGCTAAATCGGACTCCAATAGCAATGACCTCCGGCAGGATCAACCGGAATGCTATCGTACTCCCCCGTGAAGGGGAAGGGCCGGTGGCCGGGAAAGGTGAGACACACTCACACATAAATGGTCCACGTTCGATGACACTGATCGACCGACCAATCGGGCGTCACCGAACTACCAAGGCTAACATCAGATCCCATCTGTACGGCGGACCGCAGGGGTAGGATCCTCATTTCCTCCGGATGTATTCGTAAGCCGTCTGGGGTACATAACCCCTTCGGACTCGAGCCATCCGAGATGACGGAACGGGTTGAACGTTCCGTCGATCACGTCGTCTTTCGCGTCTGTATCCGAGTGCCCTCGTACATATAAGGGCGTCGGATCGAATCCGCGCCGGAAACCGCAGCCGGCGAGGAGTTCCGCGTACGCCGACGGAGACGCCCCGATTATATAAGGGCGTCGTCCTGGACCGCCGAGGGTTCGGCGGGGGTACGACGGGTCCGAGCGCCCTCGAGCGAGGCGGCAGCGGCGTGAACCGCGGCGGCCCCGGGGAGGGTGGATACAGCGTGGGTCCTCCGTGCCGGGTTGCGGCCGGAGGGAGCGTGGCGGCGAGCGCCACGTCGTTCGCATTACAACCGAGTGCCGGGTGCATACATAAGGCCGTCGTCTCGAGGAGGGAGTGCACTACGTTGGACAGTCACGAGACGAGACGTTCGGATACGTACGGACGATCACGAATTACTCATGCCGGATCAGCTCAATTGACGCGGAGCCACGCGACGGAGCCGGAACTGCGGATCGAACGGCGAGCCCACCACGGTGACTTTAGTCGCCAGCGATGGACGACAGCGTATGGACGGACGACAGGGGGAAGACGAAGCGAGCCGCCCGACTCGGGCGAACGAGAACCCCGCCGATCCATTTGCCAGCGGCGTCGATCGGCGGCGACTGCTCGAGACGTCCGTAACCGTGGGCGCGACGGTCTCCGTAGCGGGGTGCCTCTCGGACGACGGCGCGGCGCGTGCGCCGACGGTGTACGTGTTCAACAACGGCGACCGAACGGTGAGCGTCATCGATGCGGAGACAGACGAATCCATCGAGAACCCGTTTATCGATACGACGGCGTCGTTTCCCGCGAACCAGTACGGGACGAGCGCGGACTCCGAGTACGACGTCTGCTGGCTCAACGTCAGCGGGGGCGTTCGCGCGTTCGATCAGCACTCGCTCGCGGAGATCGGGAGTCTCGAGACGGGCTACGGGCCGAACTATCCGAATCTGACGCCGGACGAGTCTCGGCTGGTGGTCGCATCGGGTGGGACGACCACCCTCGACCCCGATCCCGACGAGACGGAGCCCCACGCGATCCACCGGATCGATGCCGACCGCGAGAGCGACGGGTTCGGGGAAGTGACCGGACGGATCGAGACGGAGTACACCGGCCCCTGTGACGTGACGCTCGAGCCGGACGGCGACTACGCGTTCGTGCCGGAAATCGCGAACGAGACGCTGGCCGTCGTCTCCGTCGATCCGTTCGAGATCGTCGAGCGAATCAGCGCCGGAGCGCCCGCCGGTGACGGGGAGGTCTTACCGTTCATGGCGACGGCATCGTTCGACGGCGACTGCCTGCTGGTGGAAAACGGCGAGGGCGAGCTCGGATCAGATCCGGCGGTACCACGAGTGGGTTCTGAGAGCATCTGGGACGTTTCGGACCCGACGGAGCCGGTCGAGCGCGAGCGAATCACGCGCGAGGACGGACTGCCGGCGGCACCGATCACGAGCGAAATCGGTCCCGACGGGGACGTGGCCTATCTCTTCACGCCGGACGCCGAAAGCGTGACCGTCGTCGACCTCGAGGCGGGGGCCGTCGATCGCGAGCTCGACGTCGGTGGACGGTCGATCTCGGGCGCGTGGGGGCCCGCCCGCGAAAAGCTCTACGTGCCAGTACAGACGGCGAATCGCGTCGCAGTGATCGATCACGCGCAGCGAGACGTCGCTACGACCATCGACGCGGGCGAATCGCCGACGGGTGCGGTCGCCGGAACCGTCCGTCCGGATACCGATGCGAGCCAGCGGCTCCTCGGGTCGCTCTCGACCCTCGGCGTCGACGTGGGCGAGCAGGAGATGGCGTTCTGTCCGGAGGGAAACTGTTACTGCGGGTGAGACCGCCCGCGCCGGAAAAGCAGGCCCGAAGTGCTACTGGCGTTGGGTCGAACGGTCCGATCCGATCTGGGCGAGCACGAGCCGTTTACAGCCCAGCAGGAGCTCCCGCAAAACGGGCACACCGTCGTAGACCCACAGCAGAAACGCGAACACGGCGAGTCCGAACTGGAACCAGACGTACGTCGACACGTCCCCGGCGAGCAACTCCCCCAGATAGCGGCCGAACAGCAGCGCGAACGACTCGAGGAAGCCCCGATTGAGGGAGCCCGCGGGGACGGTTGCAACCGGCCAGAGCACGATTTCGACGTAGAAGACACCCTCGTTGACGTAGGAGTAGAGGATGTCGGCCGGGAGGTGCAACAGGTAGCCGACTCCGAACGCGAGGCCGGTTCGCGGGCTGGCTCCCGCGTGCGCGATCGTTCCGACAACGATCGAAAGCGGAACGGCAAAAAACACCGAGTGTCCGAGGGCGTGCCCGGCGTCGAAGACGCCGAACTCCCACGCGAGCGGTTTGTCGATCACGTCCGGAAGGACCGATGCGAAGACGACCGCGAACGCGTCGAGTCCCCCGGGCGAGTCCCGGAATGCGAGGTGACAGAACAGTGAATAGGCGAGATAGCCGACGATCGCGTGTTCCCACGGCCACATAAATCAGTGATTCAGTGGACGGTGAATAGTTATATAGGGCTTGTCACTCCCGATCGAGCGGATCGAACCGCATTCGAGACCGGGCGAACGACGGCCAGCAGCGACGAATGGGCGAGAACAACGGCGGTAGTGACTGCGTATGATCGAGTAGAGACGGTACGATCCGGCCGGAATGATCGACTCGAAGCCGAGTTCGATGTCACCGGCGCGGTACTCGCCTGTAGGGTCGCCGTCGGCGAGTCGCGGTGCCCGGACGACAGTCCTCGAGATCGGTTCGTTTCACGCGGTCGCCGTGAGCGGCGGCGTCTCCGCGGGCGACTCTCGCGAAGCGTTTCAGTAATACGCTCATTACGCACCCGCCGAGCGAGAGGGCGTCCCCGGTGAGCGGAGCGGAGTCGGTCGCGAGCCTGAGACCGGTGTCCTCGCGTTCGAAATTCGAAGTTGCGATGTGACGGCGACTCACAGATATATCCGCGTGGTCGCCCTAGCACGACTGTGACCGAGTACGCAATCGAGGCCCGCGACGTGGCGGTGACGTACGCGGATGGGACCGAAGCCGTCCGTGGCGTCGACCTCCTCGTCGAGACGGGGGAGTTCTTCGGGTTCCTGGGGCCGAACGGCGCGGGCAAGACGACGATGATCAAGACGCTCGTGACGCTGTTGCGACCGACCGACGGCTCGGTGACGGTGAACGGGTTCGATGCCGTTGCGGAGCCACGGAGCGTGCGTGCGACGGTCGGATACATGGCTCAAGAGACGAGCGTCGATCCGGAGTTGACGGCTCGAGAGAACCTTCGGTTCGCCTGCGACGCCTACGGTGTTCCGCGAGGGGAACGGAGCGACCGGATCGACGAGCTACTCGCGCTCGTCGAGTTGACCGACGTCGCGGACAAAGTCGCGGACGATTTCTCCGGCGGGATGAAAAAGCGCCTCGACGCGGCGACCGCGCTCGTCCACCGGCCGCCGCTGGTGTTCCTGGACGAACCGACGACCGGCCTCGATCCGGCCGCGCGAAACCGGCTCTGGGAGTACTTCCGGCGGATCAACGACGAAGGGACGACCGTCTTCCTGACGACGCAGTACCTGGAGGAGGCCGACCAGTTGTGCGATCGGCTGTCGGTCATTCAGGACGGCGCGGTCGTCGCGGAGGGCACGCCAGAGACCCTGAAGCGTCGCGTCGGCGGCGAGATCCTCGCCGTCGAACTCGCGGACCCAGAAACGAGCGATCGTGCCGTCGCGATCGCGCGCGAGGAAGGGGTGTTCGCGGACGGGGCGACGATCGAGCCGACCGAGGTCGGGCTCGCGGTGACGGCGCGCGACGCGCGAACGCGCGGAACGGATCTGTTGGTCGCCCTCCGCGACGCCGGCATCGACGTGACGGGATTCGATGTCCGGGCACCGACGCTCGACGACGTATTCCTCGCGGTGACCGACGACCGGAGCGGGGGCGAATCCACGTCGGCCGACGCCGCTCCGATCGAGACGGTCGGGAACGGCGGCGACTCGAGCGGCAGTGATGGGCGAACGGGACCCGGGGAAACGGGGGGAAAGCGATGAGTACGCCGAGTGTCGACCGTCACGGAGGGAGCTTCGCGAGCGACGTGTGGGTCACGTTCGTTCGGTGGACGATCAAGTCCGTCCGGAACCCGTTCGTGCTCGTCGTCTCCCTCGTGCAGCCGATCATCTTCCTCGTCCTGTTTACGCAAGTGTTCGGCGGCGTCGCGACGAGCGCGCTCGAGGGTGTGAGCTACGAGACGTACCTCGTCCCGGCGATCGTGATTCAGGTGGCGCTCGTCGCGGCCGCAACGTCGGGGATCGGGCTGGTCAACGATATCGAGAACGGCATGTTCGAGAAGACGCTGGTGAGTCCGATGAACCGCAGCGCCGTCTTTCTGGGCAAGACGCTGGCCGAAGTCGTGCGTATCGTCGTGCAGGTCGTGATCGTACTCGGACTGGGCGTGCTACTAGGGGCGGAAATCGCGACCGGGCTGGTCGGCGCGGTCGCGATCACGGGCATCTGTGTCCTGTTTTCGGTCTGGTTCACCGCGTTCTCGAACGTGCTTGCCGTCGTGACCCGCGACGAGGAGTCCACGATCATCGGCGCGAACCTGCTCCAGCTCCCGTTGCTGTTCGTCTCGAGCGCGTTCCTTCCGCTGCCGGCGCTGCCGGAGTGGATTCAGACTGTCGCGACGTTCAACCCGATCACCTACGGCGTCGACGCCGCACGCGCGGTGATGCTCGGCGAGGACACGATGACGGTCGTCGAAGTCGCGCGCTTCGACGGGCTGTGGAACACGCTCGTCCCCGCACTGGCGGTTCTGTTCGCACTGGCGATCCTGTTCGGATCGGTGGCCGTCTACGCGATCGGGCGCGCGGCCAGCGCCGACGTTCGGTGACGGGTTCGGTAACGACCCGGTGGCGGGACCGAACCGGGTAACCGACACGATTTACTTCCCGCGGTCGTACGAGCGGGCATGGACAGATCGGGTTTCGTCAAACTCGCGATCATCGCGTTCGGACTCGTGACCCTGAGTTTCTTCGTTCGGGGGACCAGCCGACTGGTGCTCGGCGCGGAGATCGCAGCGTTGCTCCAGGCGCCGTTCGCGGTCGTCGGCTTCGGCCTCCTCTGCTATCTCTTCGTCAGGGCGACCCTCGACGTGGTCGGCGTCTGGAACGTCGAAGATCCCGACGCGTGAGCGGAAGGAAACCGTTTTTCGACCGCCCCACGAACCCGAAGGCATGACAATCGACGTGCAGGCGATCGCCGATCTCGGGCCGGACGACCGCGCGGCCTTCTTCGAGCGCGACGCCGGTATCGAGTCGGTCAGGGGAGACGTCCGCGAAATCGTCGACCGCGTCCGCGACGAGGGCGACGTCGCCGTTCGCGAGTTCACCAGCGAGTTCGACGACGTCGAGGTCGGGAACCTCGAGATAACCGACGAGTGCGAGCGCGCGTCCGACGAGATCGACGCCGAGGTTCGGGACGCGATCGAGACGGCCGCGGGGAACGTCCGGGAGTTCCACGAGGCCCAGCTTCCCGACGACTGGCGGCGTGAGTTCGATACCGGGCGGGAGCTCGGCCGTCGGTTTCGGCCGCTCGAGCGCGTGGGCGTCTACGTTCCCGGCGGTTCGGCGGCCTATCCCTCGAGCGCGATCATGGGCATCGTCCCGGCGGTCGTCGCTGGCGTCGACCACGTCTCGGTCGTCACGCCGCCCGCCGACGAGGTGAATCCGGTAACGCTGGCGGCGATCCACGTCGCGGGCGCGGACGCGGTCTACAGCGTCGGCGGCGCGCAGGCGATCGCGGGACTGGCCTACGGGACGGAGACGGTCACTCGCGTCCAGAAGATCGTCGGCCCCGGGAACAAGTGGGTGACGGCGGCCAAGGCCGAAGTGCGGGGCGACGTCGAGATCGACTTCCTCGCGGGGCCGAGCGAAGTGGCCGTCGTCGCCGACGAGACTGCCGATCCCGAGCTCGTCGCCGCGGAGCTCGTCGCGCAGGCCGAACACGACCCGAACGCCTCGGTCGTGGCCGTCACCGACGACGAGGCGACCGCCGACGCCGTCGCAGCGGCCGTCGAGGAACAAGCCGGCGCGCGAGAGCGCGCGGCCGTCATTCGAGATGCCCTCGCCAACGACGCGAGCGGCGTCCTCCGCGCTCGATCGATGAGCGAGGCGATCCTCTTCACCGAGGCGTACGCACCCGAACACCTCTCGATCATCGCCGACGACGACGAGTCGATCCTCGACCGAATCGACAGCGCGGGCAGCGTCTTCCTCGGGCCGAACACCCCCGTCGCGGCCGGCGACTACGCCAGCGGCACGAACCACGTCCTGCCGACCGACGGCGGTGCGCGCGTGACCGGCGGGCTCTCGGTCGAGACGTTCCTCCGGTCGACGACGGTCCAGCGCCTCTCCGCCGAGGGACTCGCGGGTCTCGGCGACGCGATCACTACCCTCGCGGATGCAGAGGGGCTCGAGGCCCACGCCGAGAGCGTCCGGAGGCGGCTTCCGGACGACGCGGAACGGGACTGATCGCCGGCCGAACCGAGTGCGGCCGGGTGTTTCAGATAGCTAACATCGCAAACCGGTTTTACGTAGCTGGAGAGCGGAGTAGGAACCGAGATGGAACCGCGTGTCGACCCGATGGACGGCCGCGTCCTCGAGCGCAACTACGACTACGCACAGCGGAACGTGCGGCTCCTCTCGATGTGGTACGACTGCGAACTCGAGCGGATGCTCGAACTGCTGGCGGAGCACGACATCGAGCTCTCGCGGAACGACGAGCGACAGTTCGGGACGTGTTATCGGTCGTTCCGTCGGCGGGCGAACTGCTAGCCGAGTCGGCAATCCGTGCGGTCGGGGAGACGTAACCGGATTCAGCTAGGTCGGAGACCCGAGGGTGGCGTCACAGTTAACATCGTCGCGCCGAAATGGAGTGGTATGAGCACGGACAGTATGGATGGCGGGGAGGCGGACACGCGCCCGACGATCGAAGTGACCGAAGACGCGGCCGAACAAGCGCTCTCCCTGCTCGAGGGCGAAGAGCTCGACGTGACGGAGGCCGGACTACGGCTGTTCGTCCAGCAGGGCGGCTGCGCCGGACTTTCGTACGGCATGCGGTTCGACGACGAGCCGGACGAGGACGACACCATCTACGAACACCACGACCTCCGCGTGTTCGTCGACCCGGCGAGTCTGAAGTACATCGAGGGCAGCGTCCTCGACTACGAAGACGGGCTCCAGGCCGAAGGGTTCCACGTGGACAATCCGAACGTCGTCAGCGAGTGCGGCTGCGGCGAGTCGTTCCGGACGTAACTGTTCTCGTTCCCGCCCTTCCCCTCGCCTGCGGGCGATCACTCTCGAAGTGCGCGCGGCTCGACGAATCAGCCGGCGGCGGCACGGTCACCGCCCCTTCGTCACGTCCGTTCGAGTATCGACATCGACAGCCGCGAGCCGCGACGCCGCTCAGAAACGGGCGGCGTACTGCGGCGATGCGAGCGGCCGCTGGCTCCGCCGTCGATCGGACTACTCCTCGAGTTCGAAGGCAACTGTGACCTCCGCCTGGTACTCCCGGTCGTCGGTGCTGGCGAGTTCGACCCCGAGTTCGTCGACTTCGATCCAGTGGACGTTCTGCAGGGTCGCTTCCGCGCGGTCGATGGCGTCGTCGGCTGCGGCGTCGAAGCTTTCGGGGCTGGTGCCGATGAGCGTTATCTTCTTGAAGACCATGGCCTGACTTCCTACACCGTATAGCGACGTAAAGCTGATCGTCGGTTTCGCGGAGTGAGTCCTCGCAGTCGTGAAACCGGGACCGGGACCAGGAGTCAGTCGGACCGGGACTCGAATCGCTCGCGGATCGCACCGGTGACGTCCGAGAGGTAGGCACCGCCCCACAGCGCGACGATGAGCGCGCCGATCGAGTTGAAGACGAAGTCGAGCATGGTGTCGGCGAGTCCGTACTGGGTGAGCACGGCCTTGGTTCCCAGCGCGTCGGCCGCCAGTGCGATGGCGAACTCGAGGATCTCCCAGAGGACGCCGAAGGCGATGACGAACAGCAGGATGAACACGGCGACGAACCGCCGCGGGAGGTGGACGCCGTCGGCGTGTTCGTCGAACGCGCGGACGGTGGCGTAGCCCGCGGCGGCGACCAGCGACGCCGACAGCGCGTGCGTCATGTGGTCCCACCACCAGACCTGGCTGTAGAGCGTGGTGGTGGCACCCGGCAGCCCGACGGTACCGAACGCGTGGAGGAAAACGGCGGTGGTGATCCACAGGGTAAGTCGCGGGTCCATCGGGATCTCGTAGTCGCGCTCGAGCAGCGGCGGGAGCTGGGTGACGAGGAGCGCCACCCCGGTGTTGATCACGATCCCGGCGTTGCCCCGATCGATGCCGACGAACAGCATGCCGACCAGCGAGAGCTCCATGAGGTAGGTGAGCTGGCGCTGACGGCGTTTGGAGGGGAGTCGACGCTCGAGGTTACCCATCCTCCACCTCCGTGGTCGGCCGGACGTCCGCCGGGAGCCGTCCTTCCGGAGGGACGTAGCGTCTGAAGTAGAGTTCGAAGACGATGCCGGCACCGAGCCCGGCGACGGCCGAATACACGAACTCCCACATCACCGCATCGTGATCGGACGAAAACGGGATGCCGAGCGTTTGCGCGGCGCTCCATCTGAGAAGCGCCCACAGCCCCGCGGCGGCCATCGTCGCGACGACGACGAGGACGATGGCGAAGCCGGGAGTCATCTGTACGGTGGTGAACGACTGAAGTTCGACGGCGAGGACGAGCGCGATCGCCGCGACCGAGAGATACGCCGCGAAGTGACCTGTCAACCGGTCGGCACCGACGGCCATCCCGAGCACCGGCAGGGCCGCCAGAAGCAGGACCTCCCACGGAAGCATCACGAGCCGGGATCGGAAGGCGATCGGCGGGAGCAACGCCAGCGCGACGAGTACGGCCGCGAACGTCGCCCAGAGGAACCCGTTCCCGGTCGCGAGTTCGGCGGCGCCGATGGCTGCGATCGCGACGACCAGCACCCACGCGACCGCTGCGTTGGTTCGCCCGTCCGCGATCAGTCCCTCGAGTGGAGTCTGAGACACGGATAGCTCGTACTGACTGTTCTCACAAAAGCATATGTAGTCGACCGTCGGGGAGCGCTGAGACGACCCGTGACGCGACGGCGATCACGCCGAGACGGCGAGCACGTAGACGGTGGCGTACGCGGCGAGTGCGATAGTTACGGCGGTCAGCGCCGTGAGCGCGACCTCGAGAACGCCGTCCGGCGACGGCAGTCCGCGATCGCTCGCGCGCGGAACTTCCAGCGAGGGGGTCTCCCGAACGACGCCACAGAGGAGGCCGACGCCGAGGATGGAGAAGACGAAGTGGTAAGACACCTCGAGCGTCGGCGGCGTCGCTGCGAGCGCGGCGACGCCGTAGGCCGCGCCGACGGTTGCCCGGCGGTCGACGGACGCGAGGGGCGACCGATCGGTGAGCCGGCAATAGACTGCGAGCGCGAACCAGATGGTCGCGAGTTCGATCGCGAACGCCCCGAGCAGGTGCAACGTCGGGTTGGAGTGGAGGACGACGCGCGACTCGAGAACGGGGGACGGAAACGGGAAGAGCCAGTCCGGCGGAGCACCGGTCACGAGGTCTCCCCACGGATGCGACCAGAGGCCCCAGAGCGCGGCGACGGCGACCGTCGCCGGCGACAGCGTCGAGGCGCGAGCGACGCCGCGGGCGACGAGGATGCCGCTCACCGCGAACAGTCCCATGACGAACACGGCGAGGGAGCCGTCCCAGACGAGCGCGATCACGAGCAGGGTCACCAGGAGGCCGACGCCGGCGATACGGCCGAACCGTGCGCGATCGGAGCGGCCCCGAACCGCGAGCAGTCCGAACGCCGGTGCGGCGACCGCGCCGACGACCAGCGAGTGGGTGACGGAGCGGTGGACGACCCGGCTCGCGTCCCAGAAGGCCGTCGACGCCCCGAGCGCGCCATCGCCGACCTGCCACTCGAGGAGGCCGACGAGCGCGTACGCGACGTCGATGTCCGGGATCGCGGCGAACGCGCCGGCGACGACGCCGACGGCAAGCGCCGACCGGCGCTCCCAACCTTGCCAGTCGGCGACGAGCGCTGCGACCGCGAACGCGAGGAGCGCGTGACCGACGAACACGATATATCGGGTATGTGTTGGGTGTGCTTAAACGGCTCGCACGCGTGCGGGACCGTCCCATGGTCGGGTATCGACGCGACGGCGACGACCGAACGGCGCGAACTCGAGAGATCACGGCGGGCGGAGAGTCGCCCGACGGAGACCTGTATTTCGCCGCTGCCGGTAGGTCTTTGCGAGTGGCACTCGAGCACACGCCCATGGCTCAAACACCGTCGAACGAGACGGCTCGCGCGCCATCCGTCGGCGAACTCACACCTCCGGATCGGACCCTGATGGGGCCCGGTCCGAGCGACGTGAATCCGCGCGTGCTCCGGGCGATGAGCACGCCGCTCGTCGGCCACCTCGATCCTGCCTTCGTCGAGATCATGGACGAGGTACAGGAGTTGCTGCGCTACACCTTCCGGACGGACAACCAGTGGACGATTCCAGTTTCGGGAACCGGATCGGCGGCGATGGAAGCTGCGATCGGCAACGTCGTCGAGCCGGGCGACACGATGCTCGTTCCGACCAACGGCTACTTCGGCGGCCGGATGGCCTCGATGGCCCGCCGCGCCGGCGGCGACGTCGTCGAGGTCGACGCGCCGTGGGGCGAACCGCTCGATCCGGACGACGTGGCGGACGCGCTCGCCGAACACGACCCGGACGTCTTCGGCTTCGTCCACGCCGAGACGAGTACCGGCGTGCTCCAGCCCGACGTGCCGGCCCTCACCGCGGCGGCCCACGACCACGACGCGCTCGTGATCGCCGACAGCGTCACCTCGCTGGGCGGCGTGGAGCTTCGCGTCGACGAGTGGGACATCGACGTCGCCTACTCGGGTCCGCAGAAGTGTCTCTCCTGTCCGCCGGGCGCGAGCCCGCTCACTCTCTCGGACGAGGCCATGGAAAAAGTCCTCTCCCGCGAGGAGGAGCCCCGCTCGTGGTACCTCGATCTCTCCCTGCTCGAGGGCTACTGGGGCGACGAACGCGCGTACCACCACACCGCACCGATCACGAACGTCTACGCGATCCGGGAGGCGCTACGACTCGTCGCCGAGGAAGAGATCGAGGACCGCTGGGCGCGCCACGAACGACTGGCCGGCGCGCTGAAAGCCGGCGTCGAGGGGATGGGACTCGAGATGAACGCTCCCGACGAGTACTGGCTGCCGAGCCTGAACGCCGTCCGCGTCCCCGACGGGATCGACGACGGCGAGGTCTGCGACGCCCTGATAGAGCGGTACGACCTCGAGATCGCCGGCGGACTGGGCGATCTCGCCGGCGAGATCTTCCGGATCGGCTGCATGGGTCACTCCGCGCGGCCCCAGAACGTGATCTACGTGGTGACGGCGCTGGGTGACGTCCTGGAGTCGATGGGCGCGGACGTCGATCCGGGTACCGGCGTGACTGCGACGCGCAACGCGCTCGAAGAATAGGGGGTCGGTGTTTCGCGGGTTCGACGATTCGCTGACGCTGGTTTTACGCCGACACTCGCGGTCCTGGTGGCGCTCGTTCGACCTGATAGTCCTCCCCGTCGACGACGATGATGGCCCACTCGTAGTTCGGGTTCGTCCGTTCGAGTCGCGCCTCGAGGTCGTCCGCGTCCGCTGGCTCGGCGACGAAACAGTGGAACTGTCCGGACGACGACGACGGAAGCTCTCCTGCCTCGAGGACGGTGTTTACGTGGACGACTTTCCATGCTCGTTCGGCGCGGAACTCGGGACCGTTTCCTTCGACGGTGTAGCCCAGTTCGGCGAAGATCGACCTGGCCTGCTCGACGAGTCGCATGTTAACAGGACCCATTCACTACCACCTTCGTCGGCATCCACCATAAATGTTAGTACGTAACAGGAATTCCCAGTAACGTTCCACGAATTCGAAATCCGACGCCCTATCGATTTCGCGGTGTTCCGGTAGTCGTCGTTTCCGGACGGTAATCGTCTATTATCGGCGCGGCGGACACGGCCGTCTCTGGCGGGAGTCGATCGCGGCCCGACGGCGGAGTTATTCGTGAGCGGCGTCCCACTCCGTGGGCTTGCGAAAGTTCCCACACTGGTTGCACTTGATCCGCCCCATCGCGTCCATTGCGTTGTCGAGACTCTCGCAGTTCGTACAGAACCAGCCGTAACGGCGCTCGGCGTCGGCGGATTCGAAGGCGACGAGAAACGGTCCCTTCGATCCTCTATCGCCGTCCGTCTCCGAGATGTAGACGGTATCGCCGTCGTCGGTCGACCAGGATTGCATGTCCGCTGATAGCCTCGCTCGCGGTAAATGACTGTCTTTCCGGGTCGGTGTCGCCGACTCGAGTGGCGAGGGGATGGCGGCGAGCCGACCGGGTACGTTCGGGTGCGACGGAGCGACATATGGGACAGGTTCGCAGTGTGGACAGTCCGTACTGAAAGGTTTACCCGGCCGGAAACCGTTCGGATGCCTAATGTCGTTGGTCGTGGTTCCCGTTCGGTATCCGTTGTCGAAGCACTCCAGACGAACCCTCGAACGGGCGATCGAGGTCGCGCGCGAGCGTGACGCAGCGTTGACAGTTCTCCACGTCGATCTCTATCAGAACGGGAAGAAAGTAACGCGTATCGACCTGAAAAACGCCGTCGAGAGCACGTTCGGACGGCTCGAGAGCGCTCGGTACGTCGTTCGCACCGGCTTTCTGGTCGAAGAGAGCATCCTCGACGAGGTCGCGGCGGAGCGGGCCGACGCCGTCGTCATCGGGAGCAAACAGGCGAGTCGCCTCCGCCGGATCTTCCAGCGGTTCACCGATAATCCGGACATCGACAGTTACCTCCGAACTCACCTCGACTGTGAAGTCATCACGGTCGAGAGTGCACGCGCCTGATCTCGTCCGTAGGTGGTCGTTACTCGGTTTTGCCGGCGTTTCGAACGACGAACACCGGAACCGTGGCGTTGTCGACGACCCGCTCCGAGACGCTCCCCAGCGACGTCACCTTCTCGCGCGGGCTCTTGCCGCGCGTTCCGATAACGACCAGGTCGATCCCCTGCTCGTCGACGTACTCGAGAATCGTCTTCGACGGGGTCCCCTGTCGCACCTCGCTGACGGTCTCGAGTCCCTCGGCGGTCGCTCGCTCCTCGACGGCGGCGACGGCCGCTTGCCCCTCGTCGCGGAGCGAGCGCTCGAGGTCGGTACTGGTGTTCTCGTCGGCGGCAGCGGTGACGCGACTGTCGACGACGTACAGCGTGTGGACCGTCGCGTCGTTGTTCGCCGCGATCGGCAGTCCGTGAGCGAGCGTCTCGGAGATCGTATCACTTCCGTCGGTGGGAATGAGAATGTCGTCGTACATCTGTCGGCTAGCCGCGAATTGAACCGGGGATAGCATAAATCACCCCCTCGGTATCGGACGAGCGAGCCGAGACGACACGCAAGTGCTTCGTGTGAGATCCAGCGACGCGGCCGTCGGTCCGCCTCGACGATCCGTCACCGATCGGGCGAATCAGCGGGGTTCTCGGCTGCCGTGCTCCCGTCGCCCGGTTCGACCGACGAGCCGGTGGTCGGCCGATCGATGCCCGAGTCGTCCACGGCGACCCGCGCCACGCCGCTCGAGTCGTCGAAGACGTGGTGGCGACGCGGGTAGGCGAACTCGACGTCGAGCTCCTCGTAGCGGTCGCCGATGGCGTCTTGAACCGCCGACTGGACGACGGTCTGCTTGTAGGGGTGTTTCATCCAGAAGAGCAGTTCGAGGGCGATCCCGTGATCGCCGTACTCGCCGATGTAACAGGACGGTGCCGCGGCGTACCGGGCACTGCCGATCCGTATGTCCGGGCCGCCGGAGATGACCTCCTCGACGTTTCGGGCGGCCCGCTCGGCGGCCCGTCGCGCCGCCTCGAGGTCGCTATCGTACGTGACCTCGAACGTGACCGAGATCCGCGTGCGCTCGTCCTCGGCGGAGTAGTTGATGACGTCGCGCGTATGGATCTCGGAGTTGGGAATGACCATGAAGGCGTTCTGGAGGGTGAAGATCTTGGTGTAGCGGATCGTGATGTCCTCGACGAAGCCGCGGTGGCCGGCGTCGGCGATCTCGATCATGTCGCCGATCTCGTAGGGGCGATCGGCCAGCACGTAGAAGCCGTTGATCAGACTCCCGACCACTGGAGCGAGCACGACGGCGATCACGGCCGAGATGACGGTCACGGAGAGGAGAATCTGCGTGTCGCCGACGCCGAGGATGCGGGCGGCGATGGCGGCCGTCCAGAGGATGATGGTGATCCTGACGGCGCGAAGGACGGTCCGGGTGACGCTCGGCCGTTCGATCCGGCGAGCGACCGTCCGGCCGGCGATCCGAACGGCGACCTTCGAGAGATACCAGCCGACTGCGAGGACGAGGACCGCAAGGCCGATCTCGACTGCTCGCGGCGGGATCGGGATGGGGAGCGCGTTCCGGACGCCCTCGACTGCCGAACTCTCGTTCATATAGAGCACCCCGCGCATATCAACACGCTCAGGCCCGGTGTGGTTAAGAGTTCTGACCATCAGTTTTGGGCACCGATATCGGAACAACCCGATTTCGAAAACGCGTGCTACTCAGAATACAATAAATCATTTAGCGGTCGGGAGTGTAGGGCCGGATATGGCACCAGACGAACTTCGCTCGACCGTCGAACGCGTCGGGGACCGGTTCAATCTCGGCGAATACGAAATCGACGCGTATCTCACCGTCTTAGAGCAAGGACAGCTCACGGCGAGCGAAATCGCGGACCGAACGGAGATTCCCCAGCCGCGCGTCTACGACACCGTGCGCAGTCTCAGCGATCGCGGACTGGTCGAGCTCCGGGAGTCCCGCCCCATGAAGGTCGTCGCGATCGATCCGGCGGAGGCCTTCGACGACGTACAGTCCTCGTTCGAGCAGATGATCGAGGAACTCGAGGCCCGGTACACCGCGCCGGCTCGCGATACGGAGGCCGTCTCGCTGGTCAAATCCCGATCGACGATCCTGCGGTACCTCGAGGAGGTCATCGACGCCGCGGAGTTCGAGCTCGCGCTGTCGCTGACGCCGGATCTGCTGACCCGGTTCGAGGCGGAACTGCGCGCGGCGGTCGACGCCGGCGTGAGCGTCGACCTGATCGTGACGCCGGCGAGCGAAGCGCCGGACCCGGAGGACTTCGCGTACGGCGAGGTCGCGACGACCGCCCGCGCCCGGCGGGGGATCACGACGCCGGTCGTCGCCGTCGCCGACGGCAACTATTCGGTCTACGCGACCCAGGACGCGCTGCGCGACGATCAGGACCGGTACGGCGTCATCTTCAACCGGTCCGCGCTCGGCTTCCTCATCTCCGGGTTCTTCGGAACCGTCCTCTGGACGACCGCCGAACACACGCTCGGGGAGGACGGCGCTGCCCGGACCTACCCCCGGAAGTACGCCTCCATCCGCCGATGCGTGAAAGACCTCATTGACGAAGGGGGCGAGTTCTACGCCACCATCGACGGTCGCGACGTCGAGGTCGGCGGGCAGCGGATCGTCCGCGGTCGCATTCGCGACATCTCCTTCGAGGTTAGCGAAGAGGTTGCCAGCCTCACGATCGAAACGGCGGACGGCGAAGACGTCTCCGTCGGCGGCCGCGTCGCCGCCCTCGAGGACGTCGAGGCCCACGAGATCCACATCGGGCGGAACGAACCGCCGACGCTCGAGGATCGCTGACACTCGCGGCGCGGGAAACCCGACTGTCGAGCGTCGAGTCGACGGCGACGCCGTTCGCTGAATCGGTCGTCGCATTCGCGACCACCGCTTCGGCGGATTTGCTCCGCGAGATACGTCGAGCAGTGTCGTATTCCATTGGCCGGCATCTGCCGACCGCCGGTCGACAATCGGGGATTAGAGATGCTCGTTCCGCCGCGTTGGAAACCGACGGAGGGCCGTCCTCGCAGTGTTCCATATTGGGTTCCCATAACGGAAACGAGATCTGAACACTCACATTTTATTACTATATTTATAGCTAACAATTAAGGTGGAGAACGTGGTCCGTTCCTGCGCATGGGACGTGATATCGCCGGCCAATGCGACCGCTCCCGCATCAGACGGCGGTCGTTCCTGAAAGCTGCATCGGCGTCGACAGCGGGAGCGGTCGCCGTCACCGGCTGTCTCGGGCGGGGTCGACAGGCGAACACCATCGTGATGACCGCCGACTCGGGTGTCGCGGGGATCATACACAGCGACGGCGACGGGCCCTCCGTCCAGCAGGCGCTCTGGGACGCCGGGCTCGACGAGGACATCCGCCTCGAGATACAGACCGTCGTCAGCGACTCCGCATCGCGGATGCAAACGGCTCAATCGGCGCTCGAAGCGGGGCGTGCTCCGCCCGACATCCACATGATGGACAGCGGCTGGACGGTTCCGTTCATCCTTCGGAACCAGACGGTCAATCTGACCGAGGAGCTCTCGGGCGACGTGCTCGAGCGCGTGAACAATACGTACCTCGAGGCGATCCTCGAGACGGCGCGCGACCCACAGACCGGTGACCTGCACGCGCTGCCGTTCTTTCCGGATCTGGGGTTCACACTCTACCGCGAGGATCTGATCGAAGATGCCGGCTACGACACCGCAAACTGGCCGTCGGAACCGCCGTCGTGGGAGGAGTTCTCGGCGGCGGTCCGCGATGCGCGGGACCAGGCCGGCCTCGACTACGGGTTTACGACGCAGGCGGCCGCCTACGAGGGACTGTCCTGCTGTACGTTCAACGAGGTGATGACGTCCTGGGGCGGGGCCTACTTCGGGGGGGTCGACAACCTCTTCACCGCGGGCGACCGGCCGATCACCGTCGACGAGGAGCGGTGCATCGACGCGATCCGGATGATGCGCTCGTTCATCGAGGGCGAGGAGGAAAACGCCATGGACGGCTACGCACAGATCTGTCCGTCGGCGATCGTCCAGTGGACCGAACAACAGTCGCTCAACCCGTTCGCCAACGGCGAGGCCGTCTCGAACCGCAACTGGTCGTACGCGATCGCGGAGACGGGCACCGAAGACGCCTTCGGTGAGAATCTCGGGGTCACGACGCGACCGTACGCGGTCTCCCAGCAGGAGGCCGAGTACGACGGCAGCGGCGGCACCGTCGCGGCACTGGGTGGCTGGAATCTCGCCGTAAGCCCGTTTTCGGAGCGTCAGGAGCAAGCGCTGCAGGTCCTCGAGGCGTTCGCCACCGAGGAGGTCATGCTCACGGTCTTCGAACTCGGGGGCTACTTACCACCGAATCTCGATCTGGTCGCGGAGGCCAGTCCCGACGATGTCGGCCCCGTCGCTCGCTACGGCGACGTGGTCCAGCGGGCCAGCGAGAACGCGATCCCACGGCCGGCAACCGACCTCTGGCCGGAACAGTCCGCGCTGATATATCAATCGGTCAACGCGGCGTATCGTGGCGAGCAATCCCCCGAGGCCGCGATGAGCGACCTCGCAGAAGAACTCGAGCAGAGCGAAGCGGAGGTGGAAACAAATGGCAACTGACACGGATACGGACGGGTTGATCGGCGGCGAGTCCGGACGGGAACAGGACCGTGATCGGACCGGCAACGCCCTCGTCAACTGGATGGAGGGTCTGAGTGAGGCCGCATACGCGTACCTGTTGTTACTACCAGCGTTCGCGTTGCTGACGCTGATCGCGTTCTATCCGATGATACGGACGTTCGTCATGTCGCTTCGCGCCAACGAGACGCGGGGACTCGATCCCCTCGGCGGCTTCGTCGGCATCGAGAACTACGTCGACATCCTCACCGGGAACGCGCGACTGGCTCGACAGTTCCTCGACGTCGGACTGACGTCGTCGTTCCCGTTTATCGAACTGGGAACCCCGTTCTTCCAGCAGGCGCTGTTCGTCACGCTCGCCTTCGCGGTTATCAGCGTCATCTTCGAGACCGTGATCGGGTTCGGCCAGGCTTACGTGCTCGATCAGGAGTTTACGGGGCGTCGCTGGGTCCGCGTGGCGATCATCCTCCCGTGGGCGGTGCCGATCGTCATTCAGGGGATGATCTTCTTCCTGCTGTTCCAGCCGACGGTCGGGTTCGGCTCCGACCTCATGCAGAGCATCGGCATCTTCAGCGGGACGCCGCTGGCCAACAGCCGGGACGCGTTCATCATCATCCTCGTGGCGGACATCTGGAAGTCGTCGGCGTTCATGGCCCTGCTGATCCTCGCGGGACTCCAGAGCGTCGACCGGAACCTCTACGACGTCGCCCGCGTGGCCGGTGCTTCGCCGTGGCAGCGATTCAAGATGATCACGCTCCCGCTCGTGATGCCGGCCCTACTGGTCGCGATGCTGTTCCGAACCATGGACGCGATGCGCGTCTTCGGGCTGATCGAGTCGACTGCCGGCTGTACGACCGTTCCCTCGCTGAGCTGTCTCGTCGTCGAGGCGATGTTCGGCGGGACCCGCATCTACGCGACGGCCGCGGCCGTGGCCTTCGCCACGGCGCTCGTGATCGGCCTGATCATCGGCGGCTACGTGCTACTCTTCCGTGACACCGAAGGAGGGATGTACTGATGTCCGACCCAACAGATTCCACCGATCCGAACGACACCGGAGGCATCGACGACGCCGGCGGCGGGCCGCCACGAGACCCGACCCTCCGCCGACCCGACGGCGGCACGACGGTCCTCGAGGACGACCGCGACGCCGAACTCGACCGCGGCCCGTTCCAGCGGTGGGTGGCGAACTCCATCTCCCACCCCGAGCGGGTGTACCGGGCGATGTTCTACGTCGCAGCGATCTTCTTCCTCGTGACGACGCTGTTCCCGTTCTACTGGCTGCTCATGGTGGCACTGACGCCGGAAGGACAGCTTCAGGACATCGTCTTCACGCCCAACGGCTTCAATCCGGGCGCGTTCGTCGAGGTATTCCAGGTGATCCCCTTCCACGTCTACATGTTCAACAGCTTCGTGATCGCGCTCGCTTCGACGGTCGTCGTCCTCGTCGTCGCCAGCCTCGCCGGCTACGCCTTCGGCCGCCTCGAGTTCCCCGGCCGAACGCCGCTCATGCTACTGGTGTTGATCATTTCGTTCTTCCCACCGGCCGCGTTCTTCATCCCGCTGAACGACCTCTTTAACACCTCGTTCGTGTTCCTCGAGCCGATCACCGGCGACGGCACGCTCTACAACACGCCGTTCGCCCTCGTGACCCCACTGTCGGCGATCTTCATGCCGCTCGCTATCTTTATTCTCACGACGTTCTACGGACAGATCCCGGACGGCCTGGAGGACGCGGCTCGCGTCGAGGGGACGACTCGCCTCGGCGCGCTGTTCCGGGTCATCATCCCGCTGTCGGCACCGGGCGTCGCGACGGCCGGCGTGTTGACCTTCATCGCCGTCTACAACGAGTTCTTCTTCTCGTTCCTGATGACGGACGGTCAGCCGGAAAACTGGGCGCCGATCCTCGACGGGATCCTCGCGTATCAGGGACAGTACGAGGTGTTGTACAACCTCATGGCCGCCGCGAGCATCCTCGGGGTGGTCCCCGTCGCGATCCTCGTGGTCATCGCACAGGAAAAGATCGTCAGCGGACTCACCGCAGGAGCACTCAAGGAGTAACATAATGGCACGAGTACGACTCGAGAACATCACGAAACGGTACGGAGAGGAAACGGCAGTCGACGACATCAGCCTCGAGGTCGAAGACGGCGAGTTCGTCACGTTCGTCGGCCCCTCGGGCTGTGGAAAGTCGACGACCATGGAGACGGTCGCGGGGTTGACCCAGCCGACCGATGGCCGGGTGTACATCGGCGACGACGACGTCACCGACCTTGCGCCCAAGGATCGCGGCGTCGCGATGGTCTTCCAGAACATCGCGCTGTTCCCACACATGGACGTCTACGAGAACATCTCGTTCGGACTGCGACTCCGGAAGTACGACGACGAGGAGGTCCGGCGTCGCGTCGAGCAGGCTGCCGACATCGTCCAGCTCGAGGGGATGCTCGACCGGATGCCGGCGGAGATGTCCGGTGGGCAGCAACAGCGGGTCGGCATCGCCCGCGCGATCGTTCGCAACCCCGACGTCTTCCTGATGGACGAGCCGTTAGCGAACCTCGACGCGAAGCTGCGGGTTCACATGCGGACGGAGCTCCAGCGGCTCCACCGGGAGCTGGATGCGACGGTCATCTACGTCACCCACGATCAGGCCGAGGCGATGACGATGTCCAACCGCATCGCCGTCCTGAACGACGGCAAACTCCAGCAGATTGCAGCGCCGCTGGTCTGCTACAACGAACCGACGAACCTGTTCGTCGCGGGCTTCATCGGCTCCCCGTCGATGAATTTCGTCGAAGGTGAGCTCGTCGAGGGCGGTCTCGAGACGGAGAACTTCGCCGTCGATTTCGATCCAGCCTTGATCCCGGGGGCGGCGGTCGGTGACGCCGTCACGCTCGGTGTCAGGCCGGAAGACGTCCACCTGGCGCGGTACGCCGAGTCGCTCACCTCGTCGACGGATCTGATCGACGCACGGACCGACGTTCTGGAGCCGATGGGCGACGAAGTCTTCGTCTACCTGTTGCTCTCCGAGACCACGTCGGGGTCGATGGAGGAAGATCCAGCCAGGTCGCCGAACCAGCTGCTGATGAGCGTGACCCCGGATACGGACATCGAGGCGAATCAGGACGTCAACGTGGTGTTGGACCGATCGAAGATCCATCTTTTCGATTCGGCCAGCGGTGACGCGTTAGTCCACGGTATCACTGACCTCCCGGACCGGGAGCCGGGGACGGCCCCGACGGAAGCCGACAGCTGAGCCGCCCGTCGACCGTGCGATACTCGAACGGCGGACGGCCGACGCGAGCCGTCATCGCCCTCGTTTGGCGACGGACCGAAGTCACTCGAGTCGAATGATTACATATAGCGACTGAAGGTGTATCGGTCCGAAACGAACCACACGTCGACCGCTCCAGAATCACAGGGAAATGTCAGAACGAAGAATGGATATCGAAGCTGGGATCGTCGGTCTCGGCAACATCGGACAGTACCACGCCGAACGACTCGTCGACCTCGGCGTCACGCTCGCCGGTGGGATGGACATCGCCGCCGAGGCGCGAACGCGCTTCGCGCGACGGTACGACGTCGACGTCTACGACGACCATCACGAGTTGTACGACAACATCGACGCCGTGATCATCACGACCCCGAACAAGTATCACGAAGAATACGCGATCGATGCCTTCGAGAGAGGGCTCGACGTCCTGCTCGAGAAGCCGCTGGGCCACTCGTTCGGGAGCGCCGAGCGGATCGCCGAGGCGGCGGCGCAGTCCGACGGTCTCGCGATGGTGGGCTTCAACAACCGGTTCGCGAACACCGTCCAGATCGTGAAAAACCGGATCGATCGATCGGAACTCGGCCAGCTCTCACACGTCGAAGCGAACTACATTCGGCGACGCGGCATCCCGGGACGCGGGTCGTGGTTTACGCGTCAACAGATCGCGGGTGGGGGTTCGCTCATCGATCTCGGCGTCCACGCGATCGATCTCGCGCTGTACCTGCTCGGCTACCCCGACGTGAAGGAAGTAAGCGGCGTCGCCCGCAGCGAGTTCGGCGGTCGGGACGAGTACGCCTACCTCGACATGTGGGCCGACGACGCGGGACCGGACGGGTTCGACGTCGACGACTCGGCCAGCGCGTTCATCCGCTGTGCGGGCAACCGGACGATCTCGCTCGAGGTGGCGTGGGCGACCAACCGGCCGGCGACCCACGAGTTCGTCGTCCGCGGGAGCCAGTCCGCCGCCCGATTCGATCTCCTCGAGGGCGATCTCAGCTTTCACTCGGCGAGCAACGTCGGTCCCGACCACCTCGAGGACACGTCGATCGAGACGCGGCAGAACGATACCCACTCCGACGAGCAACGCGAGTTCTTCGAGCGAATCATCGACGGGGACGAACGCGGTAGCAGCGTCGAGGAGGCCCTCGAAGTCCAGCGAGTCATCGACGGCATCTACCGCTCGAGCGAGGAAGGACGGACGATCACGATCGGCGAATCGGACTGATCGATCACCCGCTAATCGGATCGGGCCGCATCAAACCGCCGAATTCAGGGGCGTCGAAGCCGCTATCCGGCACCGACGGACGGGCGGGCGGTGCGACGGGGGAATGTCGTGCACGACGGGGACGGGAGACAGTCGCCAACGGTCGGACGTGGAGACACGCGAGGAGATCGACGGCCCCGACCACCGAGTGAGTGCCGGCCCGCGTTTTATTTTGCCGGCTGTCGTCGCCCTCTGCATGGAGATCGGCGTTCACACCCCACCGCTGGCCGACGAACCGCTCGAGAGCGCACTCCCGTATCTCGACGGACTCGGCGTCGGCGCGATCGAGCCCGGGGTGGGCGGCCACCCGGGACAGGACCACCTCGAGCGGGCCGCGTACCTCGACGACGAGAGCGAACAGACCGAGCTCCGCGACCTGCTCGAGGAGTACGAGATGCGGATCAGCGCGCTCGCGACGCACAACAACCCGCTCCATCCCGACGACGAGCGCGCCGCGACGGCCGACACCGAACTCCGCGAGGCGATCCGGCTGGCCGCCCAGCTCGAGGTCGGGACCGTCACCTGTTTCTCGGGACTGCCCGCCGGGAGTCGCTCCGACGAGACGCCCAACTGGATCACGGCACCCTGGCCGCCGGAACACGCCGACGCGCTCGAGTATCAGTGGGCGCAGGCGGTCGAGTACTGGGGCGAGATCGCCGACTACGCCGCCGACCGCGGGGTGGATATCGCGATCGAGATGCACCCGAACATGCTGATCTACGAGCCCCACGGGATGGCACGACTCCGCGAGGAGACCGGCGAACGGATCGGCGCGAACTTCGATCCCTCGCACCTCTACTGGCAGGGGATCACGATCACTGACGCGATCCGCTACCTGGGCGAGCGCGACGCGATCCACCACGTCCACGCCAAGGACACCAGGATATACGAGGCACAGGCCCGCGAGAAGGGCGTCCTGGACACGACGGCCTACGACGACGAACCGAACCGATCGTGGCTCTTCCGGTCCGTCGGCTACGGCCACGACGAGACCCACTGGAAGGATATCGTCTCGACGCTCCGGATGGTCGGCTACGACGGTGCGCTGAGCATCGAGCACGAGGACTCGCTGACCAGTTCCCGCGAGGGACTCGAGAAGGCGATCGATCTCCTCGGGCGCGCGATCTTCGAGACACAACCCGGGGAAGCGTACTGGGCCGAGTGAGCCGGTTCAGCGCTACTCTTCGACCGGGCTGTCGATCGACTCGTCGGACGAGCAGTCGCGAACCTCGACGTCGCTCCCGGGGCGGACGACGATCTCGTACCCCTCGTACTCGAGGCGAACCACTGCACTGCTGGTGGTCCCGGCGGTGGTGTGAAACAGTTCGTCGAGCGCCTCCGGGTTGACGACCGTAAACAGCGGATCGTACGCCGGGGGCTCGACCTCGGTGACGTCGACACCCTCGTGTGCGGCGATGGCCTCGATGATTGCCTGGGTCGGTGGCACCGCCCCGTCGGACGTCGACGTGTTGTCCGGAGTGGACATACTAGCGCCTAAGATTTTCCAGCGGATAAGGGTGATGGCGATCGTACGCCAATGATGAACGGCCGTACGCCCCGCTGTGAGTGGGTACAACTGCACGTTTCCGTTCCCGGTGGCTGCGACACCGCCGTCGCTCAGTCATCACTCCGACGACTCACCGCGGGCCCGCTCGAATAGCTCGATCGCTCGTTCGCGACGCTCGGCGTGATCGACGATCGGTGCCGGATACCCGGGAGCGGCTCGCTCCCGTTGTTCGGGCTCGAGGTCGTGCCAGCCGTGGATCTCGTCGGCGCTCGCGTCGGCGAGTTCGGGGACGTGCGTACGGATGTACTCCGCGTCGGGGTCGTACTCGCGACCCTGTTTCATCGGGTTGAACACCCGAAAGTACGGCTGAGCGTCGGTGCCGGTCGAACTCGCCCACTGCCAGCCGCCGACGTCGTTCGCGGTGTCGTGATCCGCGAGCAGCCGCCGGAACCAGTCGTAGCCGACCCGCCAATCGAGGAGCAAATCCTTCGTCAGGAAGGACGCGACCAGCATCCGCACGCGGTTGTGCATCCACCCCGTCGTCCGGAGCTGGCGCATCCCCGCGTCGACGATCGGATAGCCCGTCTCGCCGGCTTTCCACGCCTCGAGTTCGTCGGGGTCGTCGCGCCACTCGATCTCGTGTTCGTACCCGTCGAAATTCTCGGTTACGATCGCCGGGTTGAACGCGAGGACGTGGGCGTAGAACTCGCGCCAGGCGAGCTGGCGCTGGAACGCCCGGACGCTCTCGCGGTCGTCGGTCGCTTCGGCCCGCCGGGCCGCCCGCTCGGTCGCCGCGTACAGCTCCCGCGGACCGATCGTCCCCCACTTGAGGTGGGGGGAGAGTCGCGAGGTTCCGCCGGCGGCCGGGTAGTCGCGGTCGTCGGCGTATCGGTAGATCGGCCCCGAACAAAACGCCGCGACCCGCTCTCGGGCCGCCGTCGTCGTGACCGTCTGCGGCGTGGCGTCGGGCTCGTCGAACCCGAGGGCCGCGAGCGACGGGATCGGATCGCCCGTAACGTCCGCGAGATCACCCGCATCGGGCGCGTCGACCGGCTCGCGCTTGTCGCGATCCCGCCACTTCTTCCAGAAGTAGGAGAACACGGCGTAATGGTCGCCCTGATTCGGCGTGATCGACCCCGGTTCGTGGTGGATCGCGTCGTGAACCGTGTCGACCGCGATTCCGCCGTCCTCGAGCGCCGCACGGACCGCTCGATCGCGTTCCCGAGCGAGACCGCTGTAATCCTCGTTCCAGACGACCGTTCCGGCGTCGTACGTCGCAGCGACCGCCGGAACGACCGCGCTCGCCTCGCCGCGAGCGACGAGCAGGTCGCTTCCACGGTCCCGGTACCACGTCCGGAGGTCGTCGAGCGCCTCGAGCAGACACGCGACCCGGATGGGCGAGGCGTGCTCGAGGACGGTCGGATCGAGGACGAACAGCGGGACGACCGGCTCGCCGGTGGCCAGGGCGCGTGCGAGGCCGCGGTTGTCGCTCGCTCGGAGATCACGACGGTGCCAGTGGACGATCACGCTCGACCAGTGGTTCCGGACGACCGAAAACGTCCGGATACCGGCGACCGACGATCGTCGAGTCGTCGTCGCTGTGATCTGTTATCAGCGTCTCGAGACGAAATACGACCGCTTTCGTCGACGGCGGCGTCACCGTTCCTGCGGGGGAGTCTACACGTGGCCGATCTGTCCACTTCCGTGACTGTTAATGAGTCATGAAACTATTTTCATCGGATCTATAGAGTCCATAACAATGTTTGTTCCATCACGTCTCGTCGTGTAGAAGGCGTTTCCGACCCGGTCGCATCGTCGATCGCTCGGTTGGTCCGGTGCGTCGGAGAACGTCCACGAAAGACACCTATGAAACTCGCACTCATCGGCTTCGGTCAGGCAGGGGGGAAGGTAGTCGACGAGTTCCTCGCGTTCGACGAACGTATCGACGGGGGCTTTATCGAATCAGCGATCGCGGTCAACTCCGCGACGGCCGACCTCCAGGGGCTCGAGCGCGTTCCCCGGGAGAACCGCGTCCTCATCGGGGAGGCGCGGGTAAAGGGCCACGGCGTTGGCGCGGACAACGAACTCGGCGCGGAGATCGCCGAATCCGACAGCGATGAGATCCATCGAGCGCTCGACAGCGTCTCGATCCACGAGATCGACGCGTTTCTCGTCGTCGCCGGCATGGGTGGTGGGACCGGTTCGGGCGGCGCACCGGTCCTCGCGAAACACCTCCAGCGGATCTACACCGATCCCGTGTACGGACTCGGGATTCTCCCCGCGACGAACGAAGGGGGAATCTACACCCTCAACGCCGCCAGATCGTTCCAGACGTTCGTCGACGAGGTCGACAACCTGTTGCTGTTCGACAACGACGTCTGGCGGAGCGCCGGGGAGTCCGTCCAGGGCGGATACGACCACATCAACCGCGAGATCGTCGAGCGGATCGGGCTCCTGTTCGCCGCGGGCGAGGTCACACAGGGCGATCACGTCGCCGAGAGCGTCGTCGACTCCTCGGAGATCATCAACACCCTCACGAACGGCATCACGACGATCGGCTACGCCAGCGAAACGGTCGAAACGAACGACCGCGGCGTGCTCTCGTCACTGGACGCCGGGAGCGGACTGTTCTCCTCGCTGACGGGCGGGGAAGAAGAGATCGAGGGCTCGACGACGAACCGGATGAGCAGCCTCATCCGCAAGGCCACTCTCGGACGGCTCACGCTCCCGTGTGACGTCTCGAGCGCCGATCGCGGTCTGGTCGTCGCCGCCGGGCCACCCCGCTATCTCAACCGCAAGGGGATCGAGCACGGCCGGCAGTGGCTCGAGGAGGAGACCGGGAGCATGGAGATCCGCGGCGGCGATTTCCCGACGACGACTCGGGACGAGGTCGGCGCGATCGTCGTCCTCTCGGGCGTGACCGAGGTCCCGCGAATCGATCACCTGCGAGAGGTCGCGATCGAGGCCCAGGAACGGACCGAAGAAGTCCGCGCGAGCGCCGAATCGGAGTTCGAGTCGCTGATGGACACCGGCGACGAACTCGAGGAACTGTTCTAGCCGCATTCGACGAGCCGTGGCGGGAGACGATCGGCCTCGTCGCGTTCGACCGGTGATCGCCGAGGACCGCCGATCAGTGCCGCGAATCCGACGGCCCGGCGAGCCTATCGACTGCCGAGCGGAATTCCGCGCTCTCACGGTACCAGAGCCAACAGCCGACGCCGGCGGTGAGCAGCGAGCCGACGATCACACCGCCTGCGGCGACCAGAAAGGCGGTTGCACCCTCGCCGGAGACGGCAAAGACGTTCGCCGGATTGTCGTGAACGAAGAAGAAATACGCGACGAACCAGCCGGTCGTGAGCATCGTCGAGACCAGAGCCGGCGCGCCGTACGTGTAGTTTCGGACCCAGATCAACCCGATCGCCATCAGCGGACCGAGGAACCCGACGATCGCCAGAAACGCCGGTTGGCCCTGCGTGAGCGGGGCACCCACCGTCGACTGAGCGAGCGCGAACAGCCCGCAGAGCATCAGGTAGACGAGAAACGGCGTCGTAGCGATGATGCGTTGATCCACGTCGTATCGTGGTTCCCTCTCCATCTTAACTGTTGTTCCCGTGGAACGTCCGGACGCCGTCGCGCGGCACGCGGCCGATTGGGCGGGCCGACCGCGTCGAGGGCGAGTCGGCCGGGACGAGCCGTCGGCCGGGACGAGCCGTCGGCCGAGCGCCGCGAACGCGCGGGAGTTGCGGCTCTAGGCACTGATTACCGCGCCGTCGACCGATCGGTTTCCGTGTCAGTCTCCGTAACGAGGCAATAACGAATTGTGACACGCGAAACTGTGCGGCTATGAGGGGTCTGGAGAACGGTTCAACGACGCGGTCGACGATGCGGAAAGCGCTCGAGACGGTCCTGTTGAGATGCGACGACCGAACGGTCATCGAGGAGTGTCGTCGGTGCGGGACCACCCTCGAGTCGACGCTCGCGGACTGTCCGTCCTGTGGCTGCAGCGATGTCGTCGAGTATCGAATCGGGTGACCGCCGGCCGATAGCTGCGGCCGGGTGGTCGGTCGTCCGGAGATCGAACGGAGCGACAATCGAACGACGGGAGGGACGATCGAACGGAAACGACGGGGACGCCGAGCCCCGAGTCTACTCGAGCGGCAGGGCCGTCGTCTCGATCGCGTCTCGTCGCCCGTCGAGCACCGCGAACCGCTCGCCCCGGCGCGACTCGAGCCAGTAGAGGAGACGCTCGGCCCACTCGAGTTTCCGCGCCTTCGCGGCGTCGACCGCGGGGTCGTCGAAGTCCCAGCCGACGAACGTGAGGTCGGCAGCGCCGAGGTGATCGGCGAGAAACGCCGCGCGGTCGCCGTCGGTGAAACCGCCGAGGTTCCGGACCGGGTCTCGCGGTTCGGCCTGCGTCGTCGGCAGGACGAACTCGTGGTCGCAGTCCGGGACGACGGTTCGGATCGCCTCGCAGTTGTCACCGTGTCCGTGCACGGCGACCGGAACGCCCCGCGACGTGAGCCGAACGACCGTCTCCGGGTTCTTGTCGAGGTCGGTGACCATGCAGTCGGCGTCGATCCCGTGTCTCGCGAGGGTATCGACGGCCGTGGAGGCGGCGACGACGAAATCGGCCGCACGGGTGCGCTCGAGGTCGCGGTCGGTTTCGAGCGACGGTCCGGCCCCCGCCACGGCGACGCTCGTCGCGGGGCCGATCGCCAGGTCGGCGGGCTCGAACGCGTCCTCGAGGGTGGACGCGAGGCGGTCACGCCCTCGCTCGTCGCCGGTTCGGTCGTACCCGAAATCCCGGAGGATCGCCTCGTAGACGGGTTCCCACTCGTCGAACTCCATTCTCGACTCGTGCTCGGCGCTGTATCCGTTTGTGTGTTCGGTCTCGTGGAGACAACGCGGCAGCTACGGCGTCGCGGCGAACCCAGACGTCACTGGGCAACGTAGGACCACAATAATTCCGTGTTGTGGGCCGGGGGTCGCCTCCAAAGTACCCCTACCCGGGAGGCCGCCCGGCGTCCACTCCCCCATTTCGAAGCATCCGGCATAAGCTTTCTCTTAACGCAGTAGCTCTGACAGCTTCTCTCCGAGTCCGCCGAAGGGCCCGTTTTCGTCCGCGAGGCGATCTGAAACGTCCGAAACGGATGTGGTCGACCCCATGAGCAGGAGGCGTCCGTCGGACGTCCGGTGGACGACCGCACCGTGTTCCGCCGCGATCGTGGTCAGTCGCTCGCCCGCACCGGCCTCGAGGCCGTCGATCTCGAGGAGCTGGGCCTGCCAGTCGTCGGCGAACGCGGGATCGATCCCCCGCTCCACGAGCTGGGCTCGGAACTCGCGAGTCGAGTCGACGTCCAGGTGGGAGATCGTGACGTCGTCGAGGGTTACGCGCCGGCGCTCGGTGAATGCCTTCCCGATCAGCGCCGCGTCCCGCGTTTCCGCCACGTCGTGGGTTCGAATCACGTGCGCGCCGCGTTCGACGGCCATCGAGGTCGCTGCGAGGCTGACCGGGAGTCGTCGGTCGGTCTCTCTGCCCGCGATCTCGCCGAGGAAGTTCTTCCGGTTGATCGAGATCAGCATCGGCCGCCCGAGCGCCCGGAACTCGCGGAGACGACGGAAGGTCTCGCGATCGTCGGCGAGCGTCTGCGCCTCGCTCCAGCTTCCGAACGCGGGATCGACGATCGTCTTGTCCGTCAGCCCGTTCTGTTTCAGCGCCTCGTAGACCTGATCGACGTAGTCCGCCTCGGCCGCCCACGCGGGCGACTTCCGGGCCGCCCAGTCGGTCTCCTCGACGGCCCCCGGCCGCTCGAGGTCCGGGGGACTCGCCATCTTCGCGACGGCGATGTCGTGGTCCTCGCAGACCGCCGGCATCTCGGGATCGGCGAACCCGCAGATGTCGTTGACCATCTCGAACCCTCGGGAGAGCGCCTCGTCGGCGACCTCGGCGTAGCGCGTCTCGATCGAGAAGATCGCGTCCCCGGAGACGCTCTCGATGGTGTCGAGGGCGATGTGGAGTCGGTCGAGTTCCTCCTCGGCGGAGAGCACGTCGAACCGTTTGTTCGCGGACTCGAGACCGACGTCGACGATGTCGGCTCCCTCTCCGATCAGAGACTCGTCGACGTACCTGGCCGCCTCGCCGGGGTCGTCGTAGACGCTCGGGTCGTAGGGAGACTCCTCGCTGACGTTCAGCACACCCATAATTCGGGGCGGGTGGTCGTCCCCGATCCCCAAGCCGGCGGCGTCGACGCTGTTCATACCTCGTCTGGGGATGCGACGCAAAAAGGTACCGCGGTTCCGGCGAAACCGCTATCGCGCCGATGGGACGGCTACCGGCTCGACGAGGGGTCGGCGGGTTCCGAACCCGTCTCGAGGACGATGGTACCGTCACTGGCTCGAGCGGGGATACCGGTCTTGATCCACCGGTCCCCGTCTAGCGTCGCAGTCGTTTCGGCCGTCAGCGTCGGTCGATCGAAGTAGCCGTCCATGAGGGTCGGACCGGTGACCGCGAGTTCGTCGCCGTCCGTTCCCTCGAGAACGCGCGATCGAACGCCGGGGAGCGGCCGACCGATCGTCCCTGATTCGATATCGGCTGGCGTTCTAACGTGCGAGATGCCCGTTTCCGGGAGCCCACAGAGACGGATGGAGTCGCCAGGGTCACCGGACTGACCGCCGACCGCAGTCGTCGCCGGTTCCACGACGCGGAGTCCGCCGCCGGCGGACGGGTCCCTCGTTCGAAGCTCGCGGTACTGCCGTGGGGTGACGAACGTTCGATCGGCCGCGGTCGTCTCGAGCACCGAGCGGACGTATTCCGGGTCGGGGGTCTCGATCGGACGATACTGGCCGCCATCGACGAGCGTCGCGCTCGCGCCGTACATGAGTTCGATCGGGTTCGAGAGCGGAAGCGAACTGCGGTGTGACCCGACCTCGCCATCCGCATCGGTTCGGGAGAGCGGCGTCTCCGCCGTCGCAGCGGCTCGTAGCGACGCGTGCGTGTGCACGACGGCCAGGGGGTCTCCCTCGTACCGGTCGACGTAGGCGATCAACGCCGGCGCGTCGTCCGACCGACGGACCACGTCGATGCCGGTTCGCGAGTTCGAGCCGTTCATGCCGTCGTTCTCGAGCACCGTCGAGAGAGCGACGCCCATTCGCGTGTCGGCGTCGGCCGTGATGGCCACGCGCAACGCTTCGCTGCTCGTCAGGAGCGTCATAATCGGACTCGAATCCGTCACGAGCGCCTTCGAGTCGGTTTCGCTCAGGACGCGTCTGATGTCCCTGTTCTCGTACTGCTGTGGCATAGTAACCGGGACACAGCCGGCTCTGAGAGATCCGTAAATCGCGGCGAGAGTCGAGTGCGGATCGGACAGGTGAATCGAAATCCTGTCGCCGGCCGCGATCTCCCTGTCCTGAAGCGCGCCGGCGAACGAATCGGTCGCGGACCAGAGCGACGAATACGTCGTCGGTTCGTCACCCACAACCGCCGTCGCCGTCGGATTCGCCCGCACTGCGGATTGTAACTCTTTCACGAAATTCGTCATTACTGGTAGTTCGCAGATCGGCACAGTAGTTTATAAAATCTCGTTCCCCAGGGAATATGGAGGACATATGCCCATGAACTCGGACTTTTTATTTGATATATTCGTTCTATAGGGATATTTATATGCTAGAAGCCGATTCCTGGGAAAACACAGGTCCGTCGGGTATCGTGCGGACCGCGATACGGTTCGGACTGGACCACAGCTATCGGATCGGCCGACGCCTCACTCCTCGCCCTCGAGGACGGCCAGCCGTGAGTCGCGCAGGAGTACTTTCTTGACGATCGAGGGGTTCTCGAGCAGGCGGTGTTTGGCGTGTGCGCCGCGACCGCGGCCGCGCCCTTCCCGTTCGGACTGGATCACGTTGAGGAAGTTCTGTTCCTGCAGGATCTCCTGAACGCGGCGTTCCGAGAGCACGTCGAAGTCGAGCCGGCGAGCGACCTCCTTGTACTGGTTGTAGATGATCTTCGTCGGGAACTCCTTCTCCGAGCTGTTTTCGGTCAGCAGCGTCAGCGAGTAGAGAATCGCCTTGGCTTGCTGGGGTGAGCCCTCGATCAACTCGTTGAACCGATCCGCCTCGGTCTTCTCCTTGGCGTCCCGGACGTGATCGGCGGTGACCCGCGTGTCGTTTCGCTTCTTCGCGATCCGGCCCGCGTTCCGGAGGATGTCGATCGCCTTGCGCGCGTCGCCGTGTTCCTGGGCGGCGAGGGCGGCCGTGAGCGGGATCACGTCGTCGGAGAGCACCCCATCGTGGAAGGCGTCGCGGCGCTTCTCCAGGATTTCGACGAGCTGATTGGCGTCGTACGGCGAGAAGACGAGTTCGTCCCGCGAGAGGCTCGACTTGACGCGTTCGGAGAGGTGATCGGGAAAGTCGATCTTGTTCGAGATGCCGATGATACCGATGCTCGAGTCCGAGATGCGACGGTTCTCGCCGGCCCGTGAGAGCTTCCGGAGGACCTCGTCGTCCTCGAGCATATCGATCTCGTCGAGAATGACGATGGTCACGTCGGTACAGTGGTCGACGGCCTGCCAGAGGCGTTTGTAGTAGTCGCCGGTCCCGAGGCCGCGGTCGGGGACGGTAACGCCGCTCTGGTCGGGGTCGTTGACGATCTGGGCGATCGTCTTCACGATCGACGCCTCCGTGTTCTGTTCGCCGCAGTCGATGAACGCGTATTTCACGGTGACGTCGTCGTTCTGCGCTTCGGTGATCACGCGCTGCGTGACCGACCGAGAGATGAGCGATTTACCGGTGCCGGTCTTGCCGAAGATGAACAGGTGGTTTGGTTCGCTCCCGAATATCGCCGGGTTCAGAGCGTCCGCAACCCGTTGCATCTGCTCGTCGCGACCGACGATCCGATCAGGCCCGGGCAGGTGCGTGATCTCGAGCAGGCGCTCGTCGGCGAAGACCGGATCGTCGTACCGAAAGAGCGGGTCTCGATCGTCGTTGGCGGACATTGCAGTACCCGGTCCCTTTCAACTGAACTGAAATAAAGATGTGGGGATCGATCGCGGATGTAAACCGTCCGTCAGAGCGACTCGAGCGGGACGTATCGGCCGCGTGACTGAGAGAAACGCGTGCCGCCGGCCTCGCGCTTCTAACCGCGACCGACGACGGCGACGTGAGTAAACCGAAGTGCCCCGTCTCGGACTGTACGTCCGGTGACGGGTACCGGGACGGACACCCCCATCGCGGATGTAAGATCCGCCATATCGGCACGGCTGCAGGGTCGTTGTATCTGGTCTCGAAGATCGAATCCCGTTTTCCGGACGCGAACAGAATTCGGACGGCTCCGTCGAAACCGACTCGAACGAAGACTGAACGAATACTTCTCCGATTCGACGGGGGGCACACACCCCCGTCGCGTTTGTAACACCAATAGCGTGGGGCGCTGGGGATTTATCTCGAGTTTTTCCGATCTGGAGCGCTATATCGCCCCGAATTTACATCCGCGATACTGGTGTGTTTCGAAACGAGACCCCCACACGTAGATCCGCTTACAAACGCGACGGGGGTGTGTCCCTCTCACACTGCTCGAGGAGACGGCCGAACCCGACGGTCACGGGAACGACGGAAAGCGCCTCCCACGGAACGACGCAACTGGAAAAACGGGAGACTGCGAAAGAGCTACGATCGAAGACCACAGGAGTTCGATTACGACGCGTCATCTGCGACGCAGCGAGTGTCCTTCTAGTTCTCTAGTTCTCTAGTTCCAAGTTGAAGAACAGAGAGAACAGGACGAAGAGTGGACCAGCGGAAGCTACCGAACCAAGGACCAAGCAGAACGGTATCCGGAACCAGCGATCACGCCCCCGCTTTCCGTCTTCGGAGCGCCGTCCAGGACGAGAACAACGCGCTTCTTTTTGCGTTCCCGCTCGGACCGTCGGGTATGAACACGGTCACTGCCACGGCGTCTCCGTCCGGAGTCGTCGTCACCCCATCCGACATCGAACGGGAACGAACCACCGCTCGCCTCGAGTCCCGACAGCCGAACCGATGAGCGACGAGCCGTCCGCGACCGATCGCGACCCCGGTCGAACGCTCCCCGCCGTCGCCGTCGTCGACGCGCAGTCGCCCGGTAACGTCGGGACGATCGCCCGCGCGATGAAGAACTTCGGTTTCGAGGACCTCCTGCTCGTCGATCCGCCGGCGCTCGATCCCGACGGTGAGGCGTACGGCTACGCCGGGCACGCTCGAGAAGACGTGCTTCCGAACGCCGAGGAGATCAGCTTCGATCACCTCGCCGAGACCTACCACACGATCGGCTGTACGGCGGTGACCAACGAGGACGACCGCAGTCACGTCCGGTTTCCCTATTCGACGCCCGCCGCGCTCGCCGATCGGTTGGCGACGGTCGACGGGCCGACCGCGCTCGTCTTCGGCCGGGAGCGGGTCGGGCTGACGAACGAGGAACTCGCCCGGATCGACGAGATCTGCTCGATCCCCGCGAGCGCGGACTACCCCGTCCTCAATCTCGGACAGGCCGCCACCGTCACGCTCTACGAACTGCGATCGCTCACCCTCGACGAGACGCAGTTGCCCGATCTCGAGCGCGTTCGTGCCCCCGAGCCGACCGTCGATAGACTCTACGACCAGTGGGCGGCGCTGCTCGAGGAGATCAACCACCCCGCGGAGAAACGCGACAAGACGATGCGGATGCTGCGGCGGATCTACGGACGGGCCGATCTGACCGAACGCGAGGCGAACACGCTCCTGGGGCTCCTCCGGCGGGCGACCGAACGGCCGGCCGAGAACTGACGCCCCTCGCTCGAGTGGGGACCGAGTAACTGATGGCGCGTGCGAGACGTGTCATTTCAGTCAGAACAGCCGCTCTCGCCGGCCAGTACAGTAATACGGCTTCAGTAACCACCACCACGGGATGACCGAGATTCACCGACGGAAGGCGCTGAGTCTTCTGGGCGGAGGACTGGCACTTCTCGCTGGGTGTTCGGAACCCTCCGACGGGAACGGGAACGGGAACGGCAACGGTACCGAGAACGGGAACGGCGACGAGACCGAGTCGATCAGCGGCGACCTCCCGCCGTACGCCTCGGTGCTCCCGACGAACGACACCTCGGAGTACTTCTACGGGGCGATCGACGTCGGGACGATGGACACGCTGCTCAGTGACGAGGGGGCCGAAGCGGGCGAGGAGCCGACGGATCCGCTCGTCGGCAACCCGGTCGTCGTCGCACTCCTCTGTTCGTTCGGGCTCTCCCAGCTCGGTGCCTCGGCCGGATTCGACGCGTACGTCGCCAACAATCGGACGGCCGACGGCGAGGAACAGTTCGTCTACGCCGACGGCGTCTACGCGCTCGTCGGCTCGTACGATCGGGAGTCCCTCGCGACGGACCTCGAGGCGGCGGGCTATACCGTCGAGAGCGACGGGGACCCGTACGTCGTCTACGCCGACAGCGAGAGCGGCGAGATCGTCGGCGTTTCGGACGACGTGTACGCGTACTCGTATCCGAACGGAAGCGATTCGGCGTTCGATCCCGTCGCGGCCGTCGAGCGAACGGTCGCGACGGCGGCCGGCGATCGGGAGCCGAAACACGAGGCCGACGACGACTTCGAACGCCTGCTCCGTGCGGGCGAGAACGGCGGGATCGCGTGCTGTCTGTACACCGACGACGACGCATTCGCCTCGGAGACCCTCTCGGACGATCAGGCGAGCGACGACGAGAGTCTCCAGTTCACGTTCGATTCCGTCGAGGGGGCGAACGGCATCCACCAGCAACTCGCGGTGACCGACACGGACGCGGCCGCGACGGCCAGCGCCGTCGTCACCTACGAGAGCGAGGACCGCATCGACGAGGCGCGTCTCGAGTCCTCGCTCGGGACGGAGGCGGACACGGTCGACGTCGTCACGATCGGCTCGCGCGTCGAAATCGACGCCGAGTACCGGGGAGAGTACGCTCGCGAGTAGTCCGGATCGACGTCCCGTCGGACGACCGCTAGCCGTCAGCGCCCGCCTGCGCGCCGTTCGCCTCGTCTCTCAGTTCTCTACGATCGGTGATTCGCGCGCTCGTTCAGGTCGTCCCGACTGCGACGCGAGCCGCCCGGTTTCACTGACGGTCCCGAGCCAGCCGCAGTCGCTACAGGCGAACAGCCCCTGCCCGTCGATTAGCGTGCCGCCGCAGTCGGGGCAGCTGTCCGCGGTCGTCGACTCGAGGGGTGCCGCATCGGCGACCGACCCGAGCGGCGTCGGCAGCTCGCCGGTTCGGAGGGTGGCGATCGCCTCGTCGGTGGTGTACGTCTCCTCGGTCGTCTCGTTCGAGTGGGGGAACACGCCGATCAGTTCGTCGTCGGCGTAGAGTTCGAGGCACAGCAGCGGCGTCACGAGCCGTTCGCGGGTCTCGCCGGTCACCTGCGAGGTCGTCGACCGCTCCCGGAACGGCGGGCTGACGCTCACGTCGCGCTCGTCGGCCCACTGCGTGAACCGCTCGTAGTTCTCGAGGACTTCCTGATGGGGGCTCTCCTCGGACAGCGCGACCTCCTTGGGCCAGCTTCGAAGCAGCAGGTCGTCGATCGCGCCCTCGGCCTCGCAGGCCTGCAGCGTCTCGATCTGCCCGTCGATGGGCTCGAGCAACAGCGGAGCGCGTACGTGACACACCACGGTCAGCGCCGCCGGATCGGTATCGGTCGTTTCAATCATGGGTCACGTGATCGGGCAATGGATGAGCCAATAAACCTTTTCGACGGTGCAGATATCGGCAGCAACCCTCGTCGCCTGACAGTCCGAACCGAGTGAACGCGCTCGAACCGAGACGACCGCCCTCACCTCGCGACGGGGTCGCTCACGGGGCCGTAGTAGAGCGACGCTCGAGCGCCGAGCGAAGCAGGGAGCGAAGCGCGTCGCGTTTGATGACGACGAACCCGGCGAGGATCGTCACTAGCCCGACGAGCGTGAGCGAATCGACGAGGTGTCCCAGCGCGATCCAGCTCACGCCCATCGCAACCACCGGTTCGGCGTAGCTGACGAGGATGACCTGCGTCGCCCCGGTTCGCTCGAGCAGTTCGAAGTAGAGGAAGAACGCGAACGCGCCGGAGACGAGGGTCAGGTAGCCGAACGAGAGCACCATGGCGGACGTGAGTTCGATCGCGGCGACCGATTCCCCGCGCAGAAACGCCCATCCCAACAACACGCCGGAGCCGACCAGCATCGCCCACGCCTGGAGCGTCTCGATCGGAAGCGCCGAGTCGATCGGCCGGACGAGCACGCCGCCGAGCGCGAACGCGACGGCCGAGCCGAACACCAGAACGGCACCGGCGGCGACGTCGCTGCCGAGACCGACCGAATCGGGCTGGACGACGGCGATCACGCCGACCAGACCGAGCGCGAAGCCCGCGATACCGGCGGGTGCCAGCCGTTCCTCGGGGAGCAAGACGCCGGCGAACGCCACCGTCAGGATTGGGGCCGTGCTGACGATGGTCGCCGCCACCGCACCGGAGACGTACAGTTCGCCGAGGTACAACAGCCCGTGATAGAGCGCGATGACGAACACGCCGGCGACGGCGACGGCCGTCCACTCCGCCCGGCCCACCGGTCGAATCCGATCGCTCACGACGGCCGCGTATCCGAAGACGATCGCGCCCGCGATCGCGTATCGAAATCCGGCGAACAGGAGCGGCGGAACGTACTCGAGGCCAATCTCGATCGCGACGAACGAGCTCCCCCAGCACAGCGCGAGTATCGAAAAGAGCACCGCTTCACGGTACCCCTCTGGAATTGAATCGGCTGAAATCATACTCGATTCGGAAACCACCACCGTATTTAGACTCTTCTACAAGCGACCGCGTTTCTCCGAATCAAAAACCACACATATGAATGTATTTCGAATACGGCCCTACAATGAAGGTATCTGTTGTAGATATATCCAATCATATCCGTCGGAAGACACATATTGGCCGCGACCGAACCCCGCTCCATGGACGACCGCGACGTACGCCTCCTCAAGGCGATCGCCGAACTCGAGACCGGAAGTCCCGAACGGCTCCACGAGGCGACCGACATTCCGATCTCGACGATCCACTATCGCCTCAACAACCTCCGCGAGGAGGGGATCATCGAGAACGACCGCTACGACATCGACCTCGAGGAACTCGGCCTCGGCGTCACCGTGTTGATCGAGGTCCACGCCGACTACCGGGGCTCCTACGAGACGTTCGCGGACCGGCTGTTGACCGTCGAGGGGGTCACGAACGTCTACTTCACGATGGGCGAGACGGACTTCATCGTCATCGCGCGCCTGAGCGACAGCGGCATGGTCGAACGCCTGATCGCCGAGTTCGAACAGCTCGAGGGCGTCGACCGAACCGATTCGACGTTCGTCATCTCGGCGATCGAGGAACGGGACGCGCTCCAGAGCTACAGCCTCGAGACGCTGCTCGAAGAACTGGTCGAGACGTAGCGGTCGATGGGCTGGGCGGTGACGGCAGAACCGGCGTCGGCGAGACCGCGGATGCGAGTGCAGGCGACCTACGCCCGCTTCTGGATCTCTTCGCGCAGGAGTTCGCTCACGAGGTCGCCGTCCGCTTTGCCGCGGAGCGCACCCATGCACTCGCCCATGAGCCCCGAAAACGCCTGCATTCCCTCCGCTTCGACCTGCGATTCGTTCCGTTCGACGACCTCGACGACGGCCTCGCGGACCTCGTCCTCGCCGGCCGAGCCGAGCCCGGCGGCGTCGGCCGCTTCCGCCGCCGATCGGTCCGGCTCCTCGGCGAGTACCGTCAGCAGATCCGGGACGCCCTCCCGTGCGAGGTCGCCACCCTCGGCCATCGTGAAGACGTCCTCGAGGTGGTCGCGGGTGAGGTTCTCGACGGGGACGTCGTCGCGCCGGAGTTCGGTCAGCGTCGACTCGAGCGTCGTTGCGGCGAGCGTCGGATCGATCCCGTCGGCGACGAGGTCCTCGAACAGCGGCATGTACTCGCCGTAGGCAACCTGTTCAGCCAGTCCTTCGCCGAGGTCGTACTCGTCCTGATACCGGTCGACCTTCTCGGTCAGGAGTTCGGGTTCGGGCACCTCGCTCGGATCCGGCTCGACGGGCGGCACGTCCGTCTCGGGGTACATCCGCGCCGCGCCGGGCAGCGGCCGCAGGTACCTGGTCGTCCCGTCGTCGTTCGCGCCGCGGGTCTCCTCGGGAACGCCCTCGAGTGCGGTCGCCGCCCGCTCGGCGACGGCGTCGATGGCCGATTCCGCGACGTCGGTGTCCGCGGCGACGATCGCGACGGCGTCCGCGGGGCCGGCGCTGACGGCCTCGCGGAGCGCCTCGACCTCGTCGGGCGTCACGCCGTAGGCGGGCAGTTCGTCTGTATGGAAGATCCCGCCCGCGCCGTGGCGCTTCGCGTGGTCGGAGAACTCGGTCCCGAGCCGTCGGTCGGGCGCGATCTCGCGACCCACGATGCCGTCGAAGCCGTACAGTGGCACCGCCATCACGGACCCGCCGCTGTTCAGCGCACCACCGATGACGCCGCTGTCGGTGTGCTCGAAGACCCCGGTCACGTCCTGCACGTCACCGACCGACGCGTCGCGATCCGCGAGTTCGGCTCGAATCTCGACGAGTTCGGCCTGTCGGGCGACCTCGTTTCGCACGATGTCGTCGATGTCGTCCAGACTCTGGACGCCCTTGATCTCGACGCGAGCGCCCTCCTCGATCGAGACGTTGACGTCCTGTCGGATCGTCCCCAGCCCGCGCTTGACCTTGCCGGTCGACCGCAGCAACATTCCGATTCGTTCGGCCGCCTCGAGGGCCTGCGCCGGCGTCGAGATGTCCGGGCTCGTCCCGATCTCGACCAGCGGGATGCCGAGCCGATCGAGGCTGTAGCGCACTCCGTCGTCGGTCTCTTCGACTCGCTGGGCGCTCTCCTCCTCGAGCAGCATGTCTTCGATGCCGACGGTCCCCTCGCTGGTCTCGATCTCGCCGTCGGTGGCGATCAGCGACGAGCGCTGGAAGCCCGTCGTATTCGAACCGTCGACGACGATCTTGCGCATGACGTGGGCCTGATCGACGGGGCTCATGTCCAGCAGTTGCGCGACCTCGAGGGTCGTCTCGAGGGCCTCCGCGTCGAGCCGGTGGGGCGGTTCGTCGTCCTCCTCGACGAGACAGGTCGTGTCGTACGCGAGATACTCGAACTCCCGTTCGACTTTGCTCTCCTCGACGGCTGCGTCGTCGAGCTCGCCCAGTTCGCTCCGGGTGGGATGGAGGTAGCGCGTGAACGAGCGGGTCGACGCCGCGGGTTCGCGAAGCTCGGTCGGACACTGGCAGAACAGCTTCGTCGCCGTATCGAGTTGCTGGTGGATCTCCAGCCCGGCGACGAGTCCGAGGGCCTCGTAGTCGTACTCGGTCATTGGCGGCCACTCGGTGGCGGAGGGGTAAAAAACCGTCCAGTCCGGGCCGTCGCCGCGGACCGATCAGTAGCCGGTCTCTCCGTCGCCCGTTTCGGTTTCCGATTCCCGTGCCGTTTCGTTCCCGCCATCGCTGCCGTTCCCGTTCGGTGAGAGATCGAACCCGCCGTCGAACTCGACGCCGCCGCGCATCGTTTCGGGATGGTACTCGCAGTAGTACTCGGCGGCGTCCTCGCTCGCCTCGAACGTCAGCACCACCACTTCGCCCGCCGTCTCCGACGAGTCGGATGCCTCGAGGTCCTTGCCGTCCTCGGATTCGACGCGCAACTCGTGCTCCGCGCCGTCGACGTTGATCCAGACGAGGTCGTACTCCTGCCCGTCCGCGAGGTTCAGCGTCGGGTTCTCCTCGCCTTCGATCTCTTCGGGGGCGATCCCGTACCAGTACGCGGTTCGACCGGCGAGGATGATCGGCTGCCGGTCGGTCTCCCCGAGTGTGCGCTCGTTCCCGCCACCGTGATCGTCGTCGTGGTCGTGGTCGCTGTGATCGTGGTCTCCGACGCCGTCCGCGGACTCGTTTTCCTGAGCGGATCCCGACGACGACAGCCCGATGGTCGCTGCCGTCGCTCCGAGGAGTCTGAGCGCGGTTCGTCGCGTTTGCTTGGTGCCGGTCATACGTTGCGCTCGCAACCCGAGCGGCGAAAAAGCCGCACTCCCGTTTCTCGAGGTAGAGCACGGTTTGCCGATCGAAACGAGTCCCGGAGCACGTCTAATTCCGGGTGGAGTTTCGATCGGCGGCATCTAACACCGGATTAGCGCTATCCCTGGCTGAGGCGGCGTCCGATCCGCTCCGCTGTCGCCAGCCGCGACGCGCTCGGCGCTCGTCTCGGATTTCGTTCTCGAGTCGGCGGCGTAATCCGGTCTTGGCCGTCGACAGCCGTCTGTCGTCAGTCGTCGGCAGTCGATTCGTTCGACGACCGTGACTGCGACTGTGACTGCGACTGCGACGAGGCCGCGCTCGCGTCGCCGATTGCCTCGAGCACGCCCTCGACGGTCGAGTTGTTCGCCCGTTCTCGACACGCTTCGTAGCCCTCGCGAGCGTCCTTCCCGGCGAAATTCCGCTCGGCGAACGGCCGCGTCTCGACGCAGACGAGCGGAACCGACTCGTCGAGCGCCTCGAGAATCGCCTCGCTCCCGCCGCCGGCGACGAAATCCGCGAGTACCGCGACGTCGGCGTCCCGAACCGACCGCTCGACGGCCGATCGGTCTCCCGCCGAGAGCCCCGCGAACGGGTCGACCTCGATCGTCTCCACGCCGAGCGAGCGCGCCGTTTCGGTCGCCGCGTCGCCGCTCGAGACGGGGCCGAGCGAGACCGCGATTCCCGCAGCCGCGAGTCGGGCGACGACGCCGGCGGCGGTCGACCCGGAACCCAGCACGTGCACGCGATCCGCGAGCGGTGCCGCCTCGCGGTCCGCGGCGAAGGCGGTCACCGTTTCGGTCCCCGTCACCGGATTCGGCGTGACGACTGCGTTCGCGTCGAACGACGCCGCGAGCGCGCCGCCGGTCAACACGTTCGAGGGTGGCCCGTCTCGTGCGACCGAGCCGTCGGCGAGCATCACGAGCCGATCGCAGTAGCGCGCCGCCAGGTCCAGGTCGTGGATGGCGGCGACCACGGTCCGCCCCTCGTCGACCAGTTCGCGGACCAGCTCGAGCGTCTCGACCTGGTGGTTGACGTCGAGGCTCGCCGTCGGCTCGTCGAGCAGCATGACCGGCGTCTCCTGAGCGATCGCGCGCGCCAGCACGACCCGCTGGCGCTGGCCGCCGCTGACCTCGTCGATCGGCCGTTCGGCCAGTTCGGCCGTCCGCGTCCGCTCGAGTGCCCGCTCGACCGCGGCGCGGTCCCCGGGCGTCGGCGGGGAGAACCGCGAGCGGTGTGGATACCGCCCCATCTCGACGACGTCGCGCACGGGGAAGGAAAACGAGAGCGTCGTGTCCTGCGGAACGACGGAGACGAGTCGGCTCGAGGCCCGCGACGACACGCCGTGAACGTCGACGCCGTCGACCGTGACCGTTCCCGAATCGGGCTCGAGCGCGCCGCTGACGAGTCGAAGTAGCGTGGTCTTCCCGGCCCCGTTCGGCCCGACGAAGCCGACGAACTCGCCGGGTTCGATCGTGAGCGAGACGTCCTCGAGTACCGAGAGGTCGCCGAACGACAGCGAGCAGTCGTCGACGGTGATCGTCGCGGGCTCGAGTCTCGAGCCGCGTTCGTCGTCGGTCTCCGCTCGTACGGAACCGATCATAGCGAGTGTACCTCCCGGTGGGTGAGCAAGAACAGGAAAAACGGCGCACCGAGCGCTGCCGTAACGATGCCGACCGGGACTTCGGTCGGTCCGGTCGGCCATCTCGCGACCGTATCGGCAACGACGAGAAACGAGGCACCTGCGAGGGCACTCGTCGGAAACAGGATCCGGTGATCGGGGCCGACGAGCAGCCGCATGATGTGGGGGACAACGAGGCCAACGAAGCCGATAACGCCCGTGACGGCGACGCCCGCAGCGGTGACGATACTTGCCAGTGCGAGCAAGAGCAGTTTCGTTCGCTCGACTTCGACGCCGAGGTGGTGAGCGTCCTCCTCGCCGAGTAGGAGCACATTGAGTTCGCGCGCGTACGTCGCCAGGACGAGACCACCGAGGAGTGTCACCGGCAGTGCGAACGTGACGTCGCTCCAGCTGCGGTCTCTCAGACTCCCCATCAGCCAGACGACGGCCTCCCGGAGCCCGTCGCCGCTGTGGATGAGCATGTACGAAATCATGGCACCGAGAAACGCCTGCACGGCGACGCCCGCAAGCAACAGCGTCGCGACCGGCGTCCGTCCGCCGTCGGTGGCAATGGCGTAGACGAGAAACGCCGTCGTCAACGCGCCGACGAACGCGGCGAGATGAAGGCTACCGAACGGAACGAGGGCGGGAAACGCGATCGCTGCGACTGCACCGGCCGCACCGCCGGACGAAACGCCGATGATCGAGGGATCTGCGAGCGGGTTGCGAAAGAACCCCTGCATCACCGTCCCCGCAGCGGCGAGCGCGAACCCGACGGTCGCCGCGAGTACGATCCGCGGCAGTCGCATCTGTACCACGATGAACTGGTGCGTTCCGTCGATCGAAAACGAGAACACCGACGAGTACTCGAGGCCCGGGACTGGTACCGACCAGCCGATGTAGGGGACGGTGGCCGTGCCGCTCTCGAGCCCGGTCGGAACGACGATCCCGTTGAGGATCGCCATCGCGACCGTTAGCGGTTCGATTCTGACCGGTCCGAGCGCAGCGCTGCCGATGACGACGGCGACGAGCAAGAGGGCGAGACCCGTCGACCACACCGCTGTTCGGACCGATCGCTTCATAAATAACAAATTCGATTGCAGTAGACAAATATTTGTTGAAGTAGGGTAGATGTACCGACGATGCGACAACAGCTACTCGTTCTACTGACTGTTTTGCTAACAGTTTCTGCGATCGGTCCCGTCGCGGCCGGCGCGAACGCCGCGACCGGAACCGGCGTACAGGACTCGGGGGCACAGTGTGAGTATCCGCTGACGATGACCGACGCGACCGGTGAGGAGGTCACCATCGAGAGCGAACCCGACTCGATCGTGACGCTCTATCCGGGCGACGCACAACTCGCCTACTCCATCGGTGCCGAGGACAAAGTCGTCGGAATGCCCGTCAGCCAATACACCGAGTCACTCGACGCCGGTGACCGAACCGATATCACCGGTGACGACGGGGTAACGCCCGTCGCCGAGGAGATCGTCGCGCTCGATCCGGACATCGTCCTCGCCGGGAACATCGCTCTGTACAATCAGGATCTCCTCGAGACGCTCGAGGAAGCCGGTATCACGGTCGTCGTCCTCGATACCGCAAACTCCCTCGACGACGTCCGCGAGAACGTCCGCGTGACCGGTCAGGTGACCGGCGACTGCGAAAGCGCCGAGGAGACGGTCGACTGGATGGACGAGCGACTCGAGGTTTTCGAGAACGCACTCGAGAACGAGTCCGCGCCGCTCGCGTACTACGACGGCGGCGAAGACGGAGATACCCACGGAACGGAGACGTTCCAACACGACGTGATGACCACCGCGGGACTGGAAAACCTGGCCGCAGCAGTCGGCGAGAGCGGCTGGGTCCAGCTCAACTCGGAGGTCGTCGTCGACGAGGATCCCGAGTGGATCGTCTATCCCGACCGGACGGATGCCCCACCGACGGCGGAGCATCTTCAGGAGACGACCGCCGTTCAGGAGGACAACATCGTTGCGGTCGACGACAACGCGATGAGTCAGCCCGGTCCCGACGTCGTCTACGCGATCGAAGCGATCGTCGAGGAGGTCCATCCCGAGATCTACAGCGAGATCGAAGGCGATCTCGAGGCGGTCGACGAAGCGTACAGTGACGACGGAAACGAGACGGAAAACGAATCGGACGGCGGTGAGAGCGGTGAAAGCGCCATTCCCGGATTCGGCGTTCCCGCTGCGCTAGCCGCCCTTCTGGCCCTCGCCGGTCTCGTCGCCCGTCGACGATAACCCGCTGGCCGGTTGCGGGTCCCGTTTCGCGACCCCGTTCGATCTCGCGTCGCCCGTCGACGTATCGTTTTGAAAAGGGTTTACTCGCCGGCCCTCCCAGCAACGCGCATGGTCGAGAACGTCATCTGGCCCGCCTATCTCGATGCGGCCCTCTCGCGGGCCGAGGGACGGCGCGTGGCCGAGGATCTGGCGGTCGAGGAACCGACGGTCGACGAGATCGCGAAAGCCGTCCAGCAGATCGGGTACGACGCCACGATCGAGCGGGACAAAGCCTACTCGCGGGAGCCGTGGGCCGACCGCGGTCGGGTCGTCGTCCGAGGGGCCGACGACTCAACGAAAAACGACCTCGTCCAGGCCGTCGCGGCGTACGTCGTCGCGATGCGCGAGTGAGATGCGCCGGGTTGGCGCAGTCGTCCGCACCGCACAGGGCCTCGCCGTCCTGCGGGCGGACGACGCTGACGGGACCGACGGCGACGGCGACGACGCGTTCCGCGACGAAATCGGCACCATGGTCCTCGACGACTCCCTCGAGGAGGTCGGCCGCGTCGTCGACGTCTTCGGTCCGGTCTCGAGGCCGTATCTGGCGGTGACACCGGACGACGATGTCCACCTGCCGTCGCTGGTCGGTTCGACGCTGTACGCGCGGTAGCTCGTCTCGCGGGGACCTCTCGGTCGGGGCTGGTGCTCCGCCGCCCGGACTCCCGCTCGGTTCGCTGCGAGTTCGGAGTGGAAAAACCAATAGGAGCGGGGTGCGAACGCCGCGCTATGAACGACCGGACCCGGATCCTCGCCGCCGTCGGCGTGACGGTCCTCCTGTTTCTCGGCGTCCAGCTCGGTGCGCTGGCGCTGATCGAGCCGTTCACCGAGTCGGAACGCCAGGCAGTCGAGAACCCCGAGGACCCGACCAACAGTATCCTCTACGTCGGGGTCATGCTCGTCGCGACCGGGCTCATGCTCGCGGCGTTCAAGTACGACCTCGACCACCTCATCAGGCTCCTGCTCGTCGGCGTCAGCGTGATGATCTCGTGGTACGTCTTCGCCGAACTCGTCCCGCCGCTGGTCGAACCGATGGTCTCGGGCGGCGTCGCGGACGCCCTCGCGATCGCCGCCTCGCTGGCCGTCGGCGCGGCGCTGCTGTGGTATCCCGAGTGGTACGTCATCGACAGCGCGGGCGTGTTGATGGGGGCCGGTGCCGCCGCACTCTTTGGCATCAGCTTCGGGCTCCTCCCGGCGTTGCTCCTCCTCTCGGTCCTCGCCGTCTACGACGCGATCAGCGTCTACGGCACCGAACACATGCTGGACCTCGCCGAAGGCGTGATGGATCTCAAGATTCCCGTCGTCCTCGTCGTGCCGACGACCCTCTCGTACTCCTATCTCGCCGCCGACAGCACGGACGACGTCCTCGAGGACGGCGGAGCCGAGACCGCCGTCGACGACGACGCGACTGCGAATGCGGATCCCGAAACCGGGACGAGTGACGATGCCGAGACGGAGGCCCTCGAGCGCGACGCGCTGTTCATCGGCCTCGGGGACGCCGTTATTCCGACGATCCTCGTCGCCAGCGCGGCCGCCTTCCTCGAGGTCGACCCGCTCGCGGTTCCCGGTCTCGCGTTGAACCTGCCGGCACTCGGCGCGGCCTTCGGAACGATCGCCGGACTGCTCGTGCTCATGTACATGGTGCTCGAGGGACGAGCCCACGCCGGCTTGCCGCTGCTCAACGGCGGTGCGATCGGTGGCTATCTGCTCGGCGCGCTCGCGAGCGGGCTCTCGCTCGCGACCGCGATCGGTCTCTAGTCGCCGCTCCCGTCGGTATCGTCGTCCTCGACGATCTCGACCTCGAGGTCGTCGTACTGGACGAGCCCCCGAATCAGCGTGTCGATTCGGCCCTCCTCCGACGCACCCGAGAGAACGTCGTCGGTTGGGTAGACGGCGGCGAGCGCGACGTAATCGCCCTCGTGCGTTCGCTGGATGGTGTCGAGGACGACGCCGATCTCGTACGTTTCCTGTAGCGTGGCCGTCCCCTCGTACGACTGGAGCGAAAACCGTTCGCCCAGTGCCTCGAGCGCGCGGCCGCCGACGGCGCGAACGATCTCGAGGTCCGCGTAGTGGTTCTGGGCGCGTTCCGCGAGCTGTCTGTTCGAGAACTCGCCGAGGGGGTCGAACTCCTCGCCGCTGACGCTGACTTGCGGCGCCGCGAACACGCCGAACGCACCGGCTCGAAGCGGCTCCTCGCCGAACTGCTCGGCCGGGAGGTCGATCGACCGGTCGTAGACGCTACAGTAGCTCGTCACCTCGACCGTCTCGCCGCCAACGTCAGTCTCGTCGATCCATCTCTTCGTCCCCCGGTACTCGTAGCCGGCTTCCGCCGCCGCGTCCTCGGAGACGCGCGCCGGGGCCGCCGAAAACGTCGTCGCCTCGGTATCGCTGAGGCAGCCGGCGACCGCGCCGACGCCGCCGACCGCGAGTGCGCCGATAAACCGCCGTCGATTCATATCACTCACTTCGACCAGATTCGCGGGAATAAGCGCCGCGGTGGTTGTCACTCGCTGATGACTCTTCGGGACCGTGTCAGGTCCGGCTAGAGTGCACCCATCGAGACGCCCCGCAGTTCGAACCGCGCGCCGCCGTCGCGGCCCGCCGTCACCGTGATCGACCAGTCGTGTGCGTCGGCCACCTCGCGGACGATCGCGAGCCCGAGCCCGGAGCCGCCGTCCGCCGAGTATCCCGACTCGAACACCTGATCGCGAGCCGCGACGGGAATGCCGGGGCCGTCGTCTTCGACGTAGAACCCGTCGAGTACGGACCGTTCGGTCCGCCAGTCGGCACTCGACCGCTCGAGTCTCTCCCCACCGGTCGATGGATCACCGGCCGCGTCGGCTCCGGATTCCGTCTCGAGCACCCCGATCTCGACGGCGACGTCGTCGCCCGCGTGCTCGACGGCATTCCGAAAGAGGTTCTCGAAGAGGTGGCTCGCGAGCGAGGCGTTCGCGCGGATCGCGACGTCGTCGGAGACCGACACGCTCGCCGATCCGGTCCGGACGTTCGTCCACGCGGTTTCGACCGCGGTCGCGAGCGGAATGGATTCGGTCTCCTCGACGCGGTCGGTCGTCACGAGCACGAGCGCGTCGTCGATGATCGACTCCATACGCTCGAGCGACGAGCGCAGCGCGCTCCGATCGCCGTCCGTTTCCTCGAGGTCGACGGCGTCGTCCAACTCGAGGGCCTCCGCGCGGGCCAGTCCGACCGACAGCGGGTTCCGCAGATCGTGCGAGAGCAGTTTCGCGAACGACTCCATCCGGTCGGCCTGTTCCTGCGTTCGCTGCTCGAGTCGGTATCGCTCGGTGATGTCGACGTGCATGACGAGGACGTACTCGTCGCCGTCGTGGTCGTACGGCGTCGCTTCCATCGTGAACCAGTGGTCCCCCTCCGGCGTGTGGCAGGGGTACTCGAGCGTGAACGCTTCGCACTCGCCGGCCGCGACGGCCCGGATCCCGCGTGCCGCTTCCGTTGCGTCGGGATCGTCGCTGCCGTCGCAGACCGCGAGGTAGTTTCGTCCGATGCCGCCCGCGTTCCCGGACTGTCCCTGTTCGACCCCGAACGCGTCCCACGACTCGTTCGTGTAGACGATCTCGCCCTCGTCGTCGAGGATAGCGATGCGTGCCGGCAGGGCGTCGAACCCGGCGGTGACGAACGAATTCGACCGTTTCATTGTGCCCTCTAGAGGGGCCACCTACTTGAGCCGTGTTGCCAACGAGACAGTCACGTGCTCGCAACGATCACGATCTCGTACTCTCCGCACCGCGGTCGCCGACCGAACGCGGACGGTGCGGTCCCGCCGGTGGGAGCGCGACCGCCTCACTCGCTTGACGGGAGTCGATACGTCGGCCCGTCGTCCGTGTCCTGCACTTCGATTCCCAGCGCCTCGAGTTCGTCGCGCAGTTCGTCGGCCCGGTCGTAGTTGCCGGCCTCGCGCTCGCGCTCTCGCACGTCGAGGACGAGGTCCACGACGTCGCCCGCGAGTGCAGCCGAACCGGTCGTCTCGCCGGTAAAGGAGAATCCGAGCACGCCGCCCAGTTCCTCGAGCGCGTCGACCGCCCGCTTGAGCCCGCGATAGTCGTAGCCGCCCGTTTCGGCGTCGCGTCCGCTCTCGCCGGCCGCGCTCTCGAGGTGTCGGTTGATCGCCGTCGCGATCGATAGCAGCGCGGACTGGGCCTCTCGTGTGTTGAAGTCGTCGTTCATCGCGGTCGCGAACGCCTCGCGTGCGCCGTCGACCTCGTCACGGAGCGACTCGTCTTCGGTCTTCGAACTCGCCGCCGGCGAATCCAGCGCCTCGACGGCCGCCTCGTAGCCGCGCTCGAGCTGCCCCCATCGCTCTTCGGCCTCGGCGATCGTCTCGTCGGCGTAGAGCTGCGTGCTGTTGTACGAACCGGCGGTCAGGAACGTTCGCACGACGTTCGTCCCCCAGCGATCGATCGCTTCCGCGACCGTGACGAAGTTGCCCAGGCTCGAGGACATCTTCTCTTCGTCCATCTGGAACAGTTCGCAGTGGAGCCAGTACTTCGCGAACTCCTGGCCGGTTGCGGCTTCGGACTGGGCGATCTCGTTTTCGTGGTGTGGGAAGACCAGATCTCGACCCCCGACGTGGATATCCAAGGTTTCGTCCAGGTGGGTCATGCTCATCGCCGAGCACTCGATGTGCCAGCCGGGACGGCCCTCGCCCCACGGCGAGTCCCAGGTCAGGCCCGCCGGCGGATCGCCGCCGTGGTCGACGCCCTCGTGGCGGTGCTCCGCGACCGCGTCGGGATCGACGCCCCCCGCCTTCCAGAGCGCGAAGTCCGCCGGATTACGTTTCTCCGAGCGCTCGTCGGGATCGCCCTGGGACTCGATCTCGTCGAGTTCCTGGTTCGAGAGCTTTCCGTACTCGTCGAAGCGGGTCACGTCGAAGTACACGGAGCCGTTGGACTCGTAGGCGTACCCCTTCTCGATCAGCGTCTCGACGAGGTCGACGATCTCGGGAACGTGCTCGGACACCCGCGGGTAGACCTCCGCGCGCAGGAGGTTCAGCGAACGCATGTCGTCGATCGTCCGCTGGATGTAGGTCTCGGCGACCGCGGATTCGCTCTCGCCCAACTCGTCCTCGCCGACGCGGGCGACGATCTTCTCGTTGACGTCGGTGAAGTTCTCGACGTGACGCACGTCGTAGCCGAGGGACTCGAGCCAGCGGTGCATGACGTCGACGTGGACCCACGACCGCGCGTGGCCCAGGTGTGGCGGGTCCGAAACCGTCAGGCCACAGTAGTAGAGGAGAACGTTCTCGGGGTCCCGTGGCTCGAACGGCTCTTTTGCGCCCGTCAACGTGTTCGTCACGTGCAGGGTCATTACGCTCACTTCCCCCGGACGACAGTTAAACGGTGTGATGCCGCTCGAGCGCGGCGCTCGCCCGCAGTCACGGCGTGCCGCCGCTACGGGACGGGCGAACTGCTTTGACGCGTTCGGCAGAATTCCGCTTTCCATCCCGACCGAAGCGACGACCGAGAGCGATGCGGGCCGACGACGTCCCCGTCGACCGGCGCGTCGACGCCCCCGGCTGGTATCGAGCCGAACGCGAGCGAGGGATCGGACCGGCCGATCGTCACTCCGGCCGTACGCCGACCCGCTCGAGCGCGTCCTCGACGGCCCGCAGCGCGTTCGCCCCCTCGAGTCGATCGACGACGACCACCAACGTCCCGTCGGCGATACTCGCTGCGCTCGGCGAGAGCTCCTCGACCGAGAGATGCGCCATCACTGCGGTCAGCGCGGCCGTATCCACGTCGCCGGTCGCGACGATCGCCGTCCGGTCGCCGCCGCACGGACCGAAGGCCGTGCCACCGACGGCGAGGAGACCGTCGTTTTCCGGGCTCTCCGCCTCGATCGGACCGATCCCGCTTTCCATCCGTACCCGGACATCTCGTGACTCGGTCTCGTACGCCGGCAACTCGTCGGCGTACCGGCGCAGCGCCGTCGCGATCGCGTCCGTTTCCCCGTCGACCGCCAGGTAGCGAGCCGCCGCAGTGTAGTTGACGACGCCGGCCTGGAGGGCAGTCCGCAGGAAGGGGTGGCGGTCGACCGCCCGGCGGGTTTCGGCTGCCAGTGACATATCGGGGACGGCGTCTCGAGCGGGCATAACAGTTGTTGGTAACGCACTCGAAGAGTGGTGGTGTGTTGTGCTACTCGTATGCATATCTTTAACCGTCTGCGGGATCTATCTCTTATACGGAATAACGATTCATATCGTGTGTTCGTGTCGCGGAACGCGCCTCGTTCTTTCAACGTTGCGGTCACGTGTGGCACATTGTGTGGAGACGGGTTCCCGGACCGAATCTATGACTGAAAACAGGAACACGACGCCAGATGGAACTGGACAAATCTCACGGAACGTCCGTATCGTATGTACTGAATGCGCCTTCTCGAAGCTGGTCACGAAGGAAGGGGAAACGGCCGCAGAAGTAATTATCGAACACGGACGGGAAACTGGCCACAAACTCACTGCCGAGGAACCTGACGACGAGTAAGCCCACGTCGTTCCGACCCACTTCGATTTAGCGTGCTCGAATATATCGAAACTGTGCACCGTGCGACGATCTACAGATGAACAAGGCGAGTACCTCGGGGTCGTTCGGAAGATCGACGATCTTCCGTACTGACGAGAGAGCTTTGCTCTCGCGGACCACTTGACCCCGAAGCGGGTCACTGATCCCGTCGCCGTCGTCGCAGCCGCGACCGTCGCCCCCGTTCGATCCGCGCCGATTCAGCGGTCGACGGGGTCGCCCGACAGTATATACCGCTTCGGTGCCTCGAGTCGCCTATGAGTGAGTCCGATCAGGAGCAGTCCCCCGAGGACGTCGTCAGGGAGGAAATATCCCTGTTCCTCAGACGAAACTTTCCCCAGATCGAGATGCACGGCGGCGACTCGTCGATTACCGACGTCGATCTGGACGACCGCCGCGTCTCGATCAATCTCACCGGGGCGTGCAGCGGCTGCGGCGTCAGCCCGATGACGACCCAGGCGATCCAGCAGCGCCTCCCGTCCGAGATCGACGCCATCGATCACGTCACCGTCAGTACCGGGCTCGACGGGCTGGCCGAAGAGAGTTCCTCGGGCCGGGACGTTCCGCCCGACGTGCCGTTCTGAGTCCGCCGGTCACCGTCTCGCTGGCCGCGACCGCGGCGCTTTTGCCGCGAGCGGCTCACGTTCCAGCTATGCAACCAGCTACCGTCGAGGAGATCATCGAATCGAATCTCGAGGACGCCGACGCGACGGTCACCCACGCACGCGACGAGCACGACGAGGACCACCTCGCCGCGACCGTCGTCTCCCCGGTCTTCGAGGGGCTGCCGCTGGTCCAGCAACACCAGGCGGTGTACGACGCGCTCGGCGATCACATGACGACCGACATCCACGCCCTCGAGGTATCGACGTACACGCCCGAGGAGTACGAGGATCTCGAAGCCGACCGGTAACCGCGGACGGAGGCCGTGGCGTTCGATACCGCCCGCAAACGGCGCGTCGATCCCCGTTTTCACACCGTGAATCGGATGCATAGCCCGAAAGCGCCACGCAATATGAAAAATAGAGAGTGCATGAAGATTTTTCTGGACAATTATATGGCTGGTGTGGTCGTAATGCGAAACAATGGCATCGAAATCGCTGGGATCGATGGAATCGACCATGCTCGAGGACCGCGAGACGTCGGCGACGGTGAGCGACCCCGGATCGTTCGACCGCATTCTCGTCGCGATCGACGGCGACACCGACGACGACGTCAGCGCGGCCGCCGTCTCGCTGGCCGCCCGTCACGGGGCTCGAGTCGACGCGCTGTCGGTCGTTCGGATGAACGCGTCCGTCGATCACTGGGATCTCCGCGTCGAACGACGAGAGGCGAGCGCGGAAGCCGCGCTCGATGCGGTCGGCGACGCCGCCGATCAAACCGACGTGGCGGTCGCGAAGCGGCTCCGATACGGCGATCCGGCCGAACAGATCGAACTGTACGCGGAGCACAACGATGTCGACCTCATCGTCGTCGGCGAGCCGACGCGAACCGGCATCCGGCGATATCTGTCGCCGACGAGCGTCACCGAACGGGTCCACCGCTCGGCCTCGGTTCCCGTGCTCACAGTTCCAGCCGACGACGACTGACACCGATCGACGGCCCGCCCCGCCGACGGACCGGACGGCCGCGATCCCGCCCGCCGGAACCGTAGCTTTATCCATCGCTGCTGACACGATACGGGTATGGAGACGCTTCATCCTCGAATCAGACTGCTCTGGATCGCGCGCGGGGCGCTCGCGGCGATCGGCCTCGGCGTCGCGCTCGCCGCCATCGACCAGTGGCTGTTCGGCGTGCCGCTGGTCGCGATCGCCGGAGTCGTCGCGCTCGGACTCTTCCTCGGCGTCGTCTACGCCGTCCGCCTCTATCAGGTCTGGCGGTTCGAGTTGCAAGCCGACGCGCTCTATCTCGAGCGCGGCGTGGTCACCCTCGTCGAGACCGCGGTTCCATTCGTTCGCGTCCAGCACGTCGACACGCAGTTCGGTCCCGTCGAACGGCTACTCGGCCTCTCGAGCGTCGTGGTCTACACGGCCGGCTCTCGAAACGCGGACGTTCGGATCCCGGGACTGACGCCGGACCGTGCCCGAAGCCTGCAGGATACGCTTCGCGAACTGGCCGTGGAGAGCGAGGCCGAGGATGCCGTCTGACGCGAACCGACTGCATCCGCTCAGTGCGGTGTCGCTGGCCCTCCAGCGGGGCATCACCGGATTTTCCGTTCCGTTTTTCCTCGCGGCCGTTGCGGGCATCGTCGGCATGGATGTCGACCGCACCGTCGACGTCCTGTTCGTGCTGTCCCCGATCGGGTTCGTCGTCGGCGTCGGCTACGGGCTCGCGTACTACTACCGGTTCACCTACGAGGTCACGTCGGACACGTTCGACGTGACCTCGGGCGTGGTCTCTCGACGCTCCCGCGAGATCCCCTACCGCCGCATCCAGAACGTCGACGTCGCACAGGGCGTCGTCCAGCGCGTGCTCGGACTCGCCGTCGTCTCCATCGAGACCGCCGGCGGGGGCGACACCGAGGCGACGCTGAACTACGTTAGCGAGAACGAAGCTGAGCGGCTTCGATCGGAGATCCGCCGATTGACGGCGAAAACTGACGACGAAGGGGCCACCGACGAACGAACGGCTCGGACGAGTCCGGCCGATTCGACCGCCGGCATCGACGAGACCACGCGACGGGAACGGGCTCGAGACGAGGGGAGGCCGATCCGCCTGTTCGAACTCGAGTTCCGCGAGCTCCTCGTTTACGCCCTGACTTCGTTTCGGTGGGGCGCGGCGGTGTTCCCGATCGCGCTGCTGTTCTTCGTGGGGGGTGCCGACTCCGGTTCGGGACCGGTGCCCGAATTTCTCCTGTTGGCCGCCGAGCCCTTCGGCGGGCCGGAGGGGGTCGAGGGTGCTGCCCTCGGCCAGCTACTCGTCCTGACAGCGATCACTGCGCTCCAGTGGACGGCCGCTACGTACGTCGCGAGCGCGATCTACACCGTCGCGAACTACTACGGGTTCCGACTCGGGCGAGCGGGAGACGACTTCGTCTACGAGCGCGGGCTGATCCAGCGCTACAGCGGCTCGATCCCCGCCGAGAAGGTCCAGTCGGTCTCCGTCACCGAGAACCCGCTCCAGCGGCTGGTCGGCTACGCCGGCCTCTGGGTCGAAACGGCGGGCTACGGACCCGATAGCAGTAGCGGCAGCCAGTCGGCCGTCCCGCTGGCCGACACCGATCGCGTCTACCGATTCGCCGAGAACTTGACCGGCGTCGAGACGCCCGAATTCCGGCGGGCACCGCGGTTGGCTCGCCGGCGATATCTCGCCCGCTACGCCATCGTCGCGGCCGCCGTCGTGGGTATCGCGTTCGGGCTCGCGCAGGTTTCGACCGTCGACCGCTGGTATCTCACGGCCGTCGTCTTCGTCGCGGTGCCACCCGCCGCTCACCTGAAATACGTCAACCTCGGCTACTTCGTCGGCGAGGACCACCTCGTGATCCGAAGCGGGTTCTGGAAGCGCCGAACGACCGTGATCCCGTACTACCGGATACAGACGGTCTCGACGCGCCGATCGATCTTCCAGCGCCGGCTCGGGCTCGCGTCGCTGGCCGTCGACACCGCCAGCTCACGGACGTTCGCCTGGGGGACACCGACGATTTACGACGTCGACCTCGAGACGGCTCGCGAGATCCACGGCACGGGCCGGAAACGGCTCCAATCGACACTGCGCGAGCGCGCTCGAGCGGACGATATCGGCCTTTCGGTGGATTTTACCTGATCGGTCTCGACGCCGTCCGGGTTGTCGATAACGCTGCCTTCCGCCCCTCTCCTCGGCCCAACTCGTCCGTTCCGGACGAGTTCTCACCCGCCCAATCACTGACGATGGACTGCAGGGCCAGGGGTCAAGGGAACACGATGAGCAATAGCGGAACGAGCAGTAGCGAGAGGAGAACGCCGACGAAGTAGCCCGTGTTGTCGATGATTCGATTCTGGGCTCTGTCGATGAGCCTACCGTATGGCGCGTAGAACGCGAGCACGACCACCGACATGCCGGAGCCGATGGCCACCAGAACGAGGACGATCCGAATCCCGACGAACGTGTTCAATGCGACCGCGACGACGAGCGTATCGATCAACGTCCCGATGTTCGCGCCCAGCACGAACGGCATGATCTCGCTTCGTTTGATATGTCCGCGGTTGTAGAGCGGAACGATCACGCCAAGCGAAAACGCGACGCTCGTCGTAACCCCCGTGACGACGAGCCCGAGTCCGAACGACACCCACTTGTCCTGTAACCTCGAGACGTAGCGCCGACGCAGCCGCTGTTTATCGATGCCATCGAGTATGCGATCGAACAACTGGAGGCTCAGGAGAATACAGCCGATCGCCAAGAGAAACGCGACGCCACCTCCGACGACGTCGATGAGTCCGTCGGTGACAATCGACAGCACGTCCGGGAGCGAGACCTCGAGGTCGGAAAGTGCCTGACTGCGTCTCTTCTCCGTCCGAATCGCTGGCATCGCGGCGTATCCCAGTACCATCGCGGGCAGGTAGATCGAGTGGGTGAGCAGGAAGGTGAGGAGCCCGAGGCTCATCGACTCGCGGAGCGATTCGACCTCCTCGTTCAGGTAATCGAACGCCCCGATAAAGACGACGACGGCCCCACCGCCGAGCCGGGAGCCGACGATCATCAAGAACAGTTGCGACGGGAGAACGAGTCCCGAGTTGAACAGGGACAGCGAGAGGGCGGCGACGATCGACCCGTTGGCTAACACGTACGAGGCGATCCAACTGAGGCCGAGTGCCGATCCGTCGTCGACGATAATCCGACTCAATATACCCCTGAGCGACGGTGTGAGCGCATCCGTTGCAGACCCCAATAACCGTATCGCGAAGAGGAACAGGACGACCGTCGCGACGACCTGTACCGCGACCACCAGAGACGAGTCGTCGCGCAGCCATCCCGTACTGGTCTCCCGACTGATGTCCTCCACCCAGCACACGTTACATGCGAGGCCGGGTAAAGTATTGTTCAGGTCTTGACGAAAAACGGGATATCGAACGTCTCGTTTCCGCGTTCACAGATTCGATCGCGAAACGAGCGGGTCCGCTCGTCGCCGAGACCACCAGCCCCGTTCGGCCTCGAACGAGCGCGCTCGAGCGGACGATATCGGCCTTTCGGTGGATTTTACCTGACCGGTCCCGACGCTCCGCGTATGGCAGACGACGACTACCGAATCGAGGAGGACAGCCTCGGCGAGATGCAGGTACCAGCGGACGCCTACTGGGGTGCCCAGACCCAGCGCGCCATCCAGAACTTCCCCATCTCGGGGATCACGTTCAGCCGCCGGTTCGTCCGCGGACTCGGCGTCGTCAAGAAGGCCGCCGCGCAGGCCAATCGCGACCTCGAACTCGTCGACGAGGACGTCGCCGAGGCGATCATCGAAGCCGCCGACGAGGTCATCGCTGGCGAACACGACGACCAGTTCCCGGTCGACGTCTTCCAGACCGGCTCCGGGACGTCCTCGAACATGAACGCCAACGAGGTCATCGCCAACCGCGCCGCCGAGATCATGGGCTCGGAGATCGGCGACCGCGTCGTCCACCCCAACGACCACGTCAACTACGGCCAGTCGTCCAACGACGTCGTCCCGACCGCGATGCACGTCGCCTCCCTCGAGGCCGTCGAGAAGGACGTCATCCCGGCGCTGGACACGCTCCGCGAGGCGCTCGAGGAGAAAGAGGAGGAGTTCGACGACGTCGTCAAGACCGGCCGCACGCACCTGCAGGATGCGACGCCGGTCACGCTGGGCCAGGAGTTCAGCGGCTACCGGACGCAGGTCGAGAAGGGACTGGCCCGCGTCGACCGGATCCGTGACCACCTCGGCGAACTCGCGCTCGGCGGCACCGCGACCGGGACGGGGCTGAACACCCACGAGGAGTTCCCCGGCCGCGCGGCCGAATACATCACGAAGGAGACCGGCGTCCAGTTCCGCGAGGCCGACAACCACTTCGAGGCCCAGGCCGCCCACGACGCGATGTCCGAAGCACACGGGGCGCTCCGAACCGTCGCCGGCTCGCTGAACAAGATCGCCAACGACCTCCGACTGCTGGCCTCCGGCCCGCGCAACGGGCTCGGCGAGATCGAACAGCCCGAGAACCAGCCCGGCTCCTCGATCATGCCCGGCAAGATCAACCCCGTCGTCGCCGAGGCCGTCAATCAGGTCCACAAACAGGTCGTCGGCAACGACGCCGCCGTCTCCGCCGGCGCAGCGGAGGGCCAGATCGACCTCAACCTCTACAAGCCCGTGCTGGCCCACAATTTCCTCGAGTCCGCGGAACTCATCTCGAACGCGAGTCAGGTCTTCGGTGATCGGTTCGTCCGGAAACTCGAGGCCAACGAAGAGTACTGCGAAGAGCGCGTCGAGCAGTCGATGGCGATGGCCACCTCGCTGAACGTCCACATCGGCTACGACAAGGCCAGCGAGGTCGCCAAGACCGCGCTCAAGGAGGACAAGACCGTTCGCGAAGTCGTCCTCGAGAAGGGCTACTTGGACGAGGAGGAGGCCGACGAGGTGCTCGATCCCCGGAAGATGACCGAGCGCGGCATCCTCGGCCAGGACGACTGAGACGGCGTCGGCGAGCGCTACGATTTTCTGTAACGTACTAGTCACTTATCGGCGGCGGTCCCCGACTCGGTGTCGATGCCGCACGAAACCGATGCGGAGACCGATCACTCGTGGCAACCGATAACAACCCCGTTCGACGCCGATCTGTACGACGTCGTTCGGACGGACGACGGTCCGTTTGCCGTCGGCGGCGGTGGAACGATCGTCGCGAACCGCGGCCAGGGCTGGGAACCCGTGGTCGAGTCCGGACCAGCGGGGCAGAACCGGACACTCCGATCGATCGCGACGATCGACAACGGCGCGCGGGTATGGGTCGCCGGTGCGTCCGGCGCAATCGGCGCGTACGACTTGATTCGAGACCGAATCTACGACTTCTCGTACGCGAATGACATCTCCGGCTCGTGGCAGTCGATCGCCATCTTCGGAACCGCCGGCAGCGAGACGGTGTTCGTCTCCAACGCGTCCGGGACCATTCTCTCGGGTACTCTCTCGGGGCTCGAGGTGACCGGTTGGTCGCCGTCGAAACCCGGTTCGGGTGCGGCGATTCCCGCGCTCGCCGCGGCCGCCGACGGCGTGGTCTACGCCGTCGACACGGGGGGGAACGTCTACGAGAAGCGACCGGGAGAGTGGACCGCCATCGGTATCGCAGACGTCCAAGCTACGCCAACCGACGTGACGGTCGGCCCGCGGAAGGACGTCTACGTCGCCGCAGACGATGGGATGATCTATCGCTACGATCCAGCCACCGAACGCTGGAAACCGATCGAAACCCCGGCCGCCGGACTCCGCGCCGTCGACTGCTCCGACGACCACCTCGTGGCGGTCTCGGAGAGCAACGCCGTCTTCCGGCGACCGCTGGACAGTCGGACTTCCTGGCAGCGAGAACCCACACCGACCGGGAACGACCTGCTCGCCGTCGCAACGGGGTATCCCGACATCGCCGTGGGAAAGGCCGGCACTGTTATCGAACGACCGCCTCGAACCCCGCCGGCGGAAGACCGCCCGTCGGAGACGCCACCAGCGGGGAACGCGTCGCGAGCCGGTCCCTGCGATCGACTCGAGAGCGAACTACTCGGCCGCCTCGACCGAACGGAGTTGGAGTCCCTGCTGCGCCACGCAGACTGCGAGTCGCCGCTGCTCGAGCACCTCGGACTACTCGAGAGCGACGAGGCCGAATCCGTACTGGGAGGCCGTCTCGAGCGAGCGCCGCTCGCCGTTCTCCCGGTCAGAGAGGGCGTCGTGAGGGGCGACGAACGGAAGGGAAGCCACCGCCGCTCCTCGTGTGATTGTGCCGAAACCGAGTCGAAACTCGAGGACGTCCTCGTCGAGCGGCTGCTGTGCGAATGACCCCGTCCACTGTCGTCGCGGGTGTCGACCGTCTGCTGAACTTCCGGCTCGTCAGGGTCGTGCGATCAGCACGGACGCGTCGACCGTGCGCACGACGCGATCGGTCGTGCTCCCGAGGAGGTGCGCTTTCAGTCCCGAGCGGCCGCTCGCGCCCATGACGACGAGGTCGATATCGTGCTCGGCGACGTACACCGCGATCGCCTCGTGGGGATCCCCCTCGCGTGTGCGTCGCTCGTAGTTCACGCCGGTCGCTTCCGCCCGGCGTTCGGCGTCGTCGAGGGCGGATTCCGCTTCTTCCTCGAGCGTCTCCGTAACCTGCGGCGCGATCATCCCCGACGCACCCGCGGACATCTCCGTTCCCTCGTCGATAACGTGGAGGAAGTGGACCGTCGCCCCCTCCTCGCCGGCGATCGCGACGGCCTCGTCGACCGCCGCCGCGCTCGAGTCGCTCCCGTCGGTCGGTACCAGAATATCGTGATACATGGTTGTTCGTTCCACCGGGATGCGGAAAAGCCGAAAGCGCGCAGTCGCGTGGTTGGTTCGTGGTCCACCTACTTACCGGTTGGCCGATTCGACCTGTTCCCGATCGAGCGGGTCCTCGATGTCGCCCATAACGGCCTCGAGCAGGTCGGTGACGGTCACCAACCCGACGACTTCACCGTTCTCGATCACGAGCGCCAGTTCCTGATTCTCGGCCTGGAACTGGTCGACCGCGTCGCTGACGTCGACGTCGGGGGAGAGCGTCATCGGCGGTGCCGCCAGTTCGGCGAAGTCGACGTTGCCCTCGGCCAGTTCTTCGCGGTGTCGAACCAAGATCGGCGTGTAGACGATCCCGCGGAAGTCGGTCGGGTCGGACCCGATCAGCGGATACCGCGTCTGGGGTCGGTCCTCCATCTTCCGGAAGTTCTCCTCAGGATCGTCGGCCGTCGACAGCGCGACGATATCCTCGGGGGGGACCATCAGTTCGCTGATGGACTGCTCGCCGATCTGAAAGGCGTTCATCACCTCTTCGCGCCGTTCCTCCGGGAGTTCCCCCTCCTCGAGCACCGACCCGAGCTTGTTCCGGAGGTCGGCGCGGGACTCGATGACGTCCTCCTCGGTCTCGAGCCACGCGCCGGTCATCTCGACCCCGAAGAGCTTGAGGGTCAGTTTCGCGATCCCGTCGCCGAGCGTGATGATCGGCGAGATCACCCAGTGGAACCAGTACAGAGGCGTCGCACCGTACCGACACACCATCCGGGACCGCTCGACGCCCAGATACGTCGGCGTCTGTTCGCCGTGGGTCAGGTGGACGAGGTTGATGATGAGGAAGGCCAGGATCGCCCCGCTCCCGATCGTCGCCAGTGCCGTGTTCTCGAAGAACGGCTCGAAGATGGCCGCCAGCGCGGGTTCGGCGACGATCCCGACCGCGATACTCGAGGCAGTGATTCCGACCTGGCACGTCGTGAGATAGAGTTCGAGGTCGTCAGTCATCTCCCACGCACGCTCGAGTTTCGGGTTGCCACCGACGAACTCCTCCTCGGTAAACTGTCGTGCGCGGGTCAGCGCGAACTCGATAGCGACGAAGAAGGCATTCGCCAGAATGAGCAAGACGCCTGCGAACAGCCGGCCGCCGATGACGAACGAGTTCATCGCCCGAACGTTGGCTCGGTAACTATAAATCGGTCGGGGATTCTTGCAGCCGAACGAAATCGACGCAGTGACGGGTGGAATACCAGGACTATGATAGGATCTCGAACGCCGCGGACGCGGCGAGCGCCGTCGGGTCGACCTACCAGCCGGCGGGATACTCGAACCCGAGTAAACCGCCGATTCGGTCGTTCTTTTTTGCCTGCTCGTCACGCCCAAATCGGCGCAGTGGAGCCGAATCAAGCCAGAATTCGATGCAATAAAAGAACCCAAGCAGTTTTGGCGGATGCTCGCGTCAGACGAAATATGCACACCTGTCGCAACTGCAACCAGTCGTTCCAGACCGAGCTCGCCCTCGAGTTACACCGAGATACGTGCAACAAGGGACAACTCTTCTGTCAGGTATGTGGGGAGCGGTTCCAGGAGGGGACGGCGACCCAGGACGGCTGGCACTACGAGTGCCCGAACGAGGACTGTGACGGAGACGGACTGCAGGACGACCTCTATCGCGTCGAGGACGTCCGCACCGCGACTCACTAGCATCCGGGACCGATCGCTCCCGGACCGGTTCCGTTTTGGGATGCCGACGGCGTGACAGCCGCCGGTGACGCCGTTCCGACGGACGAGAACGGGAGCCGACCGTCGCCGTTACGAGAGCTCGTACGTCCGCTCGAGGTACGTGAACAGCTCCCCCACGGTCGCCGGATCGAACGTCCAGACGCCGTAGTACCGGCCGGCGGCGCGTTCCTCGGCGATCAGTGCACAGCGGTGGAATTCGTTTCCGCCGCCGTCGAACGCGACGAACCAGAACGCGCCGAGATCGCCGCCGGCGTCCGCGACGACCGTCACGGCGTCGATGAGCGCCACGTCGGTCTCCTCACCGAGGAACACTGCCACGTCGAGCGAGTCGTGCGCTCCGAGCCGATCGTAGACCGCCGCCTGTGCGCGGAGCGCGGTCGCCCGCTGGAAGCCCGCGTACAGTCGGCCGGTACCGACGCGCCACGCTCGTTCTTCGATTTCACGAGAGGTGGCGATCATCTGCCGGCGATCGTACGACGAAAACAGCGTGTTCTCGAGGAATTCGAACAGGTCCGCCTGATCGTGATCGGTCTCGGCGAGTTCCCACGGCGGGTGGCTCTCGGGGGAGAGGATCGCGTCGAACTGGTCGATCCCCAGTGCGCCCCGAAATTCGCCGTCGTCGTCCCTGACGATGACGAATCCCGTCCCGTCGAGCGCACCCAGCGCGCGGTGGGTCACGTCGACGTTCCGCGTGTCGAACTGGTGTCGAAACTCCGTGACGACCGACGCCTCGTCGGCGTGGATCTCGAGCGTTTTTCGCCGTCGGTCGACGGCTTCGAAGACGTCTCGAAGCGAGTTCATGCGGAGCAGTCGTCGATCCGCAGGTACTCCCTGATCGCTGCCGGAATCGTCGTCTCGGTGACCGCGTTCGCCTCGCTGTCGAAGGAGACGATCCCCAACTCCTCGAGCTGGGGGAGTATCACGTGGTACAGCCGGATGCGGATCCGCTCTCGATCGGACGGGGTGGCGATCGTCTCGTCGGTACTGGCGGCCGCGGCCGCGAGCGCGTCGGCGAGTTCGTCGAGCGTCGCCGTCGGATGATCGTGGAGATAGATGACCGCGTTTCGAGCGTGATAGTTGCCGAATAGACGGATCACGTCGTCGACCGGAAGCCGACCGGCCGCTGCCCGGAGGGCAACCAGATCGGGGGTAAACTGCTTGTTGCCCATCACTCGGAGAGTATGCTACCACTGCACAAATACGTATGGCCGGCGACGGCGGCTGCGACCGCACTCAGACACGAACCCGCCGGTTCCGACTCCCGCGGAGCCGCGTCGCCGAGCCCGCTCGGCAGCGTGTCAGCCCGGTCCGGGCGACGCGCATACCGTCGAGCGGACTCGAGACGAACGACACTGTTCCGATCTCGCTTCCGCACCCGACTCCGATTCTCCGTCGCCTTCTGATTCCGCTCCCGTCTCCGATTCTCTTTCACGCTCTGCAAACTACCGCCGCTTTCCAACCCTTTAATCGGATTAGTTCCCACACGATACGTATGGAACGGCTCACTCCGCGAGTGCGAGTCGTCTGGCTCGGTCTCGCGATCGCGCGAGCCGCGATTCTCGGCGGGATTCTCGTGGGCGCGGCGATCGTTCTCACGCGCACCGGCGTCTGGGAATCCGCACCCGCGGCCCTCGTCCCGGCTGCCGCCGGAGTCGCGCTCCTCCTCGCTCTCCTGCGCGTGCTCGTGGTCTGGCTGCGCTACGGCGTCTGGCGGTTCGAACTCCGGGACGACGACCTCTACATCGAACGTGGCGTCTTCACCCGCGTCAAGACGGTCGTCCCCTACGTTCGGGTCCAGCACGTCGACTCCCGGCGCTCTCCGCTCGAGCGAACCACCGACCTCGCGACGGTCGTCGTCTACACGGCCGGCTCCCGAAGTTCGGACGTCGCGATCCCCGGACTGACGCCGGAACGCGCCGAGGACCTGCAGGAATCCCTTCGCCGACTCGCGATCGAGAGCGCGGGTGAGGACGCGGTATGAGGAAACTCCATCCGGCCTCGGTTGCCGTCCGGTCGCTCTCGCGCAGCCTCAACACCGGATTTCTGTTCTTCGTCGTCGGTATCGTGGTTTCGCCCGGCGGAAACGGAACCGACCTGCTGTCGGTGTTCGCGCTCGTGGCGGTCGGGGTCGTCGTCGGAATCGTCTACGAGTTCGCGTACTACCAGCGATTCCGGTACGAGCTCACGGACGACACGTTCGACGTCACCTCGGGGGTGCTCGCGCGACGGGACCGCGAGCTCCCGTTGGGGCGGGTCCAGAACGTCGACATCAGGCAGAACGTCGTCGGCCGCGTCCTCGGGATCGCCGCCGTCCACGTCGAAACCGCTGGCGGCGGACAGACCGAAGTCAGCCTGGAGTACGTCGACGAGGCGGAGGCTCGCCGCCTCAGGCGACAGCTCCGAAGCGGTGCGAGCGCTCCCGAAACCGACGCGGACGGCCGCGAAACGGGGACGGACGCGACCGACGACGCGGCGGCCGACGACGAGGAACTCCTGTTCGAGATTCGTCCGCACGAACTCGCGATTCTGAGCGTCTTCACGATCGACCCGGGGGCGAGTCTGCTGGGCGGTATCGCGCTTTCTTTCGCCAGCGGGCTCGATCCGGTGGCGTTGGTTCCCACGGACCGGTTCGCGTGGATACCCGGTCCGGAAACTGGCCTGTTCGCGGTCGTGTGGGGTCTCCTCCTCTTTCTGCTCGCTGCCTGGGCCATCAGCGCGACCCTGACGTTCACCCGGTACTACGGGTTCCGCCTCACGCGCGTCGGCGACGAACTCTACTACGAGCGCGGCCTCCTCCAGCGCTACAGTGGGACGATCCCCCTCGAGAAGGTCCAAACGCTGACGATCTCCGAGTCGGTCCCGTTCCGCTGGTTCGGTTACGCGGCGCTGAGCGTCGAGACGGCCGGCTACGCGCCCGGACAGTCCAACTCCCGTGGCACGGAGTCCGCGATTCCGCTCGCCGACGCCGATCGGGTCGCCGAACTCGCGCGCGCGATCGAACCGTTCGGTCCGGTCGACCTCGAGTCGCCGCCGCGTCGCGCCCGCGAACGGTACGCGATCCGGTACCTGCTCGCTGCGGCGGCTATCGTCGGCGGTGCGTACGCGGTGGCGCGGTACACGGCGGTCGGGGCCCGGTGGTACGTCGTCGCAGCGATCGCCGTCCTCGCCCCGATAGCCGCCCACCTGAAGTGGTCGAGTCGTGGCTACCGCGTCGGCGATCGATACTTCCTCACGCGCACGGGGTTCTGGCGACGGACCACCAAGGTCGTTCCGTACTACCGGGTGCAGGCCGTCCTCCATCAGGCGACGATCTTCCAGCGCCGCCGGCGGCTCGCCAGCGTGACGGCCGACACCGCCAGTTCGGCGACCCTCCTCGGACGAGCCGCGACCGCCCACGACGTGGACGCCGAGCGCGGCCTCGAGATGCAGGCCGTCATCGAGGAGCGACTCCAGGACCGACTGCGGGCTCGCAAGCGCCAGCGAACGGTCGGCCGGTGGTTCCGGGACGCGAGCGAGTCGGCGGACGACGAATCGTCGAGGGGGACCGATAGTTCGACGTAGGGTCCGACACCGAATCAGACACGAAACCGCTCTCCGGCCGAAATCATCGGCCGGCGCACCGAACTCGACGGGACACCGCCCTCGAGCGGGCCGATGCGTTCCTCGCCGAGTGGGGCCGCCGACTCGTTCCCGCTCCCGTTCGCGGATCAGTAGGTCAGACTCATGCCGCCCTCGTGGGTCATGTCGCCGCCGTTGAGGTGCTTGCTGTGCGTCGACGATCCCATTACGAACAGGTTCGCGACCTCGAAGGGTTCCATCATCTCCGTGACCCGGGTGTGCTGGAGCATCACGTTCTCGACGACCTCGTCGACGGTCATCCCGCGTCGGTCCGCCGTGTCGGGGAGCTGTTTCGCGACGAGAGCGGTCTTGACGTAGGCCGTGCTGACGGTAAACGCCCGCACGTCTCCCTCGACCTCGGCGGCGATCGACTGCGTGAGCCCGCGCAGTCCGAACTTCGTCATGTTGTACGCCACCTTGTCCTGGGTCACGATGTGGCCGTGGACCGAGCACATGTTGCCGACGACCCCCGCGCCGTCGTCGTTGTCCCGGAAGTGTGGCATGCAGTGTTTCGCGAGTACCATCGGCGCACGCTGCATGACGTCGTGCATCAGGTCGTACTTCTCGAGGGGAAACGACTCGATCGGTGCCACGGTCTGGATCCCAGCGATGTTGGCCAGATACCGGATATTACCCCGTTCGGCCGCTTCCTCGACGATCCGCTCGAGATCAGCGTCGTCGGTCAGGTCCCCGACGACCGTGACGAGTTCGCCCGACAGGGACAGCGCGTCGGCCTGCGACTGCGTTTCGGCGAGCCCTTCCTCGTCGCGGTCCGTCGCGAGAACGGTCAGTTCGTTCGCCGCGAACGCCAGCGCGGTCGCCCGTCCGATCCCCGATCCGGCTCCGGTCACGATCGCGACGTTCTCGGGAGCGTAGTGTGGGTCCTCGAGCACCAGAAGGTCGTCGCGCGTGAGTTCCGACGGTCCGTACTTCGCCATCGCCTCCTCGACGGTCATATCAGCCATACCGGAGAGGACGACCACGAGCGGGGAATAACTACCGCCGCCGGTACCGGTGGGTCGCTCAGATCGGGAGAAAAGCGGTCGTGTCGCGTGATCACGGCGGTACCACGATCGGAGCGGAATCGTCTGCAACCGCACGGAAACTGCGAACGTACCGACGCGACGCGTTCCCGGGTTCGTCCGAATAGATATATCGATATGTGATTTATCCGTTCGGGATGGGACGACAGCCGATTCCGAAACCGGAAGCGGATCGGGCGATATCACCCCGATACGCGCCGGTGACGGTCGGTATCGCGCTCACACCGGGTCCGGGGAACAGTGACGAGGCGTGCGCCGCTCCTGTGGCCGCCGGCCGGTCGCAGCGCCCCAAATCGCGACACACTGCGATTCTGAGCGGATTCGGATCGGGGTCCGGTTTTCCCCGCCACAGCGACGTATCAGCCTTCGAGAAACCCGCTACAGGCCGAGTGAAGACGACGCTGCCCGAACTCTTCGACGTAACAGCAGGGATGGCGCGTACTTGCAGGGAGCCGATTCGGTCCGGCTCGACTCTCGACTCGCTGGAGCGTTGCTGCGTCCGGTTCACCGGCTCGAGCGATGGAGCCGACCCCCGAGGCCGTTCCGCGAGCCGAGACGCCGGCCTGGCATCTCGTCGGCACCGATCGACGAACCGCGCCTCGAGACGACCGCGTAGGAACCCGTCCGAACCGGACAGCGCCGCGCTGGAAGTGCCGACGACCGGACGGCGGACCACGGGCGTCGACGCTACGAGAACTTGCCGGGTTCGAGCGCGTTCAGCGCAGCGGCGGTCCGCTCTGAGTGCTCGTCGGGCGATCGACGCTCGGACTCGGGAGTCCCTCGACCAGCCGAGGAACCACTCGTCGATACCGGGTCGGACGATCGGACTCGAGCGACCATCCGCGTCCGAGCGAGCACCGTTCGGGGGGACCGACCGCCGACTCGCTCGAGCCGATGTGGCGGGCCCAGTCGAGCCGACGGTCGCCGATCGAGAGTAGACTCGGGCGCGTTCGTGGATCGGATTCGACGACTCGGTACCGTGGGCGAGGACGGTTCGTCGGTCGGCCGGTCGATATCGTCGATCAAATATCTCAGATTGTATCACCATTCGCTCCAACGTTAGATCTCGATGTATGTCCCCACGAATGCCAAAAATATCTGATTATGGTGCCAATTCTCGCAGTATAGTAGTCCACCAAATCGAGATAAACTCACTTAGCTCGAATAATGGGTAGATTGAAGATCACCGCGTCTGATGGGTACGGTATGAGCGATTCGGCGGACACATCTAGGACCGCTGTCAAAACCTACGTCCCGGCCTACCAGAAAGCGGCCTGGCAGGACCACGCCGACGAACTGGACATGAGCCAGAGCGAGTTCGTCCGAACGATGGTCCAGGCGGGGCGACAGGGGTTCGAACCCGGTTCAGCGGAACCCGATTCCACCGACCCAGACCCCGGGGGTAACGGCCTCGAAACACAGGTCCTCGAATTACTCTCGTCTGACACGTACTCGTGGGAGGAGCTGCTCGAGGCGGTCTCCGACGACATCGAGTCCCGATTGGACGAGACGCTCGAGGAACTGCAGTCGACCAACCGAATTCGATACAGCGGACGCCACGGCGGATACACGACCGTCGAGGGTGGTGGCGATGGCGACTGAGCCCACAGCCGATCCCCCCGCGGACGTGACTGACCCGATCGCGTACTTCCTCGACGACCAGCGGTACCACGGCAAGAGCGAACGGACGCTCGAGGCCTACGAGCGCGTGCTCCGACGGTTCGAGGCGTTCGTCCGGGCGGAGTTCGACGGAGACGCGGTCGGCGCGGCCACCCGACGGGAGTGTATGGCCTGGATCCACTCGCTGCGCGGGTCGTTCGAATCCAGCACGATCGCGACCTACGCCTCGTATCTCAACCGTTTCTACGATTACATGACCCGCGTCGGCGTCTTCGACGACAACCCGATGGCGCTAGTCATGGAAGAGATGTCCGAATCGATCGATACGAACCCGACGAGACGCGACATCTCGGTCGGCGAGATGCGGTCGTTCGTCGACTCGATCGCCCATCCCCTCGAACGCGCCGTCGTCGTCACCCACCTGAAGACGGGAATGCGGGTCGGCGAGCTCTGCAACCTCGATCTTCGTGACCTCCACCTCGAGATGCCGCCGCTCGAACTCGAGTGGACGCCACGCGTCGGACTCGAGCAGCGGCCGTCGTCGGTGTTCGTTTCCGCCGAACCGGCCCGCGGCACAGCCGTCAACGGCGAGGAACGGACGGCCTCGAACAAGCGAAAGCGGGACACGATCGTGCCGGTCGACGACGAACTTCGGCGGGTGTTGCTCGAGTGGCTGGCGATCCGTCCGGACGCGGTTTCGCCGGCGCGACCGCTCTTCCTCGACACGCGGGATTCGTGGGGCGAGCGGCTCACGCCGTCGGACGTCCGCTATATCGTCGCGAAACACGCTCGAGAGCGCGGCTGGTACCGGACCGGCGGCGGAACGCAGGAGAACGTCACGCCCCACTACTTCCGGCACTTCTTCACCACACATCTGCGGGATCGAACCGGCGACCGGGGGATCGTACAGTACCTCCGTGGCGACGTCGCCGGGGACGTGATCGACACCTACACCCACAACTGGGGCGACCGCGTTCGTGAGACCTATCTCGAGTGTATCTACGCCGTGACCCGGTGACGAGAAACCAACGACCGACGCGGTCGACGCCAGTCTCTTCGTCCGTTTCGCTGTCCGTTCGTCCAGACGTTTTGACCGGCACGCAACGATGGCCAGTGATTACTCCGTTCGAAGTAAATCTCGCTGCCTCAAACCGACCGTATAAATCATATATCGATATACGAATGTTCCCGTCCCGCACCACCGTCTCGGAGGATAGGCTGAACGTCCGCTTGGGGATGAGGTACTCGACACCCAGATTCGAGAGCGTTTGAGAGACCGCCGTCACATCGAACGCTGCAGCACACAGGACCCTCTATCGGGACGTGTGTCTGCGCCCGCCGCACGAATCGTTGCACTACTCAAAGCAACGCAATCGCTGTAGCCTCGTACGCCATACGCAAGAGTAAATCGAAGGACAAACGTCGACGCCGAGGTCGCCACCAATCCGCACACACAGACTTACACAGTCGTTCGAAGCGACCACTTTCACCCACTAGAATTACGTATTTGGGCGGAGGAGCCGTCGACAGCACTACGGATAAGAACCAATGAACGCGAACGTATTCGACCCCGATAGACACCCACTGACGCCGATGCTCGACTCGAAGACAATCAGCCACGGCCGATCCCGAACCGAGCAATGAATCGAGCGTTGTCAGAACAGGACAGCAACGTTGACAGTGAGGTGTCGTTCGTACTCGTTCCCGGTGCGTGGCTTGGGGGATGGTGTTGGAAACATCTCACACCCCTACTCAGCGAAGAGGGCCACGAGGTGCACACCCCGACACTGACGGGTCTTGGCGAACGAGTACACCTCGCTCGTCCTGACACCGATCTCGAAACACACGTTCGTGACATCGTGAACGTCCTCGAGTATCGAGAGCTTGAGGACGTTGTCCTTGTTGGTCACAGCTACGCAGGGTTGGTGGTTTTGCGGGTGGCCGAGGAGATCCCGGAGCGACTCGCACACGTCGTCTACCTCGACGCACTGATCCCGATGGACAACGACCCCGTCGCAGCCTCCGACTTCTATCCACCGGCGGAGTGGACAACGATGGAAGCAACTGCGGAAGGTAACGACGGCGGGTGGCCACTGCCAGACGACCATTCAGGCTGGGTCGGTATCTCGGACGAAGACACAGAGTGGATACGAAAAAAGGCGACACCCCATCCACTGAATACGTTCGAACAGACAGTGACCGCGGAGAACCCGGACACAACAAATATCCCACACTCATACATTCTTTGTCAAGACAACGGCATGGATGATGACGTGTTGGAGATGATTCGACGGCTCTGTAACGAACGAGCGTGGGATTTGTACGAACTGGAAACCGGTCACTGGCCTATGGTGTCGGAACCCGATAGGCTCGCCCAGCACCTCCTTGACGTTCCACAGACCGGCTGAATTACCCGAGAGCGGTTCAAAATTGACGGCTACACTGCTGTTCTGTGGGAGATAGTACTGCGTGTGGCTGCTCGTACCGGCGGCTCACGGACAGGTACCAGATACTCGCGGGTGCCGGACCCGACGTCATTCGACCGGAGTCGGGTTCGAGTCGCTGGTCAGGAACAGGACGCCGATGCCGGCGATCGGGATATTCGAGCGCGAGACGACGGCACATTCGACGGATTCTCGCCGGGCAGACGGTGCTGTGGAGCCTATCGGCCGACGACGAGCTCCGTCTCGAGGTCGCCGCCGTTCAGCAGCGATCGGACGAGGTCGACCGTGGGGGTCGTCTCCGCCGTGTTCTCGAGCAGTACGGTCTCGCTCGGGAACAGTTGCTCGCCGAGCAGGAGGCCGTGGTCGCGCGCGGTCGACCCGGTGACGGTCAGGTAGACACCCAGCCCCGCGTCGGCGATGGCCGCCTCCTCTTCGCGACCCTCGTCGGGGTAGTAAAATTCGATGTCGTCGAGCGCCCGCGTTCCGAGCACCGCCTGTACGAGCCGTTCGTATCTGGGCTCGATACACAGCGGCCCCTCGTAGGACTCGAGGAAGTCCCGATCGATCGACCCCGCGGCCGGTGCGACTTCGGGCCCGGCCAACAGCGTGTGGTAGACCGTATCACCGAGCCCCGTGACGACCTGCACGTCGGTATCGGAGGGGTTGATCCGGGCGTTGATGTCTGCGATCCGGTCGAGCGGCTCCGGCCGGAGCTCGACGACCTCCTCGAGAACGAGATCGGCGCTGTCGAAGCCGAGTGCAAATTCGTGGGTCCGGAGGGAGCGGAACGGCTCCTCGCGACCGACGAGCTGGATCGCCGTGCCGTCGGGTGCGCCCTCGACGTCCGTCAACGGGATCGTGACGCTGTCGAAGACGATCCGGCGCGGTTTCCCCGCGCGGTCGTCCCGCAGCAGGGAGTACTCGGGTTCGGCCGGATCGTCGACGGCGCTGTAGTCGGCGAGACGATGGTAGACGTCCTCCTCGGCGGGATCGACGGTGCCCTTCGTGAGTGCCTTTTCGTGACGAAGCGTCGACGTGATGTCGTCCGCGAGGTCGGGGACGTCGAGGCGATCCGCGAATCGGTCGAGCACCGACTCGAGGGGTCGCCCCTTCCGTGGAACAGCGATCGGTATCGTCTCGCCCATCGACCGGTTCTCGACCGGCGACGGATAAACGAGTTGCGTTTCCGGAATCCCCGTGTTCCGTGGGTTCGCGGCTCGAATTCAGTCGGTGAACATCGAACCCAGCTGGTCGCGCCACTCCTGAATGTCCGTTACGTCAGCGCGCACGTCCTCGAGCTCGTCTTCGACGTCCGCGAGATCGTCCGCGACCGTTTCGACGTCCGCGTCGACCGCGCCGATGTCGTCCTCGAGTTCGTCGACGGTGTCCTCGAGCGCCTCGACGTCCTCGTCGACTGCGCTCAGATCGCCCTCGAGATCACCGTTCCAGTCGGCCAGCTCGTCGACGTCGTCGTCGAGTTCGTCGACCCGTGACGTCGTTCCCTCGAGCCGATCGTCCATCGACGCGAACTCGTCCTCGAGCGCGTCGATATCGGTCTGGAGCTCCTCGATGAGCTGCGCGCCGGTGCCGTTCTCCTCGAGGAACGTCTCGAGCGCGTCGATGTAGGCGGCGACCTCCTCGACGCGGGACTGGAGGTGCTCGACTTTCGCGATTTCGGGGCCCGCAGGCTCGATATCCAGTTCGGACTGGATCGCCTCGAGATCGTCGTCGTCGACCGTCCCCTCGCGAATCTCGGTCGCGAGACGGGCGGCGACCGAACCGCTGAATTCGCCGTCGCGGTTCGGCTCCGCATCGGCGGCCGCGTCGGGCTCGTCGACGCCGTCGGCAGCCGTCGGCTCCACGACGCCGCGCGTCTCGGCTTCCGCGTCTGAGTCGGCTTCCGCGCCGGTCGTCACGCCGTCAGCAGCTGGCGACACGTCGATGGCCGGTTCGTCAGGCTCGTCGGGCTCGTCGGGCTCGTCGGGCACCCCGGACTCGGTGTCCACAGTCGTCTCGGATGCGTCCTCGTCGACGGCGGCAGCCGACTCCTCGAGATCGAGCTCGATCTCGGGTTCGGCGACGTCGTCCTCCTCGTCGTCGTCCACCTCGGTATCGTCCGTCCCGGTCTCGAGATCGAGTTCGACGGCGGGTTGGTCGTCGCCGTCGTCTGCATCGTCCGTCTCGTCCGTATCGGCCGCACTCACGTCGATTTCGGGCGGGTCGCCGGGCTCCGGCCCCGGAATCTCCTCTTCCTCGAACCCGAGGTCGATATCCGGCGTGTCCTCCGCCTCGGTCTCGTCCACGTCGGCGTCTGTCGGGTCTGGTTCGGGATCGACGTCGCCGAGATCGAGGTCGAGTCCGTGGGCATCGTCTTCGCTTCCGACGGCGGTCTCGTCCGCGTCGGCGGCCTCCTCGTCCTCGAGCCCCGGGACGGCGTCCGAATCACCGGAGATCATGTCTTTGACGGCCTGGTTCCGGTCCTCGGAGACGATGTTTCCGATGACCTCGTCGTCGACCTCGTCGGCCTCCGAGGTGTCGTCGTCACCGGCACCACGTTCGGTGACCGTCGGCTCGGTCAGGAACGCCGCGGCTCGGCTCTCGTCGTCGATCTGGATCCCGTAGACCGTCTCGAGTCGCTCACCGGGCTCCAGCGTCGTCGAGAACTCGACGTGGTTGTCCTGAAACGCGGTCCAGTCATCGCTGTGATACTCCGGATGGAACCCGACCTTGTCCATCGGGAACGATTCGGGAATGATTTCCGAGAGCTGAAACGTAATCGGATCGTCGCGGTTCGATTCGATCTCGAACCGGATCGCTGGGACGGGGAACTCGTCCGCTTCGAACGTCTTTCGGACGGCAATCCCGTCAGTACTGACCTCGATTACGTCGTCCGTGTCGGCGGTACTACTCATATGGGACCAACGTTACCATACCATTACTATAAATTGTGCGGACGGGCTCATGTCGGTTCTAGAATGTGTTCTCCAGGGAGACGCGGTCGCCGATCTCGACGACCTCGAGTCGCCGCGGGTAGTCGAAGCTATTCGCGTGGTGCTGGAGCGCCGTCGGATCGGCCGTGAGCCCTTTCCACATGTCCCAGTGGCTCGGCAGGAGGCGGTCGCACTCGAGGGCCGCGGCGCACTCGATGATCTGGTTCTCGTCGTTGTACCAGCGGGTCCGCGTCGGCTCCCGGGTCTCTTTGTCGGGAATTCGTCCGACGGTGCCGAACGCGAGCGCCGCGAGGTCGATGTCGTACTCGGTGCCGATCCGTTCGAACTCGTCGCACGGTTTCGTGTCTCCGCCGTGGAAGAAGGTCCCCGCGTCGTGCTCGAACACGTAGCTCACGGGCTGGGTTGCGTCGGGATCGTTCGCCGCCTCGACGTGGACGGTGAACTCTCCGATTTCGAACGTGTCGCCCTCGGCGACTTCGGTCAGTTGGTCGTCCGTCACCGCCCACTGGTCGGTCCACGCCTCGTCCTCGCGGGCGACCGCGAGACTGTCGCCGGGCGCGTAGAAGGTCCCCCCCGTGTTTGCGAGGATCGGGGCCTGACTCGGGCCGTGGACGTGGTCGGTGTGTTCGTGGGTCGCGAGGACGGCGTCGGCCTCGTCGACGTCCGCCGGCTCGAACGGAACCGGAATCATGCGGACCGTCCGCGGCGGATCGCCGAGGCCCAGATACGGGTCGACGAAGACCGTCGTTCCGCCGGTTCCCTTGAGGACAAAGCCGTTACAGCCGAGATACCAGATCGCCACGCCACCGGGGTCCGCGTCTTCGACGTCGCGCACGAGCCAGTCGCTCCAGTCGCTTCGGATCATACTCGAGGATGCGGAGACGGGCTGGGTAAGTATTACCATCTCTCGTGGGATCGACGTGACGACGCCGAGGGACGCGACGTGGCGCGATCAACGGCGAAGCAGAGCGGGTACCGGGTGCGGGCGAGCGATCACGGCCTACAGCGGGAACTGCGAGCGACGGTTCCGAGGGCGGGGCTCGGGCCTCTCGAGCGTGTGAACGTCCGCGCGCTCCGAAGCGTCCGTGGCCGTGTCGGTAGTGTCGTCGGACGGCGACGTCCCGCCGATTGACTGGATCCATTCGGTGCGGACGACTGGGTGGCCCTCGTAAGAAACGTGGTCCCGTGCGTCGTCGTAGCCGACGAGATCGGCGTCGCACAACAGCGGCAGGTGAACGTGACCGAGCGACACCACCACCCGATCGACGCGCTCTTGCGAGACCGCGCGTTCGGTCGTGTCGGCCTCCCGCGCGGCGACGTCTCGAGCGAGCGTCTCGGTCGAGATCGGATGGGACTGCTCGCTGAGGACTGCGAGAATCGCCCGTCGGCGCTCGTCGGCGAGCGCCTCGAAGACGGCGTCGAGCGCGTCCGCATCGGCCGTCCGGTGGCCCGAGACCATCGCGTCGACCCCGAGTGCGTCGAACGCCCGGTGGTCGTCGGTTCGGATCGCGTTGCCGGTCTCTTCGAGCAACCCGGCGTCCGTCAGTCGCGGCACCAGCCGGTGGTGGAGTTCGACGAGCGCCTGTCGGTGGTCGTCCTCGGTGACATCGGCGAGCCGTTTATCCGTGGTTACCGCTGCGAGCCGAACCGCAAGATCGTTTTTCCCGATCCCCTGGGGGGATTCTTCGCCGACGAGCCGGAGGACGGTCCGGCTGCGGGCGTCGGCGAGGGCAGCGAAGAGTTCGTCCCGGGTCGCCGCCGCGGGTCCGCTCGAAGCTGGGTTACTCATCGACTACTCGTCGGTGACTAGCGTCAATAAGAACTGCCCCAAACCACTTTGGAATCAGTTAGATATTATAGTCATTTAAGGACACAGTCAAACATATATTCTAGTAAGTGTGCGAACGTAGTTTGATATTGATTCGATATTTAGAAACATAAACTTCTCTCGGACCCTCTTCCGACCACGACGATCACGAGTTTGCGAGCGTATCGAGCGCGGAAAATTGTGCACCGAGCGAAGCGTTCACCGTGTGGAGGAGTGACGGAACGCGCGTCGGCACGTCGTCGGGCTACCAGGTCCCGTGGAACGTATCGAACGAGAGGCTATCGAGCGGCTCGTCCCCGACGGCGATCCGGTACTCGCCGGGCGTGAGCATCGGCTTGTGGAACTGCGGCCCGTCGTCGGTCGTGATCCGCGGACAGCCGGTGTTGACGAACGCGTCCATATCGAAGTTTCGCAGGCGGTCCGGCGTCACTTCGTCCATCGTGATGAGGTAGGCGTCGTCGTTGTCCTCGAGGATCTTCTGTGCGGTCTCCCAGCGACCCTGTCCGATCTTGGTACAGAAGATGACGCCCCACTTCTCGGCGTCCATCGCGCGGTGGACGGCACCGTAGCGCTGTTTCATGAACTTGTCCGTGTCCGCGACGGTGACGACGTTGTTGACCGGGTCCGCGATGACGACGTGCTTATCGGGGTGTTCCATCGCCAGTCCGAGCGGGTGGAACTTGCCACCGCCGACGTACAGGACCTGATCGGCGGGTACGTCCGCGCTCGCGTAGTTGCAGCCCAGCACCTGTCCCTCGTGGGTCAGCCGTTCGTCGCCGCGACGACTGTAGACTTCGTAGCCACGCGCCTCCAGGAACTCGCTCATCTCCTCGTACCGGTTCATGTGCTGGGCCGTCGTGACGAGACCGACGCCGCCGGTTTCCTCGGGGGGCTCGAGGGTGTCCAGGGCCTCCTCCATGATCGGCGTGACCTCGACGTTCGAGAACAGCGGCACGTAGATCACCTTGTCCGTGTCCTTCATCGGCGAGTGGCCGAAGTGAACGAACACGTCGGTGCGTTTCATCAGATAGGTGTCGAGGTCACAGGCGCCGTAACACGGCTGGCCCGAGAGCATGAACGTCACGTCGTCGCCGCTGAGTTCCCGGAGGTCGTCGGCGACGGCTGGACCGCGCCGTTTCAGTCCCTCGGGGAACTGCAGGCCGACCTTCGTCGCGTCTCGCTCCTCGATCGCCTCGACGATCTGCTCGAGTTCGTAATCCCATTCGCGATCGTGCTTGAGACGCATTCCGGTGTTCCGAAGGTCCCCCTCGGTGTACTCCGACTCCTGACTCATTGTCCGCGTTAGCGGCCACGGACGTATATACTGCACGCTGTCTCGATACGACAAATTCGCCGGACGGACCGCCTCAAACGTCAACTGAGCGTCGCCGAGTCACCGGGCGGCGACGAAGACGGACCGCCGTCAGGGGAGATCGCTGGCCCGGTGGGATCGGCCGGGACCGGCGACCCGGCAGGCCTCGAACGCGGCTCGGAAGTCCTCGCCGTCGAACGTCGCCACCAGTTCGTCCAGTTCCGCGAGCAACTCGTCGAGTCGTCGCTGGAGCGTTTCCGGACGGTCCTCGGTCGCGACGATCGCCGCGTCCGCCTCGAGTGCGCCGCGTTTGGCGGCGAGGGCGGTACATTCCGCGAGTAGCTCGTCGTACCGGGCGCGGCGCAGTAACCGATCGACGCCCTCGAGGGCCGCGGATTTCGTGACGGGGGCAACCAGCGAGTCGTCGGGCCGGCGACGACCGGTGGGTTCGTCAGCGCTGTGAAGGGGGGCCATCGGCTGTGTCAACCCTCGGCGTTCGATCTCGTCGGCGACCACGGTTCCGGCGTCCGTCCGGAGGTCACGGTCGATCAGTACCGCGTCGACGTCCGCGGATACCGCCAGGGCGTCGTCGCCGTCCGTCGTCGCCTCGACCCGGTACTCCGTCACAAGCCACGACCGGAGCTCGGCGACCCTGTGCGGATCGTCGGCCGCGACGAGGACGGTCGTTCCATCACCAGTCATCATTCGGGATGGTGGTACGTGATGGCTCGACCGATATCAAGCTATGGTGAGATTCACCAGCGGTTACACGTTTCGAAACGCGCTCTCGATCCCCCGAGAACGGGATCGCGAGGATCGCAGTCGTCGTCTGGCTGTCGGTGTGACGGTCGACACCGGGCTGCTCCTGCCCTCGAGTCCGTTTCGGAGGCCTCACCTACTCGCGTTCCGCGCCCGCTCGAGCGCGTGCGAGCAGACGAGTACACTGCCGGTCCGATTTGTTTCCCGTCCCAACAGTCATAGTACTGGAGCGTAAACGGGGGGTTAATGCCAGCGGAACAGGCCGCGAACGGCTATCTCTTCGACCTCTATCGTCGATACATCGGTGAACCGGAGGACCGGACCGACGTCTACGTCGGCTTCGGTCTGTTTCTCGGCGGGATCGGGCTCGCGATCATCGGACTGTTGCTCTTCGTCTGGGGCACGACGTTCGAGGCGCGATCCGCCGGGTACATCGCGTGGGTCGGCCCCGCGTATGCGATCGCCATGGGTGCACTTCCCGTCACGATGCTGGGCATCGTCGTCCTCCTCCCCTCGGAACGGCGTATGCTGTACACGTCGATCGCCGGCGTCGCCGTGACGATCGGCGCGATCGGCGGCTTTCTGTTCGCCTACCCGGACAACTGGAACGGCTACGGGAACGATTACACCGTCGAAGTGATCGCGATCTACGCCGTCGGACTCGCCGGGATCACCGCCTCGACGGGCGCGGCGCTAATCGCCCACTACCTCGATATGGCACAGCAGGCCGAGGTCGTCGCGACCGAACCCGACGACGACGAGGAACCCGAACTCACCGACGCGGAGATCCAACAGGACATCGACGACGCCATGGAGGGCGTCGAACTCTCGTGGGGCGGCGTCGAAAAGACCGAGCACAAGCGACTGAACTTCTCGAGCAACGATCTCGACGACATCGACATCGACACCGACGCCGGCACGACGACCACCCGTTCCTCGGGCGTCGACGCACAGGTCGCCGGCCTCAAGGGACTGAAAGGCGGTGAGACGAAAGAGACGACCTCGAGTTCGACGGTCGACGACCAGACGGCGAAGCTGAAGGAACTACGCGAGCAACAGCGCGCGGAGGAACTGGCGACTGCGGACGACGGCGGTGCCGTCGAGACGGTGACGCGACCGGTCTCGTCCCTGCTCGAGCGGTTCCGGTCCCTTTTAAAAAGGAATTAAAACGTATGGGCGGAAAGTAATAACTGCTTTCTACATAGTATCAGTTCCGAAAGTCGCGCACATAGATTTATAATCCATCGGTGGCCTTGGCCACACATGGCCAAAGGCCTAGACGTTGGAACGATGAACATCCTGTCAGCACAGCAGGATGGGAACGATACGGTTTTCGTGCAACAGCGCAACTCCTTCGTAGAGATCGAGTACTCGGACATGGCCGAGCAGATGCTCTCGCGAAGTGAAGTACTTCACATCCGCAAAGACGACAAGGTCTACGTCGTCGGCGACGACGCTCTCAACTTCGCGAACATCTTCAACAAGGAGACTCGCCGACCGATGAAACACGGGATCCTCTCGAACGACGAGCAGAGCGCGATCCCGATGATGAAGCTCATCATCGAGCAGGTCGTCGGCGAGCCCGCCTATCCCGACGAGAAGCTCTACTTCTCGTCCCCGGCGGACCCGATCGACTCGGACCTCTCGACGCTGTATCACCAGAAGACGATCGAGTCGTTCCTCGACGACATGGGGTACGACTCCGAGCCGATCAACGAGGGGATGTCCGTCATCTACTCCGAACTCGCGGACAACAACTTCACCGGGCTGGGGATCAGTTTCGGTGCCGGGATGACGAACGTCTGTCTCTCCTACTACGCGGTGCCCGTCATGAAGTTCTCCGTCGCCCGCGGTGGGGACTGGGTCGACGAGCAGGCCGCCCGCGCGACTGGGACGCCGGTCGACAAGGTCACCTCGATCAAGGAAGACGACTTCGAACTCGACTTCACGACCGACGTCGGCGGCGTCGAGGGCGCGCTCTCGATTTACTACGAGAACCTGCTCGACTACGTCATCGAGAACATCGTCAAGGAAGTCGACGAGGAAGACGTCGAAGAAGGGCTGGACGTCCCCGTCGTCGTCACCGGCGGCACCTCGAGTCCCAGCGGCTTCGAGGCGCTGTTCCGTGACCACCTCGAGGAAGCGAACATTCCGTTCTCCATCAGCGGCGTCACGCACGCGAACGAACCGCTGTACAGCGTCGCGCGCGGTGGCCTCGTCGCCGCCCGCTCCGACGAGGACGTCGATCACGACACGGAAGACGAGGCGGAAGCGGCGGCCGCGAACGAGTAACCCGCCGAACCCGTCGGCGTTTCGACTCGCGATTTTTCGATCACCGTCCGAGAAGTGACGACGCGAGTACCGGTGAGTGACTGCGCGCGACTGCGGGACCGTTGGTTCACTCCTCGTAAAATCGATTGAACGCGTCCCGCCAGGACTCGGGTTCCTCGCCGTGGGGCTGGTGTTCGGCGGGGATATCGGCGAACCCGCAGTGCGGACACGTGACCGTCGACACGTCCCCCAGCGAGAGTTCTTCGATGGATCCCCGACACCGCGGACACTCGTCCATAACTGATACTTTCACGGACCATCCTTAACTCTATTCGAAGTTATCACGGAGGAGAGACGTTCGGCGCGAAACTATTACTACTATGTATTCAACAACCTTTTTATATGCAAGCCATGTATGGTCCGGCAATGAGTACGATGTCGTCTCACGCCCGCGCGATCGACCGCTGTCAACCCGCAGACGCCACTCCCGTCTCCCTCGAGGCCGCCGCCCTCGAGTCGACGGCACCGACGTACCTCCGCGACCTCAAGAGCGAGCTGACCACGGAGGGGCTGGTGCCCGCCGAACTGACCGTCGAGGCCTGTTTCGACGAGGACTGCTCGCTGGCGACGCAGGAGGAGATCGACCGAATTCGGGGCTACGTGCGCGCCGGGTCCTTCCTCGGCGTCGGTGCCGTGACCGTCACCGTCGCCGCCGTCACGGACCCCGAGAAGGTCCGCCCAGCGCTGGCGGCCTGTGCCGAGCGGGCCGACCGCGAGGGGCTCGCGTTCGACGTCGAAGGACCGATCGCCGTCGACGCCTGAGGGATGGCCGGCCTCTCGCGACGTGCGCTCGCCCGCCAACTCGAGGCGATCGAGGACTTTTCCGAGCCCGCCGTCGAACTCGAGCAGTACCTGACGCCGCCGGAGTTGGCCGCTCACCTCTGTCACCTGGCGGGACTCCAGGGCGATCTCGAGGGACAGGTGCTCGATTTGGGAACCGGAACCGGGATGCTCGCGATCGCGGCGTCGCTCGCCGGTGCCGACCGAGTTGCGGGGATCGACGTGGATTCCGGCGCGCTCGAGCTGGCGCGACGGAACGAACGGACGGTTCTGATGGACGTGGACGGGAGCAGCGACGGGGAGACCCCCGCGATCGAGTGGCTCCGCGGCGACGTGACTCGGCATCCGTTTTCGATCACCGAGGCGACCGTCGTCTCGAACCCCCCGTTCGGTGCCCAGCGCGGAAACCGGCACGCGGACAAGGAGTTCCTCGAGACGGCGAGTGCGATCGCGAGCGTCTCCTATACGATCCACAACGAGGGGAGCCAGGAGTTCGTCGAGTCCTTCGCCGCCGACGCGGGCGGCGAGGTGACCCACGCGTTCCGGGCCGCGTTTCCCATCGCGAAGCGCTTCGAGTTTCACACAGCAGCGCAGGAAACGCTCGAGGCGGAGGTCTTCCGGATCGAGTGGGCTCGAGGATAGCGGCCGCCGTCGCGTTACCGACGCTCGAGGCGACGGTCGGTGAAATCGGGAACCGATGGGGCTTCGCGGTCACTGCCTCTCGGGATATCGGGGCCAGCGCGAACGGCCCGTGACTGCGGTCATCGGCGTCGTCGGAGCGTCGCCGCGGGCGAACCCGTCTGTACGGCTACTCAGTAGTCGTTGTACGTCTCCTCGCTCGCGACCGCGACTCGCGTCCCGTCGGCGACCGCGTAGACCGTCTCGTTCTCGCGGTCGAAGACGAGCCCCCCCGCGGTCGCCGTCTCGTTTCCATCCGGAATCGGCGTCGTATCGACGAGACCCGATTCGGTCGCCGCGACGTCGAGGACGAACTCGCCGTCGGCGGACCTGATCGTCACGTTCCGCCCGGCGACTCGGGCCTCCGCTCGAGACTCGTTGGATTCGTAAGCGAGTCGTCTCTCACCGCCGTCCTCGAGCCAGACCTGATAGACGGTGTCGTTCCCGACCGGTTCCCAGCCGGTGCGTTCGACGTGGACCGTCTCCCGCCAGCCGGGACCGCCGACGGAGACCGTCTCCTCGCCCGTGAAGGAGAGCCGCTGTGCGCTGACCGCCTCGAGCCAGATGTCACGTCGCTCGCTCGCGACGATCACCCCGCTCGCTTCGAGACCGGCGTCGCTCTCGAGCGCGTCGATACCGATGCCGGAGACGTACTCGTTCTGCACGCCCTCGGCGTACTCGACGGTGTAGTCCTCGATCTCGACGGCCGCGTCGGAGGACGCCGTCGCGTCGTCGACGACGAGAAAGTTGGCGGGGACGGCGACCCCGGCGACCATCGCGAGGACGGCGACGACGGCCAGAAACGCCACTGGTCCGATCGTCAGATTCGACAGCAACCGCGAGCCGCCCGAGCGCGTTCCCGTGACGATTTCGCGAACGCGATCGACGCGGGCAGCGACCGCTCGATCGCCGCGGCCGCCGCCTGCCAGCTCGAGCGACCGGTCGATCGACGACGGAGAGGCACCGTCCGACCACGGAGTTACGCGCCCGGAGCCGCCGAGCAGGCGCTCGACCCGGCGCGGAACGATCGGCTTCTGGGAGCCGGTCACCGAGAGGGTGACCACGAGCGCGAGCACCGAGACGATGGCGACGCCGGGTCCCTGAAAGAGGATGTACGAGTTCTCGTCGCCGAACCAGTATATCGCCCACAGCCCCTTCGAAAAGCCAAAGAGGAGCACGGCGAGCCAGAGCCGGAATGCGTCGGGGCGGGTGCCCCGCCGCTCGAGGAGCACGATCCCGAGGACGAAGCCGAGGAAGAGACCGAGCGCGTGGCCCTGAATGGCGATCCCCGCCCAGGACGGCGGCGACGGCGGACTCGGCTGGGCGGTGTACACGTTGATCGGCTCCTGCAGCGCGTAGTAGAGGCGCAACACGACGCTCTGGACGCCGAGGGTCCCGACGATCGTCACGATCGGGTAGTGGACGATGGCGAACCCGGCGAAGGCGAAGACGACGCCGGAGAATCCGATCACGGGACCGAGCGCGAACAGACTCGTCAGCAGACCGACGGCGACGACGGCCAGCGGAAAGAGCACGACCGCTCGCACTCGCGGATCGGCGCGCCACGAGTCGGACCGCTGCGAATCCAGCTCGTCTGGATAGTGACCCCAGGCGTACTCGGCGAGCGGTGCGACGACGATCGTTCCGGCGAGATTGCCGACGAGATGGCCGGGTCCGGCGTGGGAGAAGGCCGCCGTGGCCATCCCGAGCGGATAGTAGTACGACCACGTCCGATAGGGGATCGTCACGGGGTCGTTGAAGTTCGTGATCCCGTCCTGCACGAAGAGGTAGACACAGACCACGAACGCGATGACCACGAGCGATCCCCACGGGACCCCGTACACGAGTCGGGACCGGAGCACGTCGCGCCAGCGCCGGTCTTGCCGGTGAACCAGTCTGACGATCGCGATCGACGCCACCAGCGTCCCGGCGACGACGACCGTCAGTAGGGCCGTGAGCAAGCGCATGTCCCGTGGTTCGAACGGGCGCGTATAGTGATTTGCCTTCAGCGAACTGCAGTGAGCGGCGGCTTCGAAAGGTACAAGCGCCCGACGGCCGGACTGGATGACATGGAACTGCGGGTCACCGAGAGCACCGAGAACGAACTCTCGATCGAGATCGCCGGCGAGGACCACACCTTCATGAACGTGCTCAAGGGCGCGCTGCTCGAGCACGACGACGTGAGTGCAGCGACCTACGACGTCAACCCAGAGCAGTCGGGCGGCCAGACCGAGCCCATCCTGACCATCAAGACCGAAGGCGGCGCGGATCCGCTCGAGGCGCTCGAGGAAGCGGCCGTGACCGTTCGCGAAAAGGCGACGTCGTTCCGGGACGCGTTCGAAGCGGCGGCCTGAGGCCGGATTCGATATCGGTCCGCGACGATCGATTCTCTTCTCGTCCGCCTCGAGCGGCTCTCGCTCCCGTCAGACGCAGTCTGCGATCAACACGCAGCGTAGCTGACGAAGACGTCTCCGTTCGCGACGTGTACGTCGACCCCCTCGGCGTCGTATCCGGTCCGCATCTCGTCGCCGTACAGTGAATCGAGTTTGTTCACGACGGCGTCGGCGAGGGCCGATTCGTTCGCGTACTCCCCGATCGACGCGTCGGTGAGCGTCGCCGGTGCGCCGACGACGCTGGCGTCACCGCACCCGTGATCGAACTCGTCCGGGTCCGCTCCGTCGGGTTCCCGCTCGCCGAACTCGACAGCGACGCGCATCCGGTTCTCGTACTCCGCGTACGCCGCGAGGCCGTCGTCGTACGTTCGGCTCTCGGACGGCTCCCGCTCGGCCTCGAGCCGGTCGTGGATCTCCCCTTCCGTCGCTTCGAGATCGATCCCGGCCGCCTCGGACCCGTCGCCCGGCGCGTCGGGCGGTTCCGGCGGGCCGAGCCCCGGCAGTACCGATAGCGACACGATCCCGGTCGCGAACAGCGCGATAACGACGGCGATACCCGCGAAAATGGGCAGGTACGGTTTCGCGACCTCGAACCAGCTCGGCGTCTCGAGATCGCTCTCGAGCCCCTCGTAGGTCTGCTCGACCTTCTCGAGGTCGGGATTGCCACAGCGGGAACACGGCGGGGTGTTCCGGACGTGTTCCCGGCCGCAGTTCGTGCAGGCCCAGATGTACTCCGGGCCGGTTTCGACGGTTCCGGACGGGATCGGCTCGCCGTCGCTGTCGCCACCGCTCTCGACGTCGGTCTCGTCCGCCCGGACGATCGCCTTCTCGAAGGCGTTGTGACCGCACTCGTCACAGGGTGGGTCGTTTGCCGCGTGCGGTTTGCCACACCGCGTACACCGCCATTTCACTGCTCGGAAAGGAGGACTGCGACGGAATAAACGTACTGGATACTCGATCGGCCCGCGTCCAGCGGTCGCCGACTCAGAGACGGACCGGGACGCCCTTCTCGTCGAGAGACGCCTTCGTCTCCTCGATCGAGTACTCGTCGAAGTGAAAGATCGAGGCCGCGAGTCCGGCGTCGGCACCGGCCTGGGTGAACACGTCGTACATGTCCTCGGGGCCGCCACAGCCCGACGAGGCGATGACCGGCGTGTCGACGGTGTCACAGACCGCCTCCGTCAGCGGGAGGTCGTAGCCGTCTTTCGTGCCGTCCTTGTCGATCGAGTTGACGAAGAGTTCGCCCGCGCCGCGGGATTCGGCCTCCGCGGCCCACTCGAGGACGTCGATGCCGGTCCCCTCTCGGCCGCCCTTTTTCGTACACTCGAACCAGCAGGACTCTCCATCCACCTCGACGTAGTGTTCGCCCTGTTCGTCGAACCGGCGTTTGGCGTCGACGCTGATGACGATACACTGGTTGCCGAAGGCGCGGGCTCCCTCGTTGATCAGTTCGGGGCGCTCGAGCGCGCCGGTGGTGATCGAGACCTTGTCGGCACCGGCCCGGAGCGTCTCCTTGATGTCCTCGGTGGTGCGGATGCCGCCGCCGACGGTCAACGGAATGAAGACCTCGTCGGCGACGTCGCGGACGACGTCGAGCATCGTCTCGCGACCCTCCGCGGAGGCGGTGATGTCGAGGAAGACGAACTCGTCGGCACCGGATTCGTTGTACGACTTGGCCATCTCGACCGGATCGCCGGTGTATTTCAGGTCCTCGAAGTTGACGCCGGTGTACACCGCCGGATTCCCGTCCTCGTCGAGATCCACGTCGATACACGGGATGACTCGCTTTGTCAGTACCATGTGGGTGTTACGCGAGTCTTTGCGCCGGGGATAGTAAAGGGGTCTGGATCAGGCGTTGAGCGCGCGCCCGATTGCGGGCCGGCTGTCAAGCGGCGAGCAGTCGCTCGCGAAACGCCGCGACCGCGTCGGGGAGGACCTCGAGCTGTCCCCGCAGGTGAGCGTACTTGGCGAACTCCGTCGTTAGCGAGACCGCGGTGGTCGAATCGTTGGCTGCCGCCCGCCGGACCGCGTCGTCGACCCACTCGATCGATTGCAGCGTCTCTGCGAAGACGTACGCACCGATCGACGGCTCGGAGAGCGACTCGTCGGTCGACGCGGCAGCGTCGAGCGCGGCGGCCCGCTCAGCGCGGATCTCGTCGACCGATTCGACCGGCGGTAGTGCCCCGTCCGCAATCCGATCGCGGACGCGCTCGAAGGCACGATACGTCAGTTCGAACCGGAGGGACTCGTAGAGTCCGGTCCCCCGCGCCCCGTCCGCGACGGCCTCCTCGAGAGCCCTCGACGACTCCGAGACCGGGTCCAGCACGCGCCAGAGCAGCTGTTCGACGGCTAAATCGTCGAACTCCTCGTCGACGACTTCCTCGTGCCAGTCCTCGTCGGTCTGGTCGGGGATATCGGCGGCGTCGGTGCGGTCGATCGACAGCTCGAGCGCGGCGTCGAAGGCCGGTGTCAGATCGGTCGCGTCGTCGGTCCGCTCCGCGTACCGGTCCGCGAGGTGGTCCCAGGCGGCCGTCGTTGCCGTCGCGGACTCGAGGGCTCCCGCCCCCTCGCCGATCTCTACGACGGTCGACGTCGAATTGAGCGCCCACCGCGGCCGATGGAGCCGATGTGCCGCGTGCCGGAGGTCCGACTCGAGCCGCGAGTAGTACAGCGCCGCCCGGAGCCGTTCGTCGTCGGCGTCGCCGCCGCGGTACGCGATCGAGTCGCGTCGCTCGTCGACGCGACCACGGATGGCGTTGCGCTCCGCTCGCAGGTCCTCGACGAGCGTCTCGTCCTCGATTGCGGCGAGCGTGGTCGTCGCCGCCCGCGCCGCGTCACGTCCCTCGCGAGTCGTTCGCAGCGCGCCGTAGCGCCCGTCGCCGGTGGCCCCGGCGGCCTCCTCGCGGTGGTCGCGGGCCTCGTCGCGTCGTCGTTCGATCTCCTTCCGGATGACGCCGTTGGGTACCATCTCGGCCTCGATCGGGTCCGGAACGTCCGCGAGCAAGGCGTCGATTCGCTCGAGTCCCTCGTCGACGGCGCTGGCGGCCGGGCGAACCGGAACCGGCCACTCGACCGGCGGCGCGCCGTCGTCGATGACGGCCGCCGCGTCAGCCGCGGTAAACGTCGGGCCGGCGTCGCGCCAGGGAAGCCCGGTGCAGCCGGCCACGCTGACGCCGCCGACTGCGGCGAGTCCCACGAGGAACCGCCGGCGGCTGTTGGTTCCGCTCGTCATCGACGGCTCACCCCGTTCGTCTCGTTTCGCCCGTCCGGTTCCCGTGTGTCGTTCGCCGCCGTCTCGTCACTGCTCGACGTTCGGGCAGGGCAGGAGCCGCTCTCGCTGCTGGCCCGACTCGAGGGGTGGTCCTCGTAGGGGCGGTTGATGCGGACGAAAACGGCTTCCATCACCGTCTTCTCGGCCTCGCAGGGCGTCGTCGGAGCTTTTAGCTCCCGGCAGTAATCCGTGCGGACGGAATCGTCGTGCGCGCGGACGCCAAGCAGGTGCCGTCGATAGCAGTCGTCGATCGACCGCTGGTCGACGAAGACCGATTCCCGGTCGAAGTCCGTCGCCTCGACGAACGCTCGCGCGTCTGTCGCGTCGCCGTCGATCCGCATCGCCGACGCGGCGTCCGAGTCGATCACGAGGAACCTCGCGTTGAGCTGCGATTCCGGGCCGTCCCCGGTGTCCGCCGCGGCGTCGTCGTTCGGATAGACGAAGACCGTGTTCTCGGCGGAGCGGACGGAGAGCGATTCGTACTCGTGGGTCGACTCGACAGTGCCGCCGTCGACGCTTTCGCTCGCCGAGCCGCTGGTTCGGGTTTCGGCGCAGCCGGCGAGCGAAAGCGTCGAAAGACAGCCGCCGCCGGCGGTCAGCAACCGCCGACGGGAGAAGGGCGCGGAGGGCATCGATCCGCGATAGGTGGCTCCACTGTAAATATTTATTGACTGATCAAAACGGGCCGGACAAACGGACCGACCGAAACGCGCGTCCCGCTCGCGACCCCGCGGCCTCGAGAGATGTCTTTAAGGGAGTGAGTCGGCAACACGCGAGTATGGTAGACGATACGGACGCATCAGCGGACGACGACACGGGGGCCGACGTCGGGCACGATCTCGAGGCCGAACGAACGACCGCACCGATGAGCGACTACTCGTCGCGAGCCGTGCTGGTCGGGGCGCTCGTCGCCCTGGTCGGTGCCGTGATCGCGTTCGGAATCCCGGTCCTCGCGGTCGGGGTTTGAGCTACCCACCCGCAAACGGGCCGTTCGCGGTAGTCGCCGTCTCGGGACTGTAGTTCCGCACCCGTCGCTTCGCGCACGTCGTCGTAAGTTCTCCGTCCAGCGCGGTCTTGCTGGTGGTAACGTAGTCGCTCTGGAGGGCGTGTCTCCGTCGAATGCAACGGGGACAGCGCGCCGCACTCCCAGATAGTCTCTGTAAAGGGTTGGGAATCGCCCTGCCATCGTCGCGTGAGTTGGCTCCCGGTCGTCGGCTCCATCCCACGGCTAAACCCGTGGTTTTTCGCCTCGCACGTTCTCTAAGCTAAAAGACGTACTCGTCGTCGTGGCCCATCATGCCGTCGTCTTCGAGGCCGGTTCCGCCGCCGGTGGCTCCCTCCTCTTCGTCCATCGGTCCGCTAGTCTTGTAGGCCTTGATGCCCGTCGAAAGGAGGTCCTCGATCGCCTCCTCGCGATTGACGAACTCGCCGCGTTCGACCATCTGGGCGATCTGCATCTCGAGGTGCTCCGGTATGGTGATCTCTACTTTCGGCATCTGATTCGGCTTTCGGCGAGGGGGTATTTAGGTTTGACGGGGACTCAACGCGGCGCGTCCCGACGCGAGTCGCTCGTCGGACCGAGGGGCGACGATCGGTGGTCGTTCGATCGCCGCGGACGGGGCTGCCGACGAGAAGACGGCGTCCGGGGTCGACTTACCGGCTGCCCATCATCGAGTCGAGCGCGTCCCGGAGTTTCGTCCCCGGCTGAGTCAGCGTCTGAAGCTGCTTGCGCATCTTTCGCTGGTTGAAGTAACTCGCGAACGCGAGTATCGTCGGGGGCCAGAGGCCGACGAACGTCCCGAGCTGGCGTTCACCCTGTACGAAGTAGTAGTACAGCGCGAGGCCGACCGACGCCGCCGAGGCGATGAATGCGGGGCCCATCGCCTGTTCGCCGACTTCCGCAGTTGATTGTCCGGACATTTCGCGTTCCGTTAGCTGTTCTGTGCTTGCCATGCATCGATAACTCTCGCCGAGACCGTACTAAGGGGTGACGAGGGTTTCGCTGGAAATACCCGCGTTGTGATGCCGATCGAACCATTTCGATCAGTTTCGATCCCGACACCGTCGGGCTAATTCGACGCTTCTCGAGCCGATCGATCCCCATTCCCGTGACACTCACGAATCGTAGCTCGAATCGGCCGGTGAGAGCAGATTGCCGCAGGGCGGGGCGTGCGAGCGGTTGACGACTATCCAACCGGGAACTGGAAGACGTCGGGCGGTGGCGTCACATCTACCTTCGTCGGGACGTACCCACGCACATGGACACGACTGACGTGACTGACCTCTATCTGGAGTTCGGTGACGACCGGTTACCCCCGGGACAGCGAGAAACGGACGCGTTCCCCGTCCTCTCGAAGAGCGGAACCCCGGACTGGAACCCGGAAACGTGGGAGTTCACCGTCACCGGTGCGGTCGACGAGGAGCTGACGTTCTCTTGGGACGAGTTTCGAGAGCTGCCGACCGTTACACAGCGACAGGATTTTCACTGCGTGACCGGCTGGAGCAAGTTCGACTGCGCGTTCACCGGCGTCCCGTTTCCCGAACTCGCCGAGCGAGCCGGCGTTCACGACGACGCGGTCCACGTCATGTTCTCGGCGCTGGACGACTACACAACGGACCTGCCTCTCGAGGACTGCATGCGCGAGGAGGTCCTGTTCACCTGGGCGTTCGACGGCGACCCGCTCCCGGAAGACCACGGCGGCCCGCTCCGGGTGGTCACGCCGCACAGATACGCCTACAAAGGTGCGAAGTGGGTCGACGGCGTCGAGTTCCTCACCGAGCCCCAGCGGGGCTACTGGGAACGGCGGGGGTACTCCCAGACGGCGGACCCGTGGCAGGAGGAACGGTACAGCTAGACCGGCCGACCCGTCGGTCGGCGAATAGTTAGGCTGAAGGTCGGGCGGTCCTGACGTGGGGTCGATGGAGCGATCGTCGGGCGACGGACGGCTGGCGGGTGAGACGGAGCCGGTGGGCGAGACCGTCGATCTCGTCGGCCGGAGTCGCGAACTCGAGGACGTCTCGTTCAGCGCGATTCTCGACGGAAGCGCCGAGTCGCGCGTCCAGTGGGCCACCCCCGACGGTCTCGAACTGGTCGGTCGCGGCGTCGCCGCCCGGTTTAGCGCTGGCGGCACGGAGCGATTCGACCGAATCCGATCGCAGGCGGCCCGGACGTTCGACGGGCTCGAACACGACGGCCCCCCGTCGGCGCGACCGCGGGCCGTCGGCGGGTTCTCGTTTCACGACGGCCACGGCTCGACCCCGCCCTGGACCGGTTTCGACGCGGCCTCGTTCGTCGTTCCACAGGTGCTCGTCACCCGGAGCGACGACGGGACGTGGCTGACGGCCGTCGGCAACCGAGCCGACGAGGCCGCAGATCGGCTCGAACGCTGGCACGAGCGCCTGACGGCGGCACCGGCGATGCGACCGAGCGGGTCGACCCCCGGCGTTACGGACACGCGACGGACGACCTCGCCGGCCGAGTGGACGGCGCAGGTCGAGACGGCGCTCGAGCGGATCGCCAACGGGGAGTTGACGAAAGTCGTCCTCGCACAGGCCCTCTCGGTCGAACTCGAGGGGGTCGTCGACGTTCCCGCGCTCCTCGAGCGACTGCGCCGTCAGTATCCGAACTGTTACCGATTTCTCGTCGATCACGAGACCGGCGGCACGTTCTTCGGTGCGCCGCCCGAGCGGCTGGTGTCGAAACGCGGCCCACGGCTCGAGACGGAAGCGCTCGCCGGCTCCGTGCCCCGCGGCGAGACGCCGGCCGAGGACGAGGAGTACGTCGAGCGGATGCGTGCGAACGCGAAGTTTCAACACGAACACGGGCTCGTCGTCGACGCGATTCGGGAGCAGCTCGGGCCGTTCGCGCGCGAACTCGTTATCAGCGAGCAAACGATTCGCCGGCTGGCCACGATTCAGCATCTGCAGACGCCGATCGAGGCGACGCTCGAGGGTGATCGCCACGTCCTCGAGCTCGTCGAAGCTCTGCACCCGACGCCCGCGGTCGGCGGCGTCCCGCCGGGCGCGGCCTGGGAGACGATCCGCGACACGGAGACGTTCGATCGCGGCTGGTACGCGGCACCGATCGGCTGGTTCGACGCCGCCGGCGACGGCGAGTTCGCGGTCGCCATTCGATCCGGGATCGCGGCCGACGGGACGGTGACGCTGTTCGCCGGAAACGGGATCGTCGCCGACAGCGATCCGGACGACGAGTGGGACGAAGTACAGCTGAAGTACCGACCGATTCTGGACGAATTGCGGTAGCATCTGATCCGATGACTGCACCGAACCGCGCGACCCTGTGGGGCCGCGTCGTCGCCGACGAACTCGCCGAAAGCGGGCTCGAAGCCGTCTGTCTCGCGCCCGGCAGCCGGTCGACGCCGCTGACTGTCGCCGTCGCCGAACACCCGGACATCGACGTCTACTCGCACCTGGACGAGCGGTCGGCGGCGTACTTCGCCCTCGGCCGCGCCCGTCGAACGGGCGAGCCGACGGCGCTGGTCTGTACCTCCGGCACGGCGGCGGCCAACTTCCACCCCGCCGTGATGGAGGCCGATCGGGCTCGCGTTCCGCTGCTCGTTCTCACGGCCGACCGGCCGACCGAACTCCGGGACAGCGGCGCGAACCAGACCGTCGATCAGGTCAAGCTCTACGGCGATGCGGTCCGGTGGCACGCCGTGCTACCCGAGCCCGAAGCGGACGAGCGGAAGGTGCGGAGCCTTCGGACGACCGTCGCTCGAGCCCTCTCGGAAACGACCGGCGTTTCGCCCGGCCCGGTCCACCTCAACTGTCCGTTTCGCAAACCGCTCGAGCCCGTCGAGGTTCCGGGCGACGTGCCGGAATCGTTCGCCGAGACGGCGGCCGGACGCGGTCGCGACGGCCCCTTCGTCGAGACCGTCGACGGGACGCGGACGCTCACCGACGGCGAGCACCGATCCCTCCTGGCGGCCCTCGAAAACGCCGATCGGCCGTTGATCGTCGCGGGCCCCGCCGATCCGACGGCACTCGCCGGCCTCGAGCCCGCGGCCGTCACCGACCTCGCCGACCGACTCGGCGCGCCGATCCTCGCGGACCCGCTGTCGGGGCTGCGGTTCGGTCCGCACGTCGACCGGGTGGACGTGGAAGCGGTCCGGGGCGACGGGACGCGTTCGGTCTACGGCGGCTACGACGCCTACGTCGACGAGCTGCCGGCTCCCGACGCCGTCCTCCGGTTCGGGGCCTCGCCCACGTCCAAACCGCTCCGCCACTGGCTCCGGGACGCCGACGCCAGGCAGTTCCTCGTCGATCCCGCGGGCGCGTGGCGTGAGGCGACCTTCACCGCGACGGATCTCCTGGCCGCCGAGCCCGGTGCCGTCGTCGACGGGTTGCTCGAGGCGCTCGCGGCGGGCGACGGCGAACGCGGGAGCCGCGACACGAGTCAGCGAGCGTCGGCCGACGACTGGCGCAGCCGGTTCGACGCGGCCGAACGCCGGCACTGGGGGGTCTGCGACGAGGCATCGAGCGCCGATGCGCTCGCGTCGATGCCGTTCGAGGGGGCGATTCTCGCGGCCGTCGTTTCGAACGCGCCGGACTCGGCGACCGTCTTCGTCTCGAACAGCATGCCGATCCGAGACGCCGATCGGTTCGGCCGGCCGCGGAGCGCCGATCTGACGGTCCTCGCGAACCGGGGTGCGAGCGGCATCGACGGGATCACGAGCACCGCCCTCGGCGCCGGGAGCGCGACGGCCGAGCCGCTGGTGCTCGTGACCGGCGATCTGGCCCTCTATCACGACTCGAACGGGCTGCTCGCACTCGATCGCTGCGACGTCGACGCGACGATCGTCCTGCTGGACAACGACGGCGGCGGCATCTTCCACAAGCTCCCGATCGAGGGGTTCGATCCCCCGTTCACCGAGCAGTTCAAGACGCCCCACGGCCTCGAGTTCGAGGCGCTCGGCGATCTCTACGACCTCGAGTTCGAGCGGGTCGCGCCAGCGGCGTTCGCGGACGCCTACCGGCGATCGCTCGCGGCGGACGGGACGCAACTGCTCGCCGTCGAGTTCGATTCCGCGGCGAGCCACCGGCGGCGCGAGGCGCTCAGGGAACGCGTGCTCGAGGGACTCGACGGCCGGAGCGAAGGGTAGTCGACTGCCCGGAACTGGATCGGGGTCGCGCTCTGTCGGCGTCGGTGACGGTCTTCGGTTCTTTGCCGTGGCTCGAATCGGAGCGGCGGGCGTCTCGGGCGTCGAGACGGAACGCGTGAGACTCACGGCCGGAGGGCCCACCACAGCGCGACGGCGTAGCCGAACGGAACCCAAGCGAACCCGAGCAAGAGCAAGCCGTACAGGGACAGCGGATCGATCGACGAAACGGCCACCAGTCCGATCGGAAAGAGGACGCTCCAGCCGCCGAACGCGACCGTCGCGATCCGGGGCATCGTCAGCAGATAGCCGACCAGCACGAGGGTACACGCGACGACGACGGCGTTGATCGGCAGCGAAAACAGCGGCGTCAGACTCGCGGCGACGAACAGCGGATACAAGAGGGCGACGGTACCGACCGAGATCGCCGTGTGCCGATCGATCCGCGGCCCGCGCCACTCGAGGTCGACCTCGCCGTCCCAGTCGTGGACGGAGTACCGAAACTCCTCGTCGGCGTCCGTCTTCGTCGCAGCACCGGATTTCGTCGTCGTTTCCGTCGCGGCACCCGTCGTGCCGCCGGGAGTGGCGGTGTCGTCGTTGTCGAACGGCCAGTCGCCCGCCGCGCGCCGCTTCGCTCGCTGGCGTCGCCGGCGGGAGCGCTGTCGGGCGTGGTGACTCCTCGTCGACTCGGTATCGGTCGTCTCGGTTCGCGTCCACCCCGCCGTTCGGCCGCTCGTCCGTCGGCCGTCCGTCCCCGTTCGGTCGGCACCATCGGAGTCGCTCGTCCCCGTGCCGTCCGCCGTCTCCGATTTCGTCCGGGTATCCGAAACCGACCGATCGAACCCGTCCCCGTCGCCGTCGTCGCTCGAGTCGTCTCCGGTTGCTGCGCCCTGGGCGAGTCCGACGTACGTCTCGTGACCGAGGCGGTCGTAGCGGGCGCGCTCGGTCCCGTCGGTGAGCACCGACTTCGCGGTCGTGACCCGCTGGAACTGCTCGGCTGCGTCGGGGTCGTCGGAGTGGTCCGGATGCGTCTCGAGGACGCGCTCCCGATACGCCGACTCGATCTCGTCCGCGGTCGCATCCGGATCGACCTCGAGGACGTCGTAGTACGTCTCGCCCATCGCCTACGATCCTGTTGGCCGACTGAGTGAAAAATCAATCGGGTTCGACGACCGTCGTCGCTGGCGTCGTTCGAGAGCGCGAATTCGGTCGAGCGCGATCCGAGCGCAGGTTCGAACCGGCCGCCTCGAGACATATGAATCGTATATCGGTATATCAAATCCGGCTGGCCGGCCAGTTATCGAACTCGTCGACGTGCGGCCAGTGAGTAGCCGCTGACCCGACGGACGGAACGCCGCCGAACGGTCGCGTGCCGCCATCACGCCGTGGCCGCACCGACGGCACGAGTCGACGCGGTCGAACCACGACGCGAATCTATTTCACGTCCCGCGAACCAACGTCGACCAAATGGTTTCGGAACTATTCGATCCGGAGCGGTGGGAGCCGGTCGCGGACCTGAACGACGAGTTCGACGACATCACGTACCACCGGGCGGTCGACTCCGGGACGGTTCGGATCGCGTTCGACCGACCGGACGTTCGCAACGCGTTTCGGCCGGGGACCGTCGACGAACTCTACGACGCGCTCGACCACGCCAAGCGCCAGACCGACGTGGGTTGCATCCTGCTGACCGGGAACGGGCCGTCCTCGAAGGACGGCGGCTGGGCGTTCTGTTCTGGCGGCGACCAGACGATCCGCGGCGAGGACGGCTACCAGTACGAGGGCGACGAGGAGCGCGCGTCGGAGCAGGGACGGCTGCACATTCTCGAGGTCCAGCGCCTGATCCGCCACATCCCGAAGGTCGTCGTCTGCGTGGTCCCGGGCTGGGCGGTCGGCGGCGGCCACTCGCTGCACGTCGTCTGCGATCTGACGATCGCGAGCGAGGAGCACGCGAAGTTCCTCCAGACCGATCCCGACGTGGCGAGCTACGACGCCGGCTTCGGCTCGGCCTACCTCGCCAAGCAGATCGGCCAGAAGAAGGCCCGCGAGGTGTTCTTCCTCGGCAAGACCTACTCCGCCGCGGAGGCCGCGGAGATGGGGATGGTCAACGAAGCCGTCCCCCACGAGGAACTCGAGGAGACCGCCCTCGAGTGGGGCCGGCGCATCAATTCCAAGAGCCCGACGGCGATGCGGATGCTCAAGTACGCGTTCAACATGACCGACGACGGGTTGGTCGGCCAGCAGGTGTTCGCCGGCGAGGCGACGCGGCTCGGTTACATGACCGACGAGGCCACGGAAGGTCGAGACGCCTTCGTCGAGGGCCGCGATCCGGAGTTCGACGACTTCCCGTGGCACTACTGAGCGACCGGGACCGGGACCAGGTATCGATCGCGATGCGTCTCCAGTCTCCAGGAGGGTACTGACGTGGATCGACGAACGTTCCTTCGGCGGACGACGCTGCCGGCTGCCATCGCCGTCGCAGGCTGTTCCGCGCCGAGCGGCGGGGCCGACGAGCGTACCGGCGACCACAACGACGGTGGAACCGGGAACAGTAGCGGTAGCGGTGCCGCAGACGTCGAGGGGACTGCACCGATTCCGCGGATCGACGACCCGCCGGCGGCGGTGTACCTTCCCGGTCACCGGAAGGCGATGCGGGTCCTCGACCCGGTCACGGCCGGCGAGTACGCGCTCGTCCCGATGCTCTCGTACCCGCATCCATTCTGGGTCGTCACCGGCACCGACCGCCAGGCCGTCGAGCCCGACGCGGGCCGGGGCGTCCACCTGATGCTCGTCTGCTGGGACCCCGAGACGGGGGTCGTCTTCCCCGGCGACGCCGAGCCCAGAGTGACGATTTCTCGGAACGGCGACCGAATCGCGTCGCGCCCGCTGTGGCCCATGCTCTCCCAGGAGATGGGCGTCCACTTCGGCGACAACGTCTCCCTGCCGAGCGACGGGACCTACACCGCACGGGTTGACCTCCCGCCGGTCCCGACGCGGCTGACCGGTTCCCTCGCGGGCCGGTTCACCGAGGGCGGGACCGCGTCGTTCGAGTTCACCTACGATCGGGCGTTCCGCGAGGAGGTCGTCGACGGCATCGAGTTACTGGACCGAGAGCGCTGGGGGGATCGAGGGGCGCTCGAGCCGATGCACCACGGTGCCGGCGGAGGGCCGTCGCCCGAGATTCCGTACTCTGCGCTCCCGCCTGCCGACGCCTATCCTGGGACCCATCTGGTCGACCCGGCCGCGGACGCCGATGGCGGGTCCGGCGACGGCCTCCCCGAGAGCGGCGACGCAACGTTCGTCGTCACGCTGCTCGAGGCGGGGTCTCGGTTGGCCCCCGGGGACGACCGATCCCTGCTCGTCTCACCGCGGACGCCGTACAATCGCGTTCCGCTGGTGAACACGTCCATGCGCGCCGTCGTCGAGCGCGACGGCGAGCCGGTCGACGAGTCCCGCAAACTCGAGCGAACGCTCGACGGCGAGTTCGGCCTCTGGTACGGCCGACCGGTCGCGGACGTTCGGACGGGTGATACGGTTCGGATCACGATCGAATCGCCGCCGCAGGCGGCGCGCCATCAGGGGTACGAGACGGCCTTTTTCGAGATGGAGCCGCTCGAGCTAGTCGTCCCCTGAGCGCCGGCATCCCTCCCGGTCACGACTCGCAATGCCAACGTTGACACTCTCTCGAGTGGGACACTCGAGCAATGAGTTCGGCGGAGGTCGAGATATCACGGACGAAGGCGTGGCTGATGGCGGCCCGCCCCCAGACCTTGCCCGCGGCTGCGGCCCCGATTATCGTGGGGACGGGACTCGCAGCGCACGAGGGGGTGCTCGCGCCGCTACCGGCGATGATGGCGTTCGTCGGTTCGGCGCTGATTCAGATCGGGACGAATTTCGCGAACGACTACTACGACGCGGTGAAGGGGGCCGACACCGAGGACCGCGAGGGGTTCACCCGGGTCACCCAGTCGGGGCTCATCTCCCCGGAACAGGTCAAGCTCGCGACCGTCGTGACGTTCGGGCTGGCGATCCTCACGGGGACGTACCTCGTCTACGTCGGCGGGCTGCCGATCCTCGTCGTCGGGCTCGTGAGCGTCTTCTGCGGCTGGGCGTACACCGGCGGCCCGTACCCCCTCGGCTATCACGGACTGGGCGATCTCTTCGTCTTCGTCTTCTTCGGGCTGGTCGCCGTAACGGGGACGTACTACGTCCAGGCCGCTGCCGTCGTCGCCGATCCGCTCGCGACGACGATCCCCGACGGAACGGTCACACGCGAAGCCGTCGCGGCGAGTCTGCCCGTCGCGGGCCTCTCGACGGCGATCCTCGTCGTGAACAACATCCGCGACAGGGAGACCGACGCCGAGACCGGCAAACGAACCCTCGCGGTGCGGCTCGGCTACGGGTGGAGCCGCCTCGAGTACGTCGCCATGCTCGCGATCGCCTACGTCGTTCCGCTCTGGTTCTGGCGCGCGGGGTTCGGTCCCGGCGCGTTGTTGCCGCTGCTCACGCTGCCCTACGCGGGGCTGATCGTGCGGACCGTCTGGACGCGAACCGACGGCGAGGCGCTCAATCCCGCGCTCGAGCAGACGGGCAAACTGCTCGCGACGTACGCGCTCTGTTTCGCCGGAGGGCTGGTTCTGCTATGAGCGCCACCGAGGACCTCTCGCTCGAGTATCGCTCGTTCTCCCTGGAGCTGGCCGACCCGCTCGAGACGGCCGACGGGTCGATCGACTCCCGCGACGGCTTCCTCGTTCGACTCGTCGACGAGGGGAGCGAGCCCGCGTCCGGTGCGACCGAACCCGGCAACGAACCCGGCGTCGGCTACGGCGAGGCGACGCCGCTGCCGGGCTGGACGGAGTCCCGCGAGGACTGCGAACGGGCCCTCGAGCGGGCACGCGAGGCGATCCGAACGGACGGGCCGAGCGAGGCGCTCGAGGTCGTCGACCGACAGGTGGCGGCCCGACACGCGCTGGCGCTGGCACTGGCGGACCTGCAGGCCACCCGCGAGTCGACGCCGCTGTACCGCTATCTCGGGCAAGGGCCGATGGTCGGTCGGGTCCCAGTCAACGCGACGATCGGCGACGGATCGCCGGTCGAAACCGCACGCGAAACGCGCCGGGCCGTCGACCGAGGGTTCGACTGCTGTAAGCTGAAGGTGGGGCTCCGGAGCGTCGAGGACGACATCGAACGCGTTCGACACGTGCGCGACACCGTCGGCCCCGGCGTCGATCTGCGGGTCGACGCCAACGAGGCCTGGACCTACGAAGAGGCCGAATTCGCGCTCGAGGCGTTTGCAGGACTGGGCGTCTCGATCGTCGAGCAGCCGTTGCCCGCGGGGGCGCTCGAGGGACACGCCGACCTCCGGTCCGGGAACCCGGACGTCTCGATCGCGCTCGACGAGGGATTGCTCGAGCACGGCGTCGACGCGATCTGCGAGGCCGGTGCGGCGGACGTCGTCGTCCTGAAACCGATGGCGCTCGGCGGGGTCGACGTCGCGCGCAAGGTCGCGGCCTGGCTGACGGAACTCGGTATCACGCCGCTGGTGACGACGACCATCGACGGGGTCGTCGCCCGAACGGGCGCGGTCCACCTCGCGGCGGCGATTCCGGACGTTCCCGCCTGCGGGCTGGCGACCGGCGAACTGCTCGCGACCGACCTGGGCCGGGACCCCGTGTTGCTCGAGAAGGGGTCGGCAGTCGTGCCGCAGGCGAAGGGGCTCGGCGTCTCCGACGTGTGGAGAGACCAATGAACGACCCGGTGGAGTGGCCGAGACGGGATCTCCTGTCCCATCGCGCATCGGCGACGCCGGACGCGACTGCGCTCGTCGACGCCGACGCGGGCGACGAGTGGACGTACGGGGCGTTCGACCGCCGGGTCGATGCCGTTATGGAACGGCTCGAGACCGTCGTCGCCGACTCCGATTCCGACGACCGCGTCGGCGTGCTCGTGGAGACGCGAGTCGCGTTCGCCGAAGTCTACTTCGCCGCGATGCGTCGTGGCCTCACTATCGTTCCGCTGCCCGTCCGCGAAACGGCCGCCGAACTCGCGTCGAAGGCGAGTCGAACCGCCCTCGACGCGATCGTCTGCGAGTCGGCGACGGAGCCGCTCGCGCTCGAGATCGCCGACTGCCCGGTCGTCTCCGTCGACGAACCCGAGCACGACGAGGTGGGCTCGCTGCAGCCGGTCACCGAAGCGGACGCGATTCCGGTCCCGCTCGAGCGGGATCGGACCCACTTGCTCATGTTCACCTCGGGTACCTCGGGAGAACCGAAGATCGTTCGGCTGACGGTCGGCAATCTCGTCGCCAGCGCGACCGCCTCGGCGTTTCGACTCGGCGTCCTGCCCGAGGACCGGTGGCTCTGTTGTCTCCCGATGTACCACATGGGCGGACTGGCCCCGATCGTCAGATCGACGCTCTACGGAACGACCGCCGTGATTCAGCGCGAGTTCGAGCCGCGGGAAACCGCCCGCGTCATCGAGGAGTACGGGATTACCGGCGTCTCGCTCGTTCCGACGATGTGTACGCGCCTGCTCGAGACCGGCTGGACGCCGCCCGAGACGTTGCGATTCGTGCTACTGGGCGGCGCGCCGGCCTCGCGGGAGTTGATCGCGCAGTGCCGGGAGCGGGGGGTTCCAGTCCACCCGACGTACGGCATGACTGAGACGGCGTCACAGGTCGCGACGGCGCGGCCGAACGACGCGTTCTCCCATCCGGGAACGGTCGGCCAGCCGCTCGGGTGCACCGACGTCTCGATCGTCGACGAGGACGGCGAGCTCGTCGACGCGGGCGAGACCGGCGAACTCGTCGTCTCCGGGCCGACGGTGACGCCGGGGTACCTCTCGAGCGACCGAACCGAGGCGGCGTTCGGCGAGCGCGGGTTCCACACCGGCGACGTCGGCTACCGGGACGCGGACGGTCGGCTGTGGATCTCCAACCGGCTCGACGACCGCATCGTCACCGGCGGTGAAAACGTCGATCCCGGTGAGGTCATCGATGCCCTCCGTGACCACGAGGGGGTCGTCGAGGCGAGCGTCGTGGGGCTCCCCGACGGAGAGTGGGGCGAACGGGTCGCCGCTCTCGTCGTCCCCGACCCGGCGGAGACGCTCGAGCGCCGGTCGCTCCTCGCTCACTGTGACGAGCGTCTCGCCGGGTTCAAGCGACCGAAAACGATTGGCGTCGCCGACGCCCTTCCGCGGACGGCCTCCGGAACTGTCGACAGGGATGCAGTTCGGGACCGACTGCTCGAGGACGGAACGGACGTGACCGAGTCGCCCTGATCCCGACTGCAACGTCACTCGCCGCCCGGACTGCCGCTGGAGCCGGAGTTAAGGCGCTGGCATTCATACCACAACTCGTGTGTACGCTCGCGCTCGCCTGGCAGGTTTTCGACGACGTACCGGTCGCCGTCGCCGCGAACCGCGACGAGGCCCTCGGCCGGGAGTCGGTGCCGCCCGCGATCTACGCCGAAGAGCCGCTGGTCGTCGCGCCGCAGGACGCGGAAGCCGGCGGCACCTGGATCGGCTACAACGAGCACGGCGTCTTCGCGGGAATTACGAACAAGTGGACCGACGTCGCCCTCGCCGGCGACCGCTCTCGCGGACTGCTCGTCGCGGACGTCCTCGAGGCGGAGTCCGCCGCGGACGCCCGAGCGATCGTCGCGGACGCGACCGCGGACGACGAGTACAGCGGCTTCTACCTCGTCGTCGCCGACGCGGCGGACGCGTTCTGCTACCGATGGGACGGCGCGCTCTCCCTGACCGAGTTCGAACCGGGCGTCCACGTCGTCGTCAACGTCGCCGTCGACGACGACACTGACGTGCCGTCAGTTCGCGCCGAGGCCGGACGGGAACAGGCGGCGAACGCTCGAGCGGTGCGGGCGGCGCTCGCGACCGATCCGGACGAGACGGACGAGACGGCGGCCGACTGGCTCGAGCGCGCGGGGGACGTGCTCGGCGACCACGAGTACGGCGTCTGCGTTCACGGGGACGGGTTCGGTACCCGATCGTCGTCGCTCATCGCACTCGGGCCCGAGACGAGGCGGTACGCGTTCGCGCCGGGGCCGCCCTGTCGAACGAGCTACGCCGACGTGGCCGTCGCCGCCGGCATCGGTGCCGATACCGCTCTCGATAGCGAGCGCTGACGGCGCTGCCCCGGCGCTCGAGCGGGAAGGGCACATTTAAGCGGCTCGCTCTCTCTCGTACTGATATGGACGCACTCCTGCCTGTAGCGACGCGCACGGCGAGGTGGTCACCGTGAGCGTTTCCACGGCCGAAGCCGAACTCACCGAGGACGAGCGAGCGGGTCTCGAACTCGTCCGGGAAACCGGCGGCATCCACCAGAGCGACTTCTGGAAGGAACTGGACGTCTCCTCGCGCAAGGGCAGTCGGATCGTCGAATCGCTCGTCGAAAAGGAGCTCGTCGATCGGGAGGAGACGGTCTACGACGGACACAATACCTACTATATCGCGCCGACCGCACGCGACCTCGATTTCACGCTCCTGATGGCCGGCGACATGCTCTCGCCGTTCATCGGCGAGGAGGAGGTCGATCCCAACAGCGATGCCTTCTCGCAGTGGATCATGAACCTCGCGTACGAGGAGTGACACCGCTGGTCTCGAGCGAGCGTCCGACGGAGCGCGGAGCGTCTTTTTGCTGGCCGTCACCGCCGGTAGCCGTTCGACCGACTCGACCGAACGACCCGTTCCCGAGCGGTGGCGTCCCGACGCGTCACTCGTAGGGATCGAACTGCTCGATGAGAACGAAGGGGTCCCGTTCGCGGTTGTAGTAGGAGACGTCTCCGTCGAGGGCCTCGATGAGCCGTCGGTGGACTTCGCGCGCAGCACGGCCCTCGTCGGGCTCGAGGTGGTGTTCGCCCCGCATGTCGGTCCAGAACCCGCCGTCGAGCCAGAGCAGCGTTTCGCTGTTGGACTGGTAGACGACCTCGCCCTGTTCGGTCAGTCCATCTATCGCGAGCTGGCGGCCCGAAAGCTGTGCACGAGCGAGGACCGCGATGAGCTGGCGACGCGACACGGGCGCGTGAAGTGCGACGTTGTCGATCGTGTCGCCGAAATACGCCTCGACGAGGTCGCACGCTCTCGAGAACTCGTCGAATTCGACTTCCTGGTTCTGTGCGATCTTCATGAGAGTCTCCCTGACGGATCTATCAGTGTAGATAGTGTTGACAGACGTATACAAAAAGGTATCCGTTGGCGAACCGACGGGTGGCAGGTCCGCTCAGGCGAGCGCGCTCGCGGCGCGAATCAGCCGCTCCTCGCCGAACGCCGGGCCGACGAGCTGGAGGCCGACGGGCAGGCCGTCGGTTTCGCCCGCCGGGACCGAGATCGCGGGGAGGTCCGCGAGGTTGACCGGAACCGTGTTCGCGTCGGCGAGATACAGCTGGAGTGGGTCGTCCAGACGCTCCCCGAGTTCGAACGGCGGAACCGGCATCGTCGGCGACGCGAGCACGTCGGCCGCCGACAGCGCCTCGTCGAAGTCCTGCTTGACCCACGCGCGAGCGTCCTGTGCCTTCTTGTAATACTTGTCGTGGTAGCCGGCCGAGAGCGCGTAGGTCCCGAGCAGGATCCGACGCTTGACCTCGTCGCCGAAGCCCTCCTCGCGGGCCTTCGCGAAGGTCTCGTTCCAGTTACCGTCGTAGCCGCCCGAGTGACCGTAGCGGACGCCGTCGAACCGCGCGAGGTTCGACGAGGCTTCCGACATCGCGATCACGTAGTAGGCCTCGACGGCGTGTTTGACGGAGGGCAGGGAGACCTCGTGGTACTCGGCGCCGCGATCCTCGAGATCACCCAGCGCGTCCCAGAACGTCTCGACGACGCCCTCGTCGGCCCCGTCGAGGAGCTCCGTGGGAACGCCGATCGAGAGCCCGTCGACGTCGCCGGTCGCGGCGTCGGCGTAGCTCGAGTCGTCACCGGCGCGTGGCGGCTCGCGCGTCGTCGCGTCGCGCTCGTCGCTGCCGGCGATCACGTCGAGCAGCCGTGCGGCGTCTTCGACCGTCTCGCCGAAGGGGCCGATCTGCTCTAAGCTGTTCCCGTAGGAGACCAGACCGTACCGCGAGACCAGGCCGTACGTGGGCTTGATGCCGACGACGCCACAGAAGGCAGCGGGGCAGCGGACCGAGCCGCCGGTGTCCGAACCGAGCGCGAGGTCGGCCTCGCCGGCGGCGACCGCGGCCGCGGACCCCCCCGAGGAGCCGCCGGGGACGTGACCCGGCGCGGCGGGATTGTCCGTCTCGCCGAAGTAGGAGGTCTCGGTGGTGGTCCCCATCCCGAACTCGTCCATGTTCGCCTTGCCGACGATGGTCGCGCCGGCCGCCGTCAGGCGCTCGACGACCGTCGCGTCGTAGGGCGGGACGTAGTCCTCGAGCATTCTCGAGCCGCAGGTCGTTCGGACGCCCGCCGTCGAGATGTTGTCCTTGACGGCGACGGTCGTGCCGGCCAGTGGCCCCTCCTCGGCACCCTCGATCCGCTCCTCGGTGATGAAAATGGTGTCCGACATGATCACGAGACGTTCGGCCCTTTGAAGTAGCCGTCCTCGGTTTCCGGCGCGTTCCGCAGCGCCGCCTCGGTGTCGAGCGAGGCGCGCTCCTCGTCCGGTCGCATCACGTTCGCGAGGTCGGCGTCCCGATCGACTTCCGGCACCTCGTCTAACGTCTCGAAGTACTCGAGGATGTCCGCGAACTGCCCGGTGAACCGGTCGACCTCGTCGTCGTCGAGGTCGATGCGAGCCAGCTCCGCGACGTGACGGACCTCCTCGGGACTGACGGCGTCGTCGCTCATACGTGTCCGCACCGGCCTCCGGAGAGTAAGCGTTTCGATACCGTCGGCAGACCCACGATCGCACTCCCGCGTCGTCGACGTCTCCGCCCCGCCGCGCTCCCGTAATCCCAACAGTTAAGTGACAGTAATATAGTACTATGAGTCGAGAGAGCGTTTTCCAGCGACTGGTCCCCGATACGCTGACAATGACTGAGACTCCCACTCGAACGCAGACCGACGAGCGACACCAGACCGAGCCGAAAACCGACCCCGAAACGCCGACCGAAACGACCCGCGAGCGAGAGCAGTGTCCGGAGTGTGACGGTCGGCTGGTCGCAGACGACGAACACGCGGAGACGGTCTGTGTCGACTGCGGCTTGGTCGTCGAGGAAGCCGAGATCGACCGCGGCCCCGAATGGCGCGCGTTCGACGCCGCCGAGAAAGACGAGAAGTCCCGCGTCGGTGCGCCGACGACGAACATGATGCACGACCAGGGGCTGTCGACGACCATCGGCTGGCAGGACAAGGACGCCTACGGGAACTCGCTGGGGTCGCGCCAGCGCCAGAAGATGCAGCGCCTGCGCACCTGGAACGAGCGCTTCCGGACCCGCAATTCCAGGGAACGCAACCTGAAACAGGCGCTGGGCGAGATCGACCGGATGGCCTCCGCGCTGGGGCTCCCCGAAAACGTCCGCGAGACCGCCAGCGTCATCTACCGCCGGGCACTCGAGGACGACCTCCTGCCGGGCCGCTCGATCGAAGGCGTCGCGACCGCGTCGCTGTACGCCGCCGCCCGTCAGGCCGGCACGCCGCGCAGCCTCGACGAAATCTCGGCCATCTCCCGCGTCGAGAAAAACGAGATCGCCCGCACCTACCGCTACGTGGTCCGCGAACTCGGCCTCGAGATGGAGCCGGCCGATCCGGTGAGCTACGTGCCGCGGTTCGCGAGCGACCTCGAGCTCTCCGACGAGACCGAACTGCGGGCGCGGGATCTGCTGGCGACGGCGAAAGCGGAGGGCATCCACAGCGGCAAGTCGCCGGTCGGCCTCGCGGCCGCCGCGGTCTACGCCGCCGCGCTCCTGACCAACGAACAGGTCACCCAGAACGACGTCAGCGACGTCGCCAGTATCTCCGAAGTCACCATCCGGAACCGGTACCACGAACTCCTCGAGGCCGAGGACGGAGCAACGAGCTGAGCGCCCGCGAACCGCGTCCCGGCTCGGCCGTTCAATACGAAATTACCTCTCCTAATCACTTACTACCGGATCGATCGCTGCAGCACAACGGTCGCAATCGGTTCATACTCAAGGCCGTTTCCGTCGACCCCGGTCGTATGCACTGCGATAACTGTGACGCCGACGAGGTCGCGTACACGTTGACGACCCACGTCGAACCCGACGGAACGGACCACGTCGAGCTTCACTTCTGCTCGACCGACTGTCTCCGCGTCTGGACGTGACGGAGCGGGGCCGTCCGAGACGGACCAATCGATCGACGAGTCGCGAGCGGGGTACTCGGCAGTTCATGTCGTCCGCGAGCGGACCGCTGGCTCTGCTCGAGCGACATCGATTTGCGAACGCCGAACAGTACGGGCCGCGAACGACCTCGAGCGGAAAAAGCGAATTATCAGTTGGTCGATCCCGCTCACGGATCTTCGTCGTAGACGTCTCGGGTCGGTTCGCCTTCGACGTTGACGACGGCCAGTGCGCCCCGACGGGTCGCACGCGTCAGTGCGTGGTCGACGATCTTGACCGGGCCAGGGACCGGGAACTCCATCTCGGCGGCGGTGGTCGTCCCGGGCGCGACGGGCGCGGTTTCGATGTTCTGGTCGGGCTCGCTCAGGAGGTCGCCGTCGCGGTAGTAGCGGCTCCAGACGTTCCCGATTGGGTGGAGCGAGCTCAGCAGGTTCGGCCCGCCGTTGGCGAAGTACACTCGGGCGGTCTCGCCGGTTTCCGCTTCCATCGGCCCGACGCCGTTACCGGTGAAGCCGTAGGCCTGGCCGTTGAACACGACGTACGTGGGCTCTTCGGCCATCATGGCGTCGAAGTCGAAGCTGTGGTGGCCCTCCTCGCCGACGTCGCCGTCGGTGTAGATCTCGTGTTGGCCGAGATAGTACTCGTTGTCGACCTCGGGGAGGCCGTCTTCGGGCTCGACGAGGATCGAGCCGAACATGCCGCTGCTGATGTGCTGGTCCATGTTCGGGATCGCACAGTGATAGATGAACACCCCCGCGTAGTCGGCGGTGAAGCTGATCTCCGCTGGATCGTCGCCAGGCCCGATCGTCGTCGCGTCGGCGCCGCCGCCGGGGCCGTAGACCGCGTGGAAGTCCATGTTGTGCGCGGCCACGTTCAGATCATCCGGGACCTCGAACGTGAGGTTGACGCGGTCGCCGCGGCGGACCCGAATCATCGGCCCCGGCACCTGTCCCTCGAAGGTCATGTACTCGAACGTGACGCCCGGCTCGATCTCGGCGGTCAGCCGCTCGGTCCGCACCGTCACGTCGTGTTCGCGTGGCTCGTCCCAGTCGACCGGCGCTGGGATATCGGTCGGATCCCGCGCGATCCGGTCGACGTCGACGGCCTTCGCCGCCGGCAGTCCTTCCTCATCCGCCGTCTCGTCGGTTTTACCGCTGTTCTCCTGCGTGTCGCCCTCGAGACAGCCGGCCACCGCCAGCGCGCCGGTCGCCCCGATCGCCTGTATTACCTGCCGTCGGTTGAGATTGGATTGGGTCATCGTCCTATCTGAAGATAGTAGTGAACATATGATCAAGTATGGAGACGGTTCTCGGAGGATAGTAATCGAATCGGCCGATCCCGCTATACCGTGGGCAGTTAAGTACCCTCCCCCGGCCATCGTGATTGGTGCGGGTTCTGAGTCCCGTTGCCCGCTCGTCGCCGATCGTCGCTCGGCCTCCTGCAGGTGATCGTCCACAACCGGTATTGCGTCTCGCGGTCCAGTCCGAGACATGAGACCGAATCCACGAGCGACGGCCGCTGGTTCCGGGGTCGAGGTCGCCGTTCCGTCGGTCGAATTGGATTCACATCGACGAACCGTCAACGGGGTCGCGTTGCACGTCGTCGCCGCCGGCGATGAAGCGGACCCGCTGATCGTCCTGCTGCATGGGTTTCCCGAGTTCTGGTACGCCTGGCGGGCACAGATTCCGACGCTCGTCGAGGCCGGGTACCGCGTACTGGTCCCCGACCTGCGCGGATACAACCTGAGCGAGAAACCCGACGGAGTGAGATCGTACCGGGTTCGCGAATCTTCTCGAGACGTCGTCGATCTGATCGCGACGGAGAACCGTGACGTCGCACACGTCGTCGGGCACGACTGGGGTGGCATGGTCGCCTGGGACCTCGGGCTCCGACACCCGGAGACGGTCGACCGGCTCGCCGTCGTCAACGCTCCGCACCCGACCGCCTATCTACAGCAGCTCGCCGCAAACCCCGAGCAACTGTTCCGGAGCCTGTACGCCGTCTTCTTTCAGCTTCCGTGGCTGCCCGAGCACGTCTGTCGATACGGCGACTACCGCATCCTCGAGCGAGGGCTTCGCAAAACGGCTGCACCGGGAACGTTTAGCGGAGACGACTTGGCTCGCTATCGTCGGGCCTGGGGTCGAGACGGGGCGCTCACCGGAATGCTCAACTGGTACCGTGCGGCGGCACGGTATCCGCCGATTCCGAGAACCGAACGGGTCGAGGTACCGACGCTGATCGTTTGGGGAGAAAACGACAACGCACTCGTCCCCCAGCTGGCCGTCGACAGTGCGGACTGTTGTGACGAGAGTCGACTCGAACTACTGCCGGAGACGAGCCACTGGGTGCCACACGAAGCACCGGCGCGGTTGACGTCGTTGCTCCTCGAGCACGTCGATCGTGAGTAACGGAGTCGTATCCGTCGTCGGGTCGAGACTCGGCTTGCCGTTCGTGAGCCACAGTGATCGCTGCCCGTCGCTGGCGATCTGATCGTCGGTGAATCCGGAGCAAGTCCGGCGACCGAATAGGACCCCGAACGGGTTCGGGGGTACGGCTACCCGCCGCGTGGACGACTATCGATCGTGGAATGAGTTCCTGCTCGCTCTGCGGGCTTCCGATTCCCGACCGACCGGTAACGGCGGCGGACGTAGAGGGAATCTTCTGCTGTCGCGGCTGTCTCGAGGTGAGCGCGAGCCTCGCGGAGGTCGACGACCTCGACCGAAACGCGGTCGTCGACCGTGCGACGGAACCGGACGATCGCGAGCTGCCCGAAGGGGGTGAGGAGGCGTTTCTCGCGATCGATGGGATGCACTGTTCGACCTGCGAGGGGTTCGTTTCCCTGCTTGGCGAACGAGCGCCCGGTATCCTGACGGTCGAGGCGAGTTACGCGACCGACACTGCCCGCGTCGTCTACGACCCCGACCAGTTGGACGAGTCTGAGCTCCCCGAGACGCTCTCAGGGTACGGTTACGAGGCCCGGTTCCGCGACGACGACGGCGAGACGGCCCGTGCCGACGAGGAATTGGTCCAGCGGCTGCTGGCCGGTGGGTTCCTGGCGATGCTCGTCATGCCGTGGTACCTGTTCTACCTCTACCCGAGCTACGTCGGGATCGAGACGGGAATTCTGACCGTCGACGCGACCTCGCCCGTCGGCGTCTACTTGCCGATGGCGATGATCGGTGTGTTGACGAGCGGCGTGTTGTTCTACACCGGCTATCCGATCCTGCGGGGGGCGTACGTCAGTCTGCGGGTCAGACAGCCGAACATGGATCTGTTGATCGCGATCGCGGCCGTCTCGGCGTACGCGTTCAGCACTGTCGCGCTAGCGATGGGGAGCACGCATCTCTACTACGACGTGACCGTCGCCGTGATCCTGATCGTCTCGCTCGGAACCTCCTACGAACGCCGGGTCAAGCACCGGGCGACCGACCTGCTCGCCGACGTGACCGCCGCACGGGTCCGCGAGGCAACTCGTCGAACGACGGAGGGGACGGAAACAGTCCCGGTCGATCGGCTCGCCGCGGGCGACGAGGTACTCGTCAGACCCGGTGAACGGGTTCCGATCGACGGCGCGGTCCTGGAGGGGACGGCGGCCGTCGACGAGTCCGTACTCACCGGCGAGTCGGTGCCGGCCACGAAGCGACCGGGGGATCGGGTGGTCGGCGGGTCGATCGTGACCGACAGCGCGCTCGTCCTCGAGGTCGGCGAGGACGCCGAGAGCACGCTCGACCACATCGCGACGCTCATGTGGGAGATCCAGAGCGCGACGCCGGGCGTCCAGCGGTTGACGGACAGGCTCGCAACGATCTTCGTTCCGTTCGTGCTGACGCTGGCGCTCGTCGTGACGGGCTGGCGTCTCGCCGCAGGAACGGGGGTGGGAGACGCGGTACTCACGGGGCTGACGGTGCTCGTGGTCTCCTGTCCCTGTGCGATGGGGCTGGCGACGCCGCTGGCGGTCGCCTCGGGTCTTCGCGACGCCCTGACGCGCGGGATCGTCGTCGCGAACGCGACAGTGTTCGAATCGGCACCGACCGTCGAGACGGTCGTCTTCGACAAGACGGGGACGCTGACGGCGGGCGAGATGACGGTCCTCGAGGTCCACGGAGACGACGACGCGATCGATCTCGCCGCGGCCGTCGAGCGCCGTTCGGAACACCCGGTCGCCGATGCCATCGTCGCCCAGGCCGCGGCCGAAAGAGCGGACAGAGCGGAGACGGACGCACGCATCGCGTCCGACGGCGGCCGCCTCGAGTCGGGGACGAACGGGGACTCGAGCGCTGGGCTCGAAGTCCGTGACTTCGAACGGCATCCCGGCGAGGGCGTCAGCGCGACGGTCGAGGGGGCGGTGCCGTCCGCCGTCGGCCCAGATTGCGCCGATGAGACGCGAGGCGGTGATCGGGTCGTCGTCGGCACGCCGGGGCTCGTCGAGCGGCTGATCGGCCCGGTGCCGGCCGACCTCGAGGCGGCGCTCGACGACGCTCGAGACCGGGGGCGACTCCCCGCGGTCGTCGGCTACGACGGCCAGGCGAGAGCCGTCGCCGTCGTTGGCGACCGGACGCGCGCCGAGTGGCGGGACGTCCTCGGGTCGTTCGCCGACCGAGAGGTGGTCGTGTTGACGGGCGACGACGCGGCCGCCACCGAGACGTTTCGAGACCATCCGTCGGTCGATCGCGTCTTCGCGGGCGTCCCGCCGGACGGGAAAGTCGAGACCGTCCGGCGGCTCTCCGGCGAGGGCGTGACCGCGATGGTCGGCGACGGAACGAACGACGCGCCCGCGCTGGCCGCGGCGGATGTCGGGATCGCCCTCGGCAGCGGGACTGCCCGCGCGACCGACGCGGCCGACGCGGTCGTCACCTCGAGTGACCTCCGCGCCGTCCGTTCGGTGTTCGATCTGGCGGACGCCACCCGGCGGCGTATCCGCGAGAACGTCTGCTGGGCGCTCCTGTACAACGCCGTCGCGATCCCTCTCGCCGCGGTAGGGATCATCAATCCCCTCTTCGCGGCCGTTGCGATGGCGGCCAGTAGCGCCATCGTCGTCGTCAACTCCGCGCGGCCGATACTCGACGACGACCGGTGAGCCCGTGTGGGAGGCGATCCGTCTCACCGCCGCGCCAGTCGGGTTCGAGTATCGTCTCGTGAGCGCACAGTCGAGTTCGTTCAGCACCCGAACCGCGCTTCATCCCGTGCCCTTATTGGTGAGTGTTGCTAACACTACGCATGGCCATGGATCGGAGACGGGTCCTCGTGTCGTCTGCCGCCCTCATCACGGTCGTACTCACCGGCTGTGGCGACCCGGAGGACGATCCCGATGATGAAGACGGCGGTGGCGGATACACGCTCGACGAACCGGCGCAGTCGAGGCCTCGAGGCGACACCTGAATGCTGAGCCGACAGCGTGCCTCTCACGGGGAGCACCCGTATCCCCGATGAGAGACTCGGAGACGCATCAGAAAAATTCACGACAGTGTCCGGGTGATATCGTTCACGACGCGGATACGTACTCTGCGAACCGCTTTTCGTTCGTTCGGTGCTCACGAATCTCTCTTTCGACCGTGCGTATCACTGGCTCGTCTCGGTCTCGACCCCACGTGATCAGGATCGCGCTGTCGGACTGTCGTCTCGGAATCGTCACGAGATCGTCACTCCCTGGCTGCCGACTGGTGATTTCCCGCGACTGTCGGCCTGAGAGTCACGCAGTACCGTCGTTCGGGAACGACGGAATCGAGTCTACGCCTCCGGAACTGACGACACGGACCGACGGTACCGTCGCAGGGTTTCGTCGTCCTCGTCGCGGAGTTCGACGATGAACTCCGTCTGGCCGACCACCTCCTCGAGTTCGTCCTCGCGGACGGAGAACTCGAACGGCGGCTCCTCGACGCGCGTGAGCCGACGGTTCCCGCTGGTTACGACGACGCTGTCGATCCCCTCGGACTCGGAGAGTTCACAGGAGACGACGCCATCCGACCGGGTACAGGAGAGATCCGGATCGACGTCCGAGTCCGAATCGCTCTCGAGTGGCGACTGGAAATCGAGCAGCATGGGGGAGATGGGGGCCGTCCCGAGGATCAGGACGATGGCCAGAAAGACGGAGAGATTGATCTTCGAGCCGTTCCGGGCGATCGTCCGCACCACCGGGTGCTCGGCGGTCCGTCGAAGCCGGATCACGAGCGGGACGATCACGGCGTGGGTCAACGGCCCCCAGAGGATGAGGACGAACCCGTAGGCCCTCGTGTACTTCAGAATCGTCCAGTCGATACCGTAGGAGAGGACGAGACTCGAGGCCGACCAGCAGAAGAACCCGAAGAAGAGCAATCCGGCGCTCTTGAATAGCCGCCAGATCGGCGTGTTCGCGTAGTAGACGCTCAGCAAGTCCCGCCATGCCCGTCCGAGGAGGTACTTGATCGACTCGAGCGGCGATGCGGTCGCGTCGGCGTCGGAGTGTGATGGCATGGGTAGTGATCAGTGAAGCGGGTGGTCGATCAAGCGCCGATCGACCAGAGCTGGGTCAGCAGATACCAGTTCAGCAGATAGGTTATCGCGAACGCAGCGAGGAAGACCAGACAGAGGACGAACGTGCCCCGCATTTCGTAGGCGTGGACGGGATCGTCCGGATCTTGAGCCATCCCGAGCCCACCGTCGGCGACGAGATCTGCGTTGTCGTCCCCGTTCTCGATCCGGTCGCCGAAGACGAGCGAGCCGACCGCCACGAGGACGAAGAGTACCCCGCCCGCGATCGCGAGGAGGGCGAAGATCCCGAAAATCGCGAACAGCGGCGCCGCAGCCGAGAGGCTGAACTCGGTGCCGGGGATGTTCTCGACGACCTCGGCGGTTCGGCGCGGGACGCCGTAGAGAATGCCGACGTACATCATCATCAGGACGGCAATGCCCATCGCAGCCGAGTAGAAGAACGGCTGGATCGACGCGAGCCGTTCGGAGATGTACTGGCGCATGAACATCGTCCGGATCACGAAGAAGACCAGACCCATGAACGCGACCGTCGTCCCGAGGACGACCGTTGCGTGGAAGTGACCGACCGTCGCGAACGTGTTGTGCCAGGTCATGTTGAGTTGGAGCTGTCCCATCATGACGCCCGTGATCCCCCCGAGGAATCCGAAGAGGATGATCGAGAAGATCGTCGATGAGAACACCGGGTTCGACCAGGGCGCGGACGTCAACCAGCCGAACAGGCCGCCGCCTTTCCCGCGCTTGCGCCGCCCGGCCTCGATCCCCGCTGGGATGGCGAACGCGTGGATCAGACTCGCGAAGGTCGCCCCGTAGAACGCGTACGACGTGTTCCAGAGCCGCCAGCCTGTCGACACTGCGGGGTCGGAGAGCAGGTGGTGTGCCGCCCCGAGGTTGATGAAAAAGAGATAGAGGATGAAAGCCGTTCGCGAGACCTTCTCGCTGACGACCTCCGCGCCGGCGACGACGTGGGTCAGGAAGTACCAGACCGCGATCATCGCCACGAGGTTGATCTGCTGGGTCCCGTGGCCGATGATCCAGTACATCTGGCGGTACCAGGCCGCGTCCCACCACTCGATCATCTCGAGTCGCCAAAACAGGGTGGGGACGAAGGCGAACAGGCCGCCGACCAGCGCCTCGACGGCGATGATCGACGTGACGAACGCAGCGAAGCTGACGAGCGGGAGCGTCTTCCCCGGATTCTCGCGCTTCTCGTACCACATCGTGACGAAAAAGGGCAGCGCCGCGACGACGGTGCCCAGGATGAAGACGATCGCACCCGCGTAGAACAGCGGTGAGACGGGCATCGGGACGTAGGCGGTCAACAGCGGTGCCTCGTTGGGTGGTTCGGTGGTCCAGATGGCGTAGTTGACCAGTACGGCTCCCCCAACCATGACGGTCCATCCCGCCTTCGCGACCGTCGTGATCGGTAGCCGTCTGCCGAGCACCATCGGGCCGCCGACGTAGAGGATGGCGATCTCCATGAACACCATCCAGAAGATCAGCAGGTTCCACGCGTGCATGCTGAGGTGCGTGTAGAAGTCGGCGGGCTCGAGCAACCCGACCACTTCCCAGCGGGTCATCGCGACGGTAACGGCGAAGACGCCGCCGAACAGCAGGGCGACGACCGCCGTGAGTCCGAACAGTTTGACGAAGTTGTCGACGGAGCGGTGGACCTCGAGGCCCGTCACGGAACAGGTCCGGAACCCGTCGTCGCGATACTCGTTGTCGAACAGGCCGAGAACGTCGAGCGTGTGTGCCATCGTTATCCCTCCTCCACGACGATCGTGCCGTGCATACTCCTGTGGCCCTGCCCGCAGAACTCGTTACAGATGATGTGGTAGGTCCCGGGTTCGTCGAAGGTCATCGGGACGACCCACTCGTAGCCCGGCAGCACCTGCAGATTGATCTGTTTGCTGAGCGCATCCTCCGGCCGGAGGGAGAAGCCATGCTGGACGTCGAAAGAGTTCAGGTGAATGTCGTACTCCGTTCCTGTCTCGAGCACGACCGGCGCGCCATCCCACTGGAAGCGCATTGCCTGCAGGTACACGTCTCGATCCGGGGGGACGAGCCCGTCGTCGGTCTCGGTCGCCCGTTCCTTGTAGTCGTTTAGCTTGTCGCGGTACTCCTCACCCCCGATCCGGAACGTTTCGCCGATGGGATTCTGGTCGCCGATGCGCGTCCAGGCGCTCATCCAGCCGAAGAGGACGAGCGACCAGCCGACACCGAGCCCGAGCCAGATGGATTCGCGTCTGTTGACCGGTTGATTCCACCAGTTTCCGTCGGGGGGTTTGATCGGTGACGTCATGGAATCAGCCCAGTGGAACGGAGAACACGTCTATCCAACCCCACGCGACGTACGACAGGGCGAAGAACACCAGCGCTGCCGCCGCGAGCAACCAGATGCGGTCGTACAGTCGTTGCATCACCGGCGCCGATTCGCTCGAGGATGATTCAGCCATCGTTTCGTTCAGTCGGGACTCATTTTGATATCTGCATATCCGTTGTCCCGCACATATTCCCGTGAAACGTAGATCGCGCTGGGTCGAGTGGAGTCCCGTGGCTCGTCGGCCCGATCGAGCAAAACGAGGGGCAGTGGTCGGCGTCAGACCGCAGCGACGTACAGTTGGCCGACGCCGGCAACCACCAGTACGACGCCCGCGATGCGGACGACCCGTTCGACGTAGCCCGCGATACGACCGGCCCCGAGGGCGAACCCGAACGCCGTGGCGACCGTCATCGCGACCGTCAGGGTGCCGAACCCGAACGCGTACGTCCCCAGCACCAGCGCCGTCTCGAGCGGCGGCATACTGAGCGAGCGGAGCGCGAGCCCCAGAAACAGCGGCAGGACGCAGGCCGTCGCCGCGAGGGCGTACATCGCGCCGAAGAGGCCGAACCCCAGGACGGTCGAGCGCCGCTCGGGCAGGAGGACGTGGACGGCACCGCTCCCACCGAAGACCACCCACAGACCGAGTCCGATCAGTGCGATGCCGACGCCGTACTCGAGCAGGGGCAGCGCTCGCCCGACCGTCTCGCCGGCCGCGATCGCGGCGAGCGACAGGACGCCGAGCACGGCCATTGCGCCGGTGGCTGCCGCGAGTCCGCGGACGAGCGTTCCCGACAGCGGAGGTTTCGTCTCTTCACCGGTCGCGGCGACGTAGTACCCGACGTACCCCGGGAGCAGCGCGTACGCACACGGAGAAAAAAACGTGGCGACGCCGATGCCGAGGGCGAACAACATAGTGCCGAGCAGTCCGCCGCTCGCCACGTCACTCACCCCGCGAAGCGTCGATCGCCGTTCGGATCTCGTCGGCGGATTTCGCCCCTCGACCGGACCAGGTCACGGCGTTCGTCTCGTCGAGGACGAACGCGTAGGGAACGCCGGAGGCGTCGAGCGCCTCCGTCAACTCGAGGTCGGTGTCGAGGGCGACGGGCCAGTTCCCGTCGTGGTCGCGCCACCAGGTCGCGACGTCTTCACGGGTGACGGTATTCCCGACCGGCTCGCTCGTCGCCGAGACGAACTGTACGTCCCCGCCGACCTCGGCGTGGACGTCCGCGAGGGGCTCCATCATCCCCTCGCAAACGGTACACCAGGTGGCGAACAGTTCGACGAATGTCACCCGCCCGCGTTCGGGAACCATCGCAGTGCCGGCGTCGCTTCCCGGCGCGTCGATCGTCTCGAGTTCGATCGGTTCGATAGCCGTGTCGCTCTCGAGGGGGGTCCACTCGCCGATCGCGACCGCGCCGCCGCCGAGGACGGCGAGGCCGGCGGCACCCGCGAGTACCTCGCGACGGCGCATGGGTTACCACCCCTCGACGACGGCACGTGCGTCCTCGACGATCTCGTTCCCGCCGGGGGAGCCACCGGTGTAGGCCCGCTCGACGCGCCCGTCCTTGTTGACGAGGAGGATCAACGACGTGTGGACGAAGTGGCGGGCGTGGTCGCCATCCTCGTCGTGGTCGTCCCCCATGCGACCATCGTCCGACTCGTTACCCTGCTCGAACGCCACGCCGTACGTGTCTTCGACGATCGTCCTGGCGTCGTCCGGCGTCTCCGGCCGCAGGAAGTACCAGTTGCCAGGGTCGAAGTCCACCCCGAGCGTCTCGCCGTAGGACTCGAGGACCTCGGCGGTGTCGTACTCGGGGTCGAAAGTAAACGGGAGAAACGCGACCTCGTCCTCGTAGCCCCGCTCGGTCGCGTCGGCCTGGACGCGCCGTAGGGCCGCGGTTAGACCGGGGCAGACCGTCGTACAGCTGGTGTAGATGAACGTCAGCATCGAGTGACGCTCGCCGGCGAACTCCGTGGTCGTGACCGCCCGGTCGTGCAGCGGGGCCGGGACGGTCACCTCCGGTATCGATTCCCCGTAGATCGGGTGTGGGAGGTCCGCGTTCTCGATCCGATCGTGGTTCTCCGGCGGCGAGAGGACGAGTCCGTCGTCCGAGTCGTCGGTCCGATTCAGTTGCGAACACCCTGCGAGGGAGGCAGCGACGGTCGTCGCACCCGCCACACGCAAGAACGTCCGCCTGTCGAGGGGTACGTCTGTAGGGGTCATCGTCTCGTCGAGAGATCGGCGCTGTACGAGCTAAAGCGATCTTTGGATTCCCATCCGCTTAGAAATCATCGAATATGTTCGGTACGATCTCCGGTGTTCGACGCCGGTGAGCCGATTCGAGCCGCGTCGTCGCGACCGCCACTTTTCACGGCCCGGCCTCGAGGACGGGGCGGCTTTCCTCGTTGAAGAGGGTTATCGCCTTGGCGACCTGCGACGGCAGCTCTGACTGCGGTTCCGTCATCGCGGGTTCCGAATCGGGATCGGGCCAGCCGACGACGACGCGGCCGACGTTCCCGGCGACTTCGTGGGACGTACAGACCTGCTGGGTGTCGACGTAATCGTAGACACCCTCGCTGTCGAAGGTGTGTTCGTAGGCCGAGCCCACGCCGGTGAGCCGGTCGCTTCCCCAGGGCTCGGTACCCTCGGGGGATCGGTGAGGGCCGTGACCGTCGGCGTGGTACGCGGTGACGTCGTGGCGCCCCGTCTCGACGAGCCACTCGACGGTACCGCCCGGGACGATGTGTACGATTTGGGGCTCGAACTCCGGATACGGCCGCGAGTTCGCCGTAACGGTGATTCCCTCGGCAGGGGTGCCCAGCTCCCCGGCGTCCTCGGGCGGCGTTTCCTCCCCGTCGCTCGAGCGACCGGGGATATCGTCGAGACAGCCCGCGAGTGCGAGGCCGATCGCACAGGCGGACGACCGAAGCGCAGCACGGCGGGAGATGGGTGTCATGATTTTAGTCGTGACGGGGTCGGGAGACGATTCACTCGCCATCGAGTTCGACGAGGTTGGCAGTGCCGGCTGGATCGGGTCGTGATCCTCACGAATGTCTCTGTGGGGACACTGGTTCAATGGAAACGATGATTCTCGGTCGGTGGATGTGCGACTGTACGTGTTCGGACGGGCGTATAAAAGGGACGTCGCTGCACTCTCGGGCGGCGTTACGCACGACCGGGACGTCAGTGCGGCGAAAGACGGCACCGTGCGCTCGCGGCCCGGTCAGGCGGCGACGACGAGCGTCTCGAGGACGATCGCGAGGAGGATCGCCCCGAGGTAGTAGTTCGAGACGTAGAACGAGCGGAGCGCGACCTCGTCCGTCGGTGTGCGGTACTGACTGATCACCGACCGCAGGAAGACGCTACCCAGAGCGATGGACGTGACCGCGTAGACCCAGCCCAGCCCGGCAACCCAACCGAGAACGCTCGCGGCCAGCAACGTCGCACCCAGATAGAACGCGACGTGTCGACGTGCCGCCGGGACGCCTTCGACGACGGGGTACATCGGAAAGCCGCCGCGCGCGTAATCGTCGCGAAATGCGATCGCGAGGCTGTAGAAATGCGCGGGCGTCCACAGGAAGATCACCGCTGCGAGTGCGAGCCCGGGCGCGCCGACGGTTCCGGTGACGGCAGCCCACCCGATAACTGCGGGGAGTGCTCCAGCACCGCCGCCGAGAACTGTGTTCCAGGCAGTGTTGGGTTTCAGCAGGACCGTGTAGAGGACGGCGTAGTAGACGATCGCCGCGAAGGTAAGCGCCGCCGCCAGCGCGTTCACCCACGTCACGAGTACCAGCATCGACGTCGCCACGAGTGCGACCCCGAACACGATGGCGTTCCGGGCCGGGACGATGTCGTGAACCAGCGGCCGGCCGTTCGTTCGGTTCATCCGCCGATCGCGGTCGCGCTCGTGGACGTGATTGAACGTTCCGCTCGCGCCGATGGCGAGGACGCCACCGGCGAGGGTGGCGATCGCAGTCGTCGGTTCGAGCGACGCGCCGGTAAGCGTCGCCAGTCCCATCCCGGCGAGTGCGACGAGGCAGAGCAGCCACATCAACCGCGGTTTGGTGAGCGTCAGGTACGCGCCGGCCGTCCGCCGGAGACGGGCGAACGACCCGTTCGGCCGCTCGCTCGAGATCGTCGTCTCCCCGGGATCGTCGTCGCCGGTCGCCGAAACGGGTTCCGACCGGTCCCCCGCGATCGAGAGCGCTGCGTTCCCACCCGGTGCCGCTTCCTCGCGTGGGTGGTCCTCGAGCGTTCGGACGAGCGCGACGAGGAGGCAGGCGAAGATGAGCATCGCGAGTGCGAGATGAACCGTACTCGCGATGGCGGGGCTCCCGACGAGAATAGCGGCTCCGATCACGATCTGGACGGGGAAGAGAACGACGACGCAGCCGACGAGCCGGGCCACGCGGCGATCGACTGCGGTTCGCCTGACGGCGAGTCCGGACGCGGCGACGAGGGCGCCGGTGACGAGGGCCGCGACACGGTGGCCCCAGAAGAGCAGCACCTCGCCAGTCAGCGAGCCGAGGCCCGAATCGGACGAACACGTCAGTAAAGTCGAACAGTTCGCTGCACTATCGGTCGTCGAGACCGCAGTCCCGAGTGCGACGAGAACGTACGCTGCGACGGTCGTCGTTGCGAGCAGGTCTGCAAATCGTCGTCGGTTTGTAACAGCTCTCATCTGTCGAAGATCACTACACTCACGGTCACCCTGCGAACTGGCGGTTCGGGGCGACGGGTCGCCGATCGGATCGGCAGACGGGAATCGGCGCTAGTCACGCCAGATGACGGTCACGACGTCGTCGTCGCGCTCGATCGTCTCGTAGCGGTACCCGCGATCGTCCAGTTTCGGGAACAAAAACTGGGGAACGCGATCGTTGCGCTGGACTAGGACCGTGTCGTCGGGCAGTTCGACGAGCAACTCGAGGGTCTGCTGGAGGGGGTTCGGCGGCCCGAGCGATCGCACGTCGAGGGTCTCCTGCGATCGATCGCTCGGTGCATCGGTGCGGTCGACGACAGTGACGGGTGACGACATGCGTGCTGATTCGGCTCCTCGGTAGCTATCTTTCGTCCCGTACGTGTTCGGTTGTAGTCCGGCTGTGCGAGGAGCGACGAGGCGTACTCGTCCTCGACGCTACGCGTCCACTTTCGGGAACGTTGCGACGAACTCGTCGGGAGCGACCTGTTCGACCTCGTAGCCGTCGGCGTCGAAGCTGTCGACCTCGGCTTCGAACTCGTAGAACAGCGGTTTGGGTTCGTGGTCGTTGACGATGGTCAGCGTCTCACCCGGCTCGAGGGCCTCGAACTCGTCGTGGATGGTCGGGTGGCGATTCACCGGCGGGATGTCCCTGACGTCGAGTCGTGTCATGCAGTTCGAGTTCGGGATGGGCGCTGCATGCACGTTTGGGCGAACGTATTCGGGTGGTGACCGATCGACTCCTCGATTACGTCTGTTCGATGCGCACGTGCCAGACGCCGCCGTCGCGCTCCTCGCTCTCGTGGACGAACCCGCGGTCGTCGAGAACGTCGTAGAGCGGCTCCGGTTCGAACGGGGCGATCAGCCGCAGTCGTTGCTCGGCTCTCAGGTCCTCGAGCGCGGCCACGATGAGGTCGAACGGCGGACCGTCGATCTCCCTGACGTCGAGGGTTCGTTCCGTCGTTTCGGTTGCCATCGGTTTCGTCTTCGATCCGCCGCCGGTTGGGCGTTCGTCCGAACCTGTTCGCGACTGTCGGACTTCCCGGCCGACGGGAATTCGGCGAACATATTCGTAGCCATCGGTACGTAGTGTCGACCGGAACACGTTCGTATGGCCCAAGCGACTCTTACCCTCACGATGCCCGAGGAGGTCTGGATTCAGCAGATATCGACGGACTATCCCGAGTCTACCTTCCGGGTGCTCGCGGCCGTCCCCGGTTCCGAGACCGGCTTCGCCCTCGTCCGAATCGCCGGCTCGGCGGTCCCCGAGGTGGTCGAAGCCATGGACGATCACCCCCAGCTCACCGAACTCTCGCTGGCACAGTGGAGCGACAACGAGGCGACGGTCCACTTCGAGACGACCGCACCCCTCCTGATGTTCTCCTCTCGGGAGTCGGGGATGCCGATCGAACTCCCGGTCGAAATCCGGGACGGCGAGGCGACGATCGAGGTCACCGGCTCCCGGGAACGGCTCGCCGAACTCGCCGAACAGCTCGAGCACTTCGGACTGCAGTACCGGATCGAACACGTCCGCGAGCGCCTCCACGAGAGCCAGCTACTCTCGGAGCGCCAGCTCGAGGTGATCGCCGCGGCGGTCGAAGAGGGGTATTACGACACCCCGCGACGATCCTCGCTAACCGAACTGGCCGACCACCTCGGCATCGCGAAATCGACCTGTAGCGAGACCCTCCATCGGGCCGAGGAGGCGATCGTCAAGCGATTCGTCGAGGACCTGCCGAACATCGACAACGACGAACCGCTCGAAGAGCAGCTCGCGAGCACCTGAGCAGTTCCTGCTGTGCGGCGTCTGCGCCACCCGATACTTGTAGTACCGAATATGTTCGCATTGATTCTCATGTGCTGGAAATCGACTCCATACTTCATCCGAGTTCGGTTGTGAGACGCGGAGTGAGGACTACAAATGAACGACTTCAAGTGCATGCTTTCGAGTACAACCAGCATGGCACCAACGTCATATTCAGAGGTGTTCTGATCTAATGAGTACGGACGACGAATCATTCCACCCGCTCGGCGAGGAGTGGGAAGACGAACTCGAGACGATGCTCGACGATACCGAGTACGACAGCGATCTCGGTATGGAAATGGCTCAGGACGCGATGCGGGTCACCAAGGGCGAGCTCTCCGAGGCCGAATTCCACGAGCGCTATCACGAGGACGTGATGGAGGAGTTCGGCGAGGACGAGCGCCCGACCAAAGAGGCCTACGAGGCAGCCCAGGAGGAGGCCAAGGGAACCGCCTCCAGGATGCTCGACGCCTTCGACGGCGACGGCGAGGAGACCCGCCGCGAGACGATGAAGAAGATGGGCGTCGGCGCGGCGGCCGTCGGGATGGGTGCGTTTGGCACCGTTTCGGACGGTCCCGAGCAGAGCCTCACCGCGGCCGAAGGTGGTCACGGGCCCCGCCAGGAGACGACCGAGGAACGCGACCTCCAGTGGGGGATGACGATCGACCTCGAGCGCTGTGACGGCTGTCTCTCGTGTATGAAGGCCTGTTCCGATGAGAACGACCTCGACGCGGGGGTCAACTGGATGTACGTCATGGCCTGGGAGGACGAGCTCAACCACTCCCCCGAGGGCGGCGCCGGTGTGCCTGAGTCCGGTGGGTATACCGACTTCAACATGGGGAGCGACTTCAACATGCTCGTGCGGCCGTGCCAGCACTGCACGGACGCACCCTGTGAGAAGGTCTGTCCGACCACAGCACGTCACACCCGCGACAAGGACGGGCTGGTGCTGACCGACTACGACGTCTGTATCGGGTGTCGGTACTGCCAGGTCGCCTGTCCCTACGGCGTCAACTACTTCCAGTGGGACGAACCCGACGTGGCGTACGAGGACATCGACGGTCTCGAAGACCCCGAGAACCCGGATCAGATCACGCACGCCGAGTACGAATACGGGAAACGGTGGGTCGACAGCCGCGCCCCCCGCGGCACGATGAGCAAGTGTACCATGTGTCCGTCCATGCAGGACGGTAAACAGGGCGAGGAGAAAGTCGGGACGACGGCGTGTGAAAGCGCCTGTCCGCCGGACGCGATTCAGTTCGGCAACGTCAAAGACGAGAAAAGCGATCCGTCGCAGCACCGCGAGCACCCGAGCAAGAGTCGCGCGATCGTCCACCTGACGAACGGGACGGAAAGCAGCAAATCCGCACCGTCGGCGGACGCCATCGACAGCGCTCTCAGCGACGGCGACGACCTCGAGACCGCGATCGGGAACGTCGAAGGCCTCGATGAGGACATCCTCGCGGTCATGAAGGCGATCGAAATCGTCAGCGAGGGGACCGAGCCCGGCGACGAAGAGAACAACACGATTCTCAGTAGCGAACAGGACATCATCGCCGCCGTCGAAGCCTTCGAACAGTACGTCGACCTCGAGAGCGAGGAGGCCCTCGACGAACTGCAACTCGGCGACGGAAGCGAACAGCAGGCGCAGTTCCGACTCCACCAGTACACGGGCAAGCCGTCCTCGTTCCAGCTGCTCGAGGACATCGGGACGAACCCGAACGTCACGTACCTCGGGCAGGAGCCCGGACCGGAGGCCCAACAGGTCCCCGGTCCGACCAAGTACGAGGACATGGAACTGCTCGATAAGCGGCAGGAGTACCTCGACGAGGAGACCGTCGGTCGCGTCGACGGGGTGTCGCTATGAGCACCAAGACGCCGACGGAGGAGGACATCCTCCGCCCGATCAACACGCTCACGAAGAAGTACTTCATCCTGTACGGCGCGGCTGCACTGGGCCTCGTCGCGTTCCTCGTCGCCTGGGCCTACCAGCTCCAGAAAGGCCTGATCGTCACCGGCCTCGGCGACTGGGGCAGCGGTGGCGGTTCGACGTGGGGGCTGTACATCGGCGCGTTCATCTGGTGGGTCGGCGTCGCTCACGGCGGCATCATCCTCTCGGCCGCCGTCCGCCTGCTCAATATGGACCGGTACATGCCGGTCGCCCGGCTCGCGGAGATGACGACGATCGGCGGCCTCTCAGCCGCCGGCTTCTACATTCTGGTCCACATGGGCCGTCCGGACCGGATGGTCACGAGCGTCATCGGCCACTACCACATCACGGTCAACAACTCGCCGCTGGTGTGGGACGTGACCGTCATCACGGCGTACTTCGTGCTGTCGGCGACCTATCTCGGCCTGACGCTACGCTACGACGTCAACCGCCTGCGAGACGATCTGCCGGACATGTTCGAGCCGGTCTACAAGGTGATGACGATCGGCTACACGGAGAAAGAAGATCAGGTCATCGATCGGATGGTCTGGTGGCTCGCCGCCGCAGTCATCATCATGGCCCCGCTCTTGCTCCACGGCGGCGTGATCCCGTGGCTGTTCGCGCTCCTGCCGGCGATGCCCGGCTGGACCGGTGCGATTCAGGGACCGATGTTCCTCAGTATCGCCCTGATGTCGGCGATCAGTGGCATAATGATCATCTCCTACGCGTTCCGTCGTGCCTACGATTGGGACCACATCATCACCGACGACATCTTCCGCGGGCTGCTCCTGTGGCTCGGGTTCTTCACCCTGTTGTTCCTGTGGTTCCAGCTTCAGACGATCATCAACGGCGTCTTCCTCGGACCGACCAACAAGGCGGTCGCGATCGAGGCGAAGATCGCCCACCCCGTCTACCAAGTTGCGATGGCGATGATCTTCGGCACGCTCGTGTACATCTTCCTGCAGGGGATCCGTCCGGCCCTGTTCAGCAAGAAGCGAGCGCTCGTCGCCAGCAGCATCATCCTCATGGGGACCCTGACCGAAAAGATCCTGTTCGTCGTCGAAGGATTCCTGCACCCGACGTTCGACATCTACGCCAATACGCCCGGGACCTACTTCCCGAGCGCGATCGAGTGGCTCTCGCTCGTTGGGACGGTCGGATTGGTGGCACTTTTATTCCTCAACCTCTCGAAGCTCGTCCCGGTGGTCGAACTCCACGCGATCGAACACCTGCGCGGCGACCACGAGCACAGTGAGGAAGCGACCGAACCGGAGGTGGAAGCATGAGTTCAGCACTGACAACCATTCCGTTGGAACTACTCTACCACGGCTACGACGGTACCACCGGCTTCACCGGCTTCGCCAACGAGGGGACCTGGATCATCTTCGCCGTCATTCTGGTCCCGGTCTACATCATGCTCGCGGCCTGGTTCCTCGGTGAACCCCGCGACACGAAGTCCGGACTGCTCGGTGTGAGCTACCTCGTCGGCCTGACGACGTCGATGTGGGTCGGGATGTTCGTTCTGACAGTCCTGATCGGCATCGTCTTCTACGGTGGCCCGCCGGAGCCGATCAGCAGCGTCGGCCCGCCGTAACCGTCGTCGTATCGCGTTCGAACACCCGGTTTCGTTTTTTCCGCTCGCTGCTGTAACGACGCTCGAGTTCCGAACCATCACACGTATGCCGTTCCGGGCCCTCCATTCGGCTAGCACACAGTCACTATGAGTCTCACAGAACACGAACTCGAAATCAAACTCGAGGAGGTCGAGGACCCGGACATCGGCGAGGACATCGTCTCGCTGGGACTGGTCAACGACGTCACGATCGACGACAAGACGGCCCGGATCTCGCTCGCGTTCAACGCGCCGTACGCCCCCTCGGAGCTCGAGCTCGGCAACCGGATCCGCGACGTCATCGAGGACGCCGGTCTCGAGGCCGACCTCCGGGCACACGTCGGCGAGGAGCACGGCTTCGACGACGAGGTTCTCCCGCGAGTTCGCAACGTAATCGCCGTTTCCTCGGGGAAAGGCGGCGTCGGCAAGACGACGGTCGCGGCGAACCTCGCGGCCGGCCTCGAGAAACGCGGTGCGATGGTCGGCCTGCTCGACGCCGACATCCACGGCCCCAACGTCCCGCAGATCCTCCCCCCCGAGAGCGATCCCGGCGTCACGCCGAACGAAGAGATCGTCCCGCCCCGCTCGGACGGCGTTCGCATCATCAGCATGGGCATGATGATGGAAGAAGACGACGATCCCGCCATCCTCCGCGGTCCGATGGTCAACAAGTTCATGATGAAGTTCCTCGAGGGCGTCGAGTGGGGTCGTCTGGACTACCTCATCGTCGACCTGCCGCCGGGGACCGGTGACGCGACGTTGAACCTGCTGCAGTCGATGCCGGTGACGGGGTCGGTCGTCGTCACGACGCCCCAGGAGATGGCCCTGGACGACACCCGGAAGGGGATTCAGATGTTCAACAAACACGACACGCCGGTACTCGGCGTCGTCGAGAACATGAGTTCCTTCATCTGTCCGTCCTGTGGCGACCAGCACGGGCTGTTCGGGACCAGCGGTGCGGACTCCATCGTCGACAAGTACGACGTGCCGCTGCTGGGTCGGATTCCGATCCACCCCGACTTCGGGGCCGACGGCAGCCAGGGCGCGCTCGTCAAGGACGACGACAGCGAGGTCCAGAGCCACCTCGAGGACGTCGTCGGCGAGGTCGCCGACCGGATCGGCGAGCAAAACCGACGGACGGTCTCGGAGAACGTCACGCACGAACCGGCGAACAAGCTGCCGACCGAGACGGAAGACTGACCGAGTCAGGGGGTCGGACCCGAACCCGTCGCAGCCGCTCTCGTTTCTCTTTTACAGTCACCGAACCCCGTATGCGGCCGGTTTCGACACGCGACCCCCTCGAGATCCCCGGAACCTGCGACCCGCGGCGCAAACTGATCGCGTCTCGTCGGCGTCGCCGCGGTGTCCCCCGTCAGTCGCCGTCTCCCCCGACGTTATAGTGCGACCCGTCGAACCAACTCGATATGCTCGATACGTACGCCGATTCGATCGCCGGCCTCGAGCCGGCCGACGGTGAGGTCGAGACCGCGGAACTGGTCGTCAGCGACGACGTCCTCGTGAAAGCCTTCGCCCTCGGACCGGGTGCGGAACTCGAGCCCCACGAGCACGGGGAGAGCACGAACGTCTTCCACGTGCTCGAGGGGAGCGTGACCGTGATACGGGGCGGGGAGAGCGAAGCGATCGACGCGCCGGGCGTCGTCCACCACGAGCGCGGCGTCAGCCACGGCGCGAGAAACGAGACCGAAGAGCCCGCGATCTTCACGGCGAGCCTCTGTCCGCTGCCGTCCTGAGCCGAACGGCGAGACGGTCGATCAGCGATAATCGGTCACCGGTCAGTCCGCCCGGCCGTTCGCGTCCGCGAGCAGCGACGAGACGTACTTGATGACGTGATCGTCGATTCGGCGCTTGTAGCCCGCTTGCCGCGCGAGCCGGTCGAGCTCGCGGGCGACGAGGCTGCCGTACTGGACCGCCTTCTTGTCCCTGCCGGCGACCTCGTCCGGCAGGTGCCGGGCAGCCACGCGTCGGAAGCCGCGCTTCCGTTCGTCCGCGTCGGCCAGCAGGTCGTCCGGGAGTCGGAGCGCCGCGTCGACCACGTCGTCGTGGAGGAACGGGGCGACCGGCTCGAGCCCCGTCGCCTCGATCGTCAGGACGTCCCGCGGGAGCTGGTCCGGGAGGCTCCGAACTTGCTCCCGGACGGCTCCGCGAACCGTCTCGGCGTCGACCCGGTGGTCGAGCCGGACGACTTTCTCGTAGCCGCCGAACAGTTCGTCGGCCCCCTGCCCGACGGCCAGGGCGTCGAACCCGTCCGCAGCCACGCGTTCGCCGACCAGGTACAGCGGGAGCGCGATCTGGACGTCCATCGCGTTCGTGCGGCCGGTCGCTCGCGCCACCTCGGGGACCGCGCGCTCGAGATCGGCCGGCTCGAGTTCGACGATCGTCAGCTCCCGATCCATCGCGTCGGCGGCCGACCGCGCGGCCGCGACGTCGTGGCTGTCGGGGAAGCCGACGACGTACAGCGGCGCGTCCAGCAGTTCGGCCACGAGCGCCGAGTCGACGCCGCCGGAGAAGGCGACGGCGATCTCGCGGTCGTCCCGCCGAACGCGCCCGGCTGCGGTCCGGATCGCGCGCTCGAGGGTCTCGAGGGCGGCCTCGCGGGGATCGGGCTCGGGGTCCGGCAGGGGCCAGTGGGACTCCGGCTCCGGGACCGGACCGTCCGGGGGCGCGACCGCGCCGGCCGGAAAGAGCACGGGGTCTTCGAGCGCGGTCGGCTCGAACGCCCAGGTCGGCGCGGTGCGGTCGCTCTCGGCGCCGCCGTCGACGAACAGGGGGACTCGTCCGAGCACGTCTCGAACGAGTCGTCCGTCGATCTCTCCCGCGAACCCGCTCGTTCCCGGGAGCGGGTCGCCGCGCTCGACGGCGTCGCGGACGGTCGTCGCGTCGGCACCGCGGAGCGGAGCGTCGGTCATGGTGGTCGAGTGCCGATCATTTGAACAGGCTGAAGACGTGGTTCAATCGTCGCGTGACGCCGCCGGCGAACTGCCGAACGCTGATCCGCCAGGGCGTTCGTTTCCCTTCGACGGTGGTTCGACCGGCCGCGATCGCCGCGAGGATCGCGTCCGCCGAGCGCTCGTCGGCGTCGACGCGGGTGACCGCTTGCCCGACCATCTCGCTGATGTGGGCGTCGCTGCCGGCGGTCATCGGCAGGTTGCGCGACCGGGCGTAGCGCTCGGCCTGTCGGTTGGCCCGGCCCGTAAACAGCCGGGAGTTGTAGACTTCGATCGCGTCGCCGAGGGCGAGTTGGTCGCGAGAGATGCGGGCCATCACGCCGTGGCGGGACTCCTGAAACGGATGCGGAACGACGGCCAGCCCGCCCTGGTCGTGGATCGCCTCGAGCGTCGATTCGAACGAGAGCCCCGGCGGGACGGCCTCCTCGAGCCCCAGGCCGAGCACGTGGCCCGCCTTGCTCGAGATCTCCATTCCGGGAATGCCGACCAGCCCGTAGTCGGGGGCGCGCTCGGCGGCCTCGAGACTCGCGTCGATCTCGTCGTGGTCCGTCACCGCGATCGCGTCGAGACCGACGGCCTCGGCCTGCTCGAGAATGAGCTCGACCGGGTCGCGGCCGTCGTAGGACAGCGACGAGTGCGTGTGGAGTTCGACCGACAGCACGAACGATCGTTTTGCGCGATTGATCAAAAGCGCCCCGATAAGCGGACGCCGAGCGAGTCGCCCGGTCGCTCCGCAGCGCCGATCTCGCCTGTCGACTCGGCCCGGGTCACGAACGCCGCCGACCCTCTCGGTTAATACACGAACGTGCATATGGAAACCCATTTACCGGCCGGCTTTCACCACCTAGGTGAATGAGTCTTGCCGATTCGGACCGCGAACTCGTCGTCGCCGAACTCGAGCGGGAGCCGACTCGAGCGGAGGCGGCGCTGTTCGAGAACCTCTGGAGCGAGCACTGCGCGTACCGCTCCTCGCGACCGCTGCTGTCGGCGTTCGACAGCGAGGGCGAGCAGGTCGTCGTCGGGCCGGGCGACGACGCGGCGGTCGTCGCACTGGACGAGGAGACCTACATCACGCTGGGGATCGAGAGCCACAACCACCCCTCCTACGTGGACCCGTTCGACGGCGCGGCGACCGGCGTCGGCGGCATCGTCCGGGACACGCTCTCGATGGGCGCCTACCCCATCGCGCTCGCGGACTCGCTGTACTTCGGCGAGTTCGACGACGACCACTCGAAGTACCTCTTCGAGGGCGTCGTCGAGGGCATCAGCCACTACGGCAACTGTATCGGCGTTCCGACGGTTGCGGGCAGCGTCGACTTCCACGCCGATTACGAGGGGAACCCGCTGGTCAACGTCGCCTGCGTCGGCCTGACGACCGAGGAGCGCCTCGTCACCGCCGAAGCACAAGAGCCAGGGAACAAACTCGTCCTCGTCGGGAACGGGACCGGCCGGGACGGGCTCGGCGGCGCGAGCTTCGCCAGCGAGGACCTCGCGGAGGACGCCGAGACCGAGGACCGACCCGCGGTCCAGGTCGGCGATCCGTACGCCGAAAAGCTGCTCGTCGAGGCCAACGAGGCCCTCGTCGACGAGGGCCTGGTCGAATCGGCACGAGACCTCGGCGCCGCCGGCCTCGGCGGGGCCTCGAGCGAGATGGTCGCCAAGGCCGACCTCGGCGCGCACATCGAACTCGAGCGAGTCCACCAGCGCGAGTCGAATATGAACGCCGTCGAGATCCTCCTCGCGGAATCCCAGGAGCGGATGTGTTACGAGGTCGAACCGGAGAACGTCGACCGCGTTCGCGAGATCGTCGAGCGGTTCGATCTGGGCTGTTCCGTTATCGGCGAGGTCACCGACGGCAACTACACCTGTACGTTCGAGGGCGAGACGGTCGTCGACGTCGACGCCTACTTCCTCGGCGAGGGCGCGCCGATGAACGACCTCGCGTCCGAACCGCCCGAGCAACCCGAGACGGACCGCCCCGACGTCGATCTCGAGGACGCGTTCGAAACCGTCGTCTCGAGTCCGAACACCGCCTCGAAGCGGTGGGTCTACCGGCAGTACGACCACGAGGTCGGCGTTCGCACGAGCGTCGGGCCGGGCGACGACGCGGCGATCATCGCGGTTCGCGAGGCCGAACAGGGTCTCGCGCTTTCCGCCGGTGCCGCGCCGAACTGGACCGCCGTCGCACCGTACGAGGGTGCTCGCGCGGTCGCCCTCGAGAACGCGACCAACATCGCGGCCAAGGGCGCGACTCCGCTCGCCGCGGTCGACTGTCTCAACGGCGGCAATCCGGAGAAACCGGACGTTTACGGCGGATTCGAGGGGACCGTCGACGGGCTCGCCGAGATGTGCGAAACCCTCTCTACGCCGGTCGTCGGTGGGAACGTCTCGCTGTACAACGACTCCGTCGCGGGACCGATCCCGCCGACGCCGACGCTGGCGATGGTCGGTTCGACGGACGGCTACGACGCGCCGCCGCTGTCGGTCGAGTCCCAGGGCGACCTGCTCCTCGTCGGCGATCTCGGACTCGTGACCGGCGAACCGCGCCTCGGCGGCTCCGAACTCCTCGCACAGTTCGGCGGCAGCGACGCCTTCCCCGAACTCCCGACGGATCCAGCGGCCGTCGTCGAGACCCTCGCTGCGGTCGCGAACGACGACGCGACGCTCGCGGTTCACGACGTCAGCCACGGCGGGCTCGCCGTCGCGCTCGCCGAGATGGTTACCGAGGACGCCGGTCTCGAGGTGTCGATTCCGAGCGACGATCCGGCGGGCGCGTTGTTCCACGAACAGCCGGGACGCGCGCTCGTCCAGACGGAGTCGCCCAAGGCGGTCCGCGAGGCGTTCGACGGCATCGCACCGGTCGTCGAACTCGGCTCGGCGACCGACGACGGTCGACTCACGATCGACGCCGGTCGGACGCTGACGGCCGACGCGGCCGAGATCCGCGACCGCCGAGCGACGATCGAACGGGAACTCGAGTGACCGATCGCTTGGCGAGACCGCTCCCGTCGAGTCCGAATCTGGTGCGATACGTCAGCTAACGTGCGAATATGGTAATGGCCACCAGTAACAGGGTTTCGTCCGGCAATTGTCCGGTATATTGATATACCACCGGGACGATTCGTCCAACGAACCGAGCGCCTCGGAGGAATTCGATGACTACCGATACCCCGTCCGTCCTGATCGTCGAAGACGAGCCCGATCTCGCGAACCTCTATGCCGCCTGGCTCGAGTCCGAGTGCGACGTCGAGACGGCCTACGACGGCAGCGAAGCGCTCGATGCGATCGAGGAGACCATCGACGTCGTCCTCCTGGACCGACGGATGCCGGGTCTCTCGGGCGATACCGTCCTCGACACGATCCGAGAACGGGAACTCGACTGCCGCGTCGCGATGGTGACGGCGGTCGAACCGGACTTCGATATCATCGAGATGGGGTTCGACGACTATCTCGTCAAGCCGGTCTCGAGCGACGAACTGGTCGCGATCATCGATCAGCTCCTCCTTCGGTCGACCTACGACGAGCAACTTCAGGAGTTCTTCGCGCTCGCCTCGAAGAAGGCGTTGCTGGACGACCAGAAGACCGAGGCCGAACGCCAGTCGAGTCAGGAGTACGCCGAACTCAAAGACCGGCTGGCCGTCCTCCGCGTCCAGGTCAACGATACGATGCAGGAGCTCTTGGAGCAGGACGGCTACCGGCAGCTCTGTCGGGATATCGCGGACGAATCCGTGTTGGAGAAGTGACAGCGCGGCGGGTCGCGACGGGTCGGGCACCGTCCGCCAGTTCGAATTCGAGAGCCGGAGCGGATCTGTTCGTCGACCGGTCGTTCGCCTACTCGAGACGCCGCTCGAGCGTCGTTACGTCCCGTATTTCGATCCGCGTGCCACCGTTGTAGCCGTTCGTAACGGTACACGTCCAGTCGTGAGCGTCGGCGATCGCTCGGACGAGCGCGAGGCCGAGCCCGTCGATCGCAGTGTGGTCGTCGGCGATCGGATCGAGGACGCGGTCGTGGGCGTTCGGGGGGATTTCGGTACCGTCGTCGAGCAGGAAGAAGCCACGGCTCCCGTCGTCGTCGAATCCGACCAGTCCGACCTGAACCGTCACGCTCCCGTCGGCCCGTGCGACGGCGCTGTCGAACGCCGTCTCGAGGAGGTGGACGAACCGGTCGGGGTCGGCACGGAGCGCGGCCGAGGCGTCGACGACGATCTCGTCCTCGTCGAGCCGCGAGTCGCTGAGGGCGTCCGCGACGGCCGACTCGAGCCGAAGTCTGGTGCGAGTGCCGACGGCCGAGGCGTTGCGAGCGAACTCGCGGACGTCGTCGACGAGTCGTTCGGCCCGGTCGAGCGTCGTTTCGACGGTGTCCTCGGCGAGCGGGAACTCCCACTCGTCGGCACCGGAATCGTCGTCGAGCGCGTCGGCGACGGCATCGAGCTGGCGTTTCAGGTCGGTCGAGAGGAGCTCGGCGACGGCCTCGAGCCGGTCGGTCTGGTGCTCGAGTTCGGCCGTCCGGTCTCGGAGGATTCGCTCTCGGTCGGCCCGATCGAGGGCGGCCCGCGTGTTCTCGACGAGCGTCGAGATGAGATCGACGTCGGTCTCGTCGAACCGGTGTGGATCGAGCGCTCCCGTCATGAGGATACCGTGGGTCCCGATGGGTGCGATGATCTCCGACCGAAGCGGTGTGTCCGGGTTGTAGAGATCGTCGACGGTCTCGAGGTCGTCGAACCGTTCGACCTCGCCGGCCTCGAAGACGTCCCAGACGAGCCCCTCACTGGGATGGAATCGCGGGAGACCGCCGAACTCGTCGTGTGCACCGGCGGTGCCGGCGACGGGTTCGAGATAGCCCTGTTCCTCCTCGAGCAGCCAGACGCCGCTGATCGGGAGGTCGAGCAGGTCGCTCCCGGCGTGGACCGAGATCGCGCAGATCTCCTCGGGATCGTCGGACTCGAGGAGCCATCGGGTGATCTCGTGGAGCGACGTGACGACGCGTTCGTACTCGTGTTGATCGGTCACGTCTCGCACGACGACGGCGACGGTCGCGACATCGTCCTCGATCGGAACGAACCGGAACTCGCCCATTCGATCCCCGCCGTCCGGACCGATATACGGGAGTTCGAGCTGTCGGCGATCGGCGTTACCGACGTCGACGTCGGTGATCGCCTGGCCGATGTCGACCGCGCGTTCGCCGTCGATACCCGCCAGTTCGGTCAGCGTTTCGACGTGCTCGCCGAGGAGCGCCGACCGATCGGTGTCGAAAACCGATTCCGTCGCGCCGTTGACGGAGACGATCTCGCGGTTGCGATCGAGCGTAATGACGGCGTCACGGACCGCCTCGACGACGGCGGCGTGTTGTGCCAGCGTCGTCTCCTGGGCCCGCCGCTCGGTGACGTCGCGCATGTACACCGACAGCCCGGTCTCGGAGGGATAGGCGCGCGCTTCGAACCACGTCTCGAGGTGGGTGTGGTAGATCTCGAAGGAGACCGGTACCTGTTCGTCCATCGCACGGTGGAACCCGTCGGGGAACTGCGTCTCGACCGTCTGGGGGAACTCGTCCCACATGACCCGGCCGATCAGTTCCTCGCGGGAGCGCTTGAGCAGCGTTTCGGCCCGCTCGTTGAGATAGGTGAACCGAAAGCCCGTATCGAGGGCGAAGAACGCGTCGGTCACGCGGTCGACGATCGGAACGGATCGCATCGTCACGACTCGCCACCCCTTTCCGGTGCCGGATTCGTCCCCCCCTCGCGTTCGAGGCGCTCGCCTCTCACAGCCGTTACCATCATCGACAGACAGTCAGCACATAGTTTGTGTAACCCCTATTTCAGTCTCGTGGCCGAGCGGCCGGATGCCACGCTGTTTCACGGCATCGATTCACTCACAGCGGGACCGTCGTCCCCAGTTCGGCCTCTCGAGCCCTGTCGAAGACGAACTCGGCTGTCGCAGCGTCCAGTACCGCCGTCCCGACGCTCTCACAGACGATGATTTCGTCCGCCGACTCCCGTCCCCGACGACCGGGTATCACGTCCCCGAACGGCCGAACCGCAGGTGTCGGATGTCCGCGGAGGTCACCGGTCTCGACCGCTTCGTCCGGTACGTCCGCGAAGATGCGCTCCGCGCGATCGATCGTCCGGTCGTCCAGTTCGCGCATCTCGGCGGTGTACGCGCCGACGGCGATCACGAGCGCGCCGTCGGCCAGCGCGTTCCCCGGGAAGACCGGCTCCGTGCTCGTGGTCGCCGTGACGACGACGGTCGCCCCGCTGACGGCGGCGCGAGGGCTCGAGACTGCGGTCGCGGGGACGCCGAGTTCCGTTTCGAGGTCGTCGGCGCAGGCGATCCGCGAGTCGCTGGGCGAGTAGACGCGGATCGACTCGAGGCGGTCGACGCCCACCGCGGCAGCGATGGCCCGCGTTTGCCAGCGAGCCTGCGTGCCGGCACCGATCACGGCCAGTTCGATCGGCCCGTCGGTCGCGAGTTCGCGGGCCGCGAGGCCGCCGATACAGCCGGTCCGCGCGCTGGTGATCCGAGTTCCCGCGAGGTAGCCGACCGGCTGGCCGGTTTCGGCGTCGGCGAGTGCGAGCTGTGCGGTGACGGTCGGGAGTCCGCGATCGGGATTGTCCTCGACGACCGTCACGAGCTTCGTCGCCGCGTACGCCGCGCCGTGGACGTACGCCGGCATGCAAAGGCCCGTTCCGGTCGGCTCACCGGGTGCGTCCGGATCGATCCCCGTCCCGATCGGGTAGTGGGGGCGCTCCGGTCGTTCGACCGCGCCCGCTCGTTGCTTTTCGAACGCGTCGGCGACGACCGGGAGGAGCGCCTCGAGGTCGAGTACGGACGCGACGTCCTCGTCGGAGAGCACGCGAACCATACGGGCACATCAGTCGGCGGCTACTTCAGTCGTACCGTCGGCCCCTCGACACCCGGTTCGCCGATCGGACGGGGAGAAGGTTGTTTGATGATTGGTGTGGTACCAGGACTCATGAAAATCGTCATCGTCGGCGGCGGAATCATCGGGACGGCGGTCGCGGCTCGACTCGGCGAAACCGATCACGACGTGACGCTCCTCGAGCGCTCGCGGATCGGAAGCGAAACGACGGCGGCCTCCGCGGGAATCCTGATGGAGACCGCGGTCGCACCGACGCCGTTCGACCTGCGGTTCCGGACGCGTGCCCGATCCGTCTACCGGCGGCTGTTCGACCGCGGGCCGCTCGAGTCGGATCGGGTCGGGACGCTCTACGTCGCCGAAACGACGGCGTTCGCGGATCGGCTCGAGGAGTCCGTCGCGGTTCTTCGCGAACACGACGTCGAGGCGTCGTTCCTGTCGGCGACGGAAATCGCTCGGCTCGGCGTCGATCCAGACGGGTTCGTCGGGGGGCTCCACACGCCGAACGACAGCGTCTGCGATCCGACCGACGTCGCGAACTGGTTCGCGGCGCGTGCTCGACGGAGCGGTGTCGACGTTCGAACCGGCGTGCGTGTGACTGCCGTGATCACGCGGGACGGGTCCGTCTCGGGCGTCGAAACCGACGAGGGTCGACTGCAGACGGACTGCGTGCTCAACGCGACCGGCCCGTGGGCACCGGAACTGAACGAAATGGTCGGCATCTCGCTTCCGCTCGGTCACACGCTGGGACCGATGGTCGCGCTCGAGGGACCCGAACCGATCGAGAGCCCGGTAACGATCCTCGAGTCGAAGCGGTACGTTCGCCCCACCGGCGGGGCGGACGGGACCGGAGCCTGGGTCGGCGAGTACCGAACTGGATACACCGAGGGGCAACGCTACGATCCGGACCAGTGCACCGTTTCGGACGAATTCCGCGACACGGCGACCGACGCTGCGAGCATCGTCCCCGCACTCGAGGGCGCAACGGCCGTCGACGAGTGGATCGGCCTCCGAACCGTTACCCCTGACGGCCGGCCCGTCGTCGGCGAGACGAGCGTCGACGGGTTCGTCGTCGCCTGTGGGATGTCGGGGCAGGGAGTGACGCTCGCGCCGGCCGTCGCGGACGTCGTTCACGACGTGCTCGAGGGGCGCGTCGGCGACGACCATCGGAGGCACCTCTCGCCCGACCGCTTCTGACGGCGAACCGCCGCTGCTGTCGGCGTCGTCGAACGGGCGATATCGGCCACGCGACGTTCCGGGGTCGGCTCTCGAACGAATCCTTATGCCAGGGCATGTCGGTAGGTACTGTATGACAGTAGTCGTTATCGGCGGCGGTATCGTCGGCCTCTCGAGTGCGTCCGAACTCGCCACCCGCGGCGTCGACGTCGTCGTCTGCGAGCAGGGATCGATCGGCAACGGCAGCACCGAGCGGGCCGCCGGCGGTATCCGCGCGCAGTTCTCGACGCCGGTCAACGTCGACCTGTCGCTCGAGAGCATGCGCGTCTGGGACTCCTTCGAGGAGCGGTTCGGGATCGATATCGACTACCGGCGGACCGGCTATCTCTTTCTCGCCAGGAACGAGGACACTGCCGCACAGTTTGCGGAGACCGTCGCCATGCAGAACGACCGCGGCGTTCCGAGCGAGGTCCTCGACCCCGATGCGGCAGCCGAACACGCTCGCGGAATCGACCCGAAGAAATTCGAAGCGGCGACGTACTCACCGACGGACGGCTTCGCCGATCCCCACCTCGCGTTGCAAGGGTACGCGCGAGCGGCGGCGAATTCGGGCGTCGACGTGCGGACGAACACACCGGTCGTGAACGTGCTCCGGGAGGACGCCGCCGCTCGTGGCGACGGCCGGGTGACGGGTGTCGAGACCGCCGACGGCAGCCTCGAGGCCGAGTTCGTCGTCAACGCCGCGGGACCGTGGGCGGGCGAGGTCGCGGCGATGGCCGATCGTTCGCTGCCGATCGCCCCGAAGCGTCGCCAGATCGCCGTCGTCGAACCCGACGATCCGGTTCCCGAGACCCATCCCCTGACGATCGACCTCGAGAGCGGCTCGTACTTCCGGCCGGACCGCGGCGGCGACGCGCTGATCGGCGGGCATTTCGGCGCGTCCGATTCGGTCGCCGAACCCGACGCCTACGACCGGTCGGTCGACTTCTCCTGGGCCGCCGACGCGCTCGAGACCGCCTCCGAGTGGACGACCTGCTTCGGTCCCGAATCGGCGCTCAAGCGCGGCTGGGCGGGGCTCTACGCGGTGACGCCGGACGATACCGCGATCGTCGAAGAGACGGTTCCCGGCTTCGTCACCGCAGCCGGCTTCTCCGGCCACGGGTTCCAGCACGCACCCGCGACCGGGACGCTCGTCGCCGACCTCGTCACCGAGGGAACGACCTCACTCGTCGACATCGAACCGCTCTCGAGCGACCGGTTCGAGGCCGGGGCCACGCACGCAGAGACGAACGTCGTGTAATCGGCGACGTCGTGCGGTCACCCGTATCGACCGTCGCGAACGGACGCGACTCGAGGTCAGAAGGACTCGCCGAGATAGACGTCGGTTTCGGGAAAGAGATCCGCGAGCGTCGCCACCGCGTCCGAATCCGCCGCTTCGAGGCGCCCGGTCCGCTCAAGGGCGGTCGCCGAGCGAGCGCCCACCGCGAGTTGCGAGAGCGCGGCGATATCGAGACGAACGTCCGCGGTACTCGAGCCGGTCGCGTCGTGCAGGTGCTCGCACGCACCGTTCCCACCCGACACCTCGAGTGCGAACGTTCCCTCGTTCCAGTCGACCAGCGGGTCCTCGACGGCGATCTCGACGTCGCCGTCGCGGTCCGGATACGAGAGTGAGGACAGCGTCTCCGCTACGTCGACGAGCCGAACCATCGGGCCGTCGTCGACCGCGGTGTCGATCTCGTCGGGGTCTCGAGCGAGGTCCCGAAGCGGATCGTCCACGGGGGCTCGGAGACGCACCCGCTCGACCTGCGACTCGTGATCGTGACAGAACGACAGCAGCGCCAGGCGGGCCTCGCGATCGACGGCGACGAGTTCGGTGACGGCCAGCGTCCGGTCGCCCATCTCGCCGTCGATCGTGTAGACGAGATATCCCCGCACCCGTCCGTCGCGCTCGTACGCGTATACGAAGGGATCTCGCTCGTGACCGGCGAACACGCGATGGCGCCACCAGTCCTCGTCGCGCTCGAGCGCGAGCGAGTAGCGATCGACGTGGGTCTCGTAGGCCGGTGCGAGCGACTCGTACTCGTCGGCCTCGAGTCGACGGAACGAACCCGCGTTTCGGTCGACGGCATCGGTTGCGAACGAAAGTACCGACGGCTCGCACTCGTGGGTAGCGATGCGGTTGCACGTGTCCCAGCCGTACTGCCGGTAGAACCGGTACCGGAACGGCCACAGCACCGAGAACCGGACGTCGTGATCGCGATACTCCGCGAGCGAGCGGGCGAGCAACTGCCGGACGTACCCGCGCCGGCGGTACTCGGGCGGCGTCGCGACCGATGCCAGCCCGGCGGTCCGATGGACGTCGTCGCGTACGCGGGACCCGAGCCAGTAGTGTCGACAGACGGATCGCGGGTCGGCGTCGTCGGCCGCATCGGCTTCGTACACGCCGCGACGAGAACCGAGCGTCGATCGCGGCGTCTCGTGTTCGTCGGGATCGTACGCCGGCACTCCCTCCTCCGGGATGAACGCGTAGCTGCGGTACTCGTGGAAGACGTCCCGTTCGTCCGGGATGGGACGGTAGTCGACCATGCAAACGAGAGCGCAGGCGACCGGGAAAACTGTTCGTGATCGCGACGCGCCGGGTCGGTGACTGCGGTCCGCGAGACGGACGCACTCGAGACGACCGTTTTTTGCCCCATCCCGTCAGCGTCTGTCTATGGACGACGAAACGATCGGGATCGGCCTCGTCCTCACCTCCGCGATCGGCTTCGGCACGCTGGGGATCTTCGGCGTCATCGCCGCCGAGGAGGGGCTCTCGATCCCGACGGTGCTCGCGCTTCGGTTCGCCATCGCGGCGGTCGTCGTCTGGGCCGTGCTCTGGCTCCGCGGCCGGTTTCGGCTCCCCAGCCGTCGGGTAATGGCGATCGCGTTCGCGCTCGGGGCGGGGGGCTACGCGGCCCAGAGCGGGCTCTACTTCGTCGGTCTCGAGTTCATGTCCGCCGGCATGGTCGCGATCGTTCTCTACACGTATCCGGCGTTCGTCGTCTGTCTCGTCGCGATCGGACATCCCGACCGGGTGACCGCGATCCTCCTGGGCGCGCTCGGGCTGTCGATCGGCGGCGTCGCACTCATCACCGGGGTCGACCCGGCGGGGGTCGACCCGCGGGGCGTCGTCGTGGTCCTCGGTGCGGCGTTCGCGTACTCGCTGTACATCGTGGTGAGCCAGCGGGCGCTCACGTCGGTCGACGCCGAGACGCTGACCGCGTTCGTCCTGCCCGCGGCGGCCGCGAGCTTCGTCGTCTTCGGCCTCGGCACGGAGACGCTCTCGATGCCGAGCAGCGCCGCCGGCTGGGGCGTCACTCTCGCGATCGCGACCGTCGCGACGGTGATTCCCGTGCTCGCGTTCTTCGCCGGAATCGCCAGGATCGGTGCGAGCCGGGCGAGCATCATCAGTACCGCCGAACCGGGTGTTACCGTCGCTCTCGGCGCGCTCGTGCTGGGAGAGACCGTTACGGCGGTGACGATCGTCGGTGGGGTCCTCGTCGTCGCAGGCGTGATCCTCATCCAGCGCGAAGAGACGTGACCGACTCGTCCCCGCTATTCGGGGCGATCCTGCAAACGTCGCCCGTCGCCGAGCGAACGCGTCGCGTTCGATCGGTACCGCTGGTGTGCAGTTCCGGTCAAAACCGATCGCCCGTTCGAAAGCGCGACGCGACTCAGGCGTGGTCCGCGACGAACGCCTCGATCCGGTTGAGTGCTCTGCGGAGGTCCTCGAGCCCGGTCGCGTAGGAGACCCGCAGGTGGCCCTCGCCGACGTCGCCGAAGACGTCGCCGGGAACGACCGCGACGCCCTGTTCGCGCAGAACTGCCTCGGCGAACTCCTCCGCCGTGAAGCCCTCGGGAACTTCGGGGAAGCAGTAGAACGCGCCCTTCGCCTCGAAGACGTCCATCCCGATCTCGCGGAATCGCGAGAGGACGAACCGCCGCCGGCGGTCGTACTGGTCGACCATCTCCCGGACGTCGTTCGCACAGGAATCCAGGGCCTCGATCGCAGCGTACTGCGCCGTCGTCGGGGCCGAGAGCATCGTGTACTGGTGGATCTTGTTCATCGCACCGATGGCGTCGGCCGGCCCGAGCGCGTACCCCAGCCGGAGGCCGGTCATCGCGTGGGCCTTCGAGAACCCGTTGAAGACGACGGTGCGCTCGCGCATCCCCTCGAGGCTGGCGATCGACGTGTGCTCGCCGTCGTAGGTCAACTCGGCGTAGATCTCGTCCGAGAAGACCGTCAGGTCGTGCTCGCGGGCGAACTCCGCGACCGGCTCGAGATCGGCCGCGGGCATGATCGCTCCCGTCGGGTTGTTGGGGTAACAGAGGACGAGCACGTCCGCCTCGGCCGCGCCGGCCTCCTCGAGGCCCTCGACGGTCAGCCGGAAGTCGTCCTCCTTCGTGGTCGGAACCGGGAGCACCTCGCCGCCGGCGAAGATCACGCCGGGCTCGTAGGAGATGTACGACGGCTGGGCGATCGCGACCGTGTCGCCGGGGTCGACGAACGCCCGGAACGCCAGATCGACAGCCTCGCTCGCGCCCGCCGTGACGATGATCTCCTCGTCCGGACCGTAGCCCAGATCGAACCGGTCGGCGACGTAGTCGGCGATCGCCTCGCGGAGTTCGCGCTTGCCACGGTTCGCGGTGTAGGAGGTCTTCCCCTGCTCGAGCGAGGCGATCGCGGCGTCGCGGGCGGCCCACGGCGTCGCGAAGTCGGGTTCGCCCACGCCCAGCGAGATGACCTCGTCGCGCTCCTCGGCGATCTCGAAGAAGCGCCGAATCCCCGACGGCGGGACCGCCTGCACGCGGTCTGACAGTTCGAACGTCATGGTCAGGGTGAGAACGAGAGGCGGTCGTCGCCCTCGCCGTCGCCGAGTTCGATCCCGTTTTCCTTGTAGGAGGTCATCACGTAGTGGGTGACCGTCTGGGTAATCTCGGGAACGGGAGCGACCTTCTCGCTGATGAACTGCGAGACCTCGCGGATGGAGTCGCCCTCGACTTCCATATCGAAGTCGTAGTCGCCGCTGATAAGCCGCAGGGCTTTCACCTGCGGGAACCGGGCGAGGCGCTCCGCGATGTCGTCGTACCCCGTCTCGCGGTCGAGCGTGACGTTCAACTCGACCTCGGCTCGGACGCGCTCGTCCGCCAGCTTGTCCCAGTCGACGACCGCCTGGTAGCCCCGGAGGACGCCTGCCGCCTCGAGCTCCTCGATGGTCGCCTCGACCTCGTCTTCCTCGAGGTCGGTCATTCGCGCGATATCGGCCGTGGAGTACCGCGCGTTCTCACGAAGCAACTCGAGCACCTCGCGTTCGCTCATACCGCTTGGAAGCGCGAGCGCGAGTAAAGTTCTAACGTTGTTCGGCTGGCGACCGCGAGGGGACAGACGCCGCCGTCGCCGAACGGACGGATACCGGACGCGGGCCGGCGAGTTGCTCGGAGCGGACGGTCCGTCGGCTACGCCGTGGGGTGTACAAGCCGGCGAGGAAGACGAGACGACACACGATGCATCGACGCGGAGAGCGATCCGCCGGCCGCGTGGGCCGACCGCGACGCGTCCGTCGCCCTCTGGGAGCCGTTCGAGACGGTCGGGGCGGTGTTCCGTGAAACCGCGCGGGACGACGCGCTCGCGGCGATTCACGCGACCCTGCTGGTCGGCTGCGGGGGAGAGCTCGGCGAGAGGCGCTGCCCCGGCTGGTGTCAGCGATAGTTCTTGAACAACAGCGCCCGCACGTCGTCTTTCGTCTGGACCTGTTCCGTCGAGCCGTCCGGGAGTTCGACGGTGTATCGGTAGTCTGCCGAGTCCGATTCACCCCACTTGTCGTCGTGGGTCTCGAGCAGACTCATCATCTCGTCGAGCATATCGTCGTCGTCGGCCGAGCCGTCGCCCTCGTCGGTCGTGTCGTCGGCCCCGTCCTCACCCTCGTCGCCGTCGTCGGCCGCGTCCGCCTCGGTCGCCGCGTCGTCCCCGCTCGAGCCACCGGACTCCCCCTCGTCCGGGACGGAATCGGCGTCGTCGGTCGTCTCGTCCAGAACGTCGTCGGTCCCCGTGGGCTCGCCCTCGACGTAGGAGACTTCCTCGAGTTCGTGCGGGTCGGCGTCGCCGTCGATCGCGGCACCCACCGAGGCGGAGACGTCGTCGGTCGCCGAGGAGTCGAACTCGTCGGCGTCGATCTCGATCTCCTCGTCCAGATTGTCGATCAGGAACTGAACGGCGTCCCGCTCGCGGACGAAGCCGTACTTGCCAACGACGGATTCGGAGATCTCCTCGCGAAGGTGCTGGATGAACGCGTACTGTTCGTCGGTGACCTCGAGCGTCTTCATACCCTGTCGATGCGGCCGGGGGTACAAATATGTAAGTCGTCACGATCGGTCGACAGTCAGTCTCGGGACGGGGAGCGCTGGAATTAAGGGGGTCGAACGACGGGTTCCGAACGATCATGGACGAGTTGCTCGAACTCGCTGACGTCGTCGGCGATTCGGAGCTCGAGGGGGTCTTCGTGTGGCTCATCCGACTGATCGGCGTGCTCGCCGTCCTCCTGGGTCTCGGAAGCTGGTTGCTGGTCGACGTGGGAGTGGTCCTCCCGCTGGCGCTGATCGTCGGCGGGCTCGTACTGATTATCGCCCCCTGGATTCTCCTCTTCGTCGCGGAGCTGGCCTGAGAGGCCGGCGATCGCTCGCCGCCGGCCCTCCGATTCGAACGGACCGACCGCCTCGAGCGTGACGATTAAGGCCGAACGAGCCGAATCCTCGAACATGGTTCTCAAAGAGTCCGAGTCGGAACTCGAGGCCGGCGACGTCGCACCGGATTTCGAACTCGAGGGCGTCGACGGCGAGACGTACACGCTCGCGTCTTTCGGCGACGACGAGGCGCTGTTGGTCGTGTTCACGTGCAATCACTGCCCGTACGCACAGGCGAAGTTCGAGCTACTGAACGAGCTGGCCGACGAGTACGACGACGTCTCGGTCGTCGGCATCAACGCCAACGACGCCGCGGAGTACCCCGACGATTCGTTCGAGAAGATGCGGGAGTTCGTCGCGGACGGACGCGTCGACTACGACGCCTACCTCCGAGACGAGAGCCAGGACGTCGCTCGTGCCTACGGCGCGGTCTGCACGCCGGACCCGTTCCTCTTCGAGAACAGCGCAGCGCCACGCGCCGCGGAGAGTCCAGCGGCTACGCCGCGAGACGACGACGGTGAGTTCCGTCTGGTCTACCACGGTCGGCTCGACGACGCTCCCAACCCCGACGACGAACCGAGTCGGGTCCACATCCGCGACGCGATCGACGCCGTACTGGCCGGCGAAGCCGTCGATCTCGAGTGGGAGCCGTCCCGCGGCTGTTCGATCAAGTGGCGAGCGGAGTAGTCGACCACCCACAGTCGTCCCCCGCCGCGGGGGCGGCGGTTCTCGAACCGGACCGGCATCGTTCGACCCCAGGCTTTAGTCACGAGCCGGTGTTGTCGAAACCGCTATGAGCCAGCAGCCGCGCGGAAACGCGCTCCGCGAGACGCTCGAGGCCGGCGAGGTCGCGCTCGGCGTCCTCGAGAACACGTACAGTCCGACGGTCGTCGAACTCTACGCGACGCTCGGCGTCGACTTCGTCTGGATCGATCTCGAACACGGCGGGCCGAGCCCGCGGGACGCGAGGCGACTCGAAGAACTCCTGCGAGCGGTCGATGGCACCGACACGGAGCTGCTGGTGCGCCTCCCGGACACCGATCCGTCGCTGGTCCGGAAGGCCCTCGACGCCGGCGTTCGGAACGTGTTCCTCCCGCGTGTCGACAGCGCCGAGGAGCTCGAGGCGGCGGTCCGGGCCGGACGGTTCGAGTACGCGGGCGAGCCCGGCCAACGCGGCATGGCGTCCCCGCGAGCGGGCCGCTGGGGACTGACCGACGACTACGTGGGCACCGAAGACGAGTCCGTCGTCGTCGGCGTCACCGTCGAGACCCGGTCGGCGCTCGACGAACTCGACGACATCCTCGAGATACCCGAACTCGGGTTCGTCTTCATCGGTCCGCTGGATCTCTCGGTCTCGCTGGGCCATCCGGGCGAATTCGGCCACCCGGAGGTCGAGGAGGCCGTCGAGACGATCCGGTCGGCCGCCGTCGACGCGGACGTTCCGGTCGGCGGGCTGGGATTCGGAATGGACGACGTCAACGAGAAGGCGCGGAACGGCTATCAGCTGCTCAACATCGGCACGACGACCGGCGCGTTGCAGTCTTCGGTCACCGGCTGGCTGGACGACTCCGACGAGATCTAGCCGGCCGCGTTCTCTCGTAGCGACCCGGGCAGGGCAGCAGTGGCGGATTTGTCGCTCGGACCCGCGTTCGCCGCTCGCGTCGAGTCCGCCGTCGAGACGGACGGCGGGGACGGCGCTTACCGCTGGGCTGCGCGCCGGTACTGGACGGGCCACTGCCGCGCGACCGCGTCGGGATCGCGCTCGAGGTCGCCGGACGCCCGGAGCCCGAAGTACGGATCGCGGAGGAACTCGCGACCGACGAGGACGAGGTCGGCGCGGCCGTTCCGAACCAGCGCGTCGGCCTGTTCCGGTTCGGTGACGCCGCCGACCGCACCGACGGCCACGTCGGCCGCCTCGCGAACGCGCTCGGCGAGGGGCACCTGGAAGTTCGGCCCCCCGGGGACCGCCTGCTCGGGGTGGAGCCCGCCCGAACTGACGTCGATCAGGTCGACGCCCAGATCGGCGAGGTGGTCGGCCAGCCGCACCGACTGCTCGATGTCCCACGACTCGCGGTCGTCGAGCCAGTCCGTGCCGGAGATGCGGACGAACACCGGCTGGTCGTCGGGCCAGACCTCGCGGACCGCGTGGACCACCTCGCGGACCAGCCGCGTGCGATCCTCGAAGCTGCCGCCGTAGTCGTCCTCGCGGCGGTTCGTGACCGGCGAGAGGAACTCGTGGAGCAGGTAGCCGTGGGCCGCGTGGACCTCGGCGATCTCGAAGCCGGCCTCGAGCGACCGCTCGGCTGCGGCGCGGTAGGCGTCGACGACGCCTCGGATGTCGTCCACGTCGGCCTTCCGCATCGCGGGGCGGTCGCCGGCGAACGGCGGATAGGCGTCGGGCGATGGAGAGAGCACCTCCCAGCCGGACGCACCGCTGGGACCGGTCCCGTCCGGCTGAATCGGGACGTGGCCCTCCCACGGCCGTTCCTTGCTGGCCTTGTGACCCGCGTGGGCGAGCTGGATCGCGGGGACGCCGCCCTGGTCGCGGACGAACTCGGCGATCGGCTCGAGTGCGGCCGCGTGTTCGTCGCTCCAGATTCCGAGGTCGTGGGGTGTGATCCGCCCCTCGGGGGAGACGGCGGTCGCCTCGGTCATGACGATGCCGGCACCGCCGACGGCCCGGCTCCCGAGGTGGACGCGGTGCCACTCGGTGGCGAGCCCGTCCGGCTCGCAGGAGTACTGGCACATCGGCGAGACGGCGATCCGGTTCTCGGTCTCGAGATCGCGCAACGACAACGGAGAGAGTACGTCGGCCATCGCACCGATGTAGCGACGGCGGAGACAAAACAGCCGTGGAGGGGGAGGGCATTGCCGCCTCGTCCGATCGCGCTCCCGGACCGTTCCACGACAACTTATTTCGGTTCCGAACCCAACGCCGGTATGACCGCGAGGACAGCCACGCTCGAGCGGTTCGACGTCGACCGGCCGGTCGTCGGCATGGTTCACCTGCCGGCGCTCCCCGGCGCACCGAATTTCGAGGGCGGCCGCGACGCCGTCCGATCCCGCGCGCTCGATGACGCCCGCCGACTCGAGGCGGGCGGGATCGACGGGATCATCGTGGAGAACTTCGGCGACGCGCCGTTCTACCCGGAGGACGTCCCGACACACGTCGTCGCGGAGCTGACGGCGATCGCGACGGCGCTGACCGACGCCGTCGACGTCCCGGTCGGGATCAACGTCCTCCGGAACGACGCCGCCGCGGCGCTGTCGATCGCGGCGGCCGCCGACGCCGAATTCGTCCGCGTCAACGTCCACGTCGGCACCGCCGCGACCGATCAGGGAGTGCTCGAGGGGCGCGCCCACGAGACGCTCCGGCTCCGAGACCGACTCGAGACCGACGTTGCAATCCTCGCGGACGTGCACGTCAAACACGCGACGCCGATCGGCGACTCGGATATCGAACGGGCGGCACTCGAGGCGATCGAGCGCGGGAACGCTGACGGCGTCATCGTTTCTGGGCCCGGGACGGGCGTCGAAACCGCGATCACCGACGTCGAGCGAGTGAACGGAGCGCTTTCCGACCGAACCGGACCTGCCGTGCCGGTGTTCGTCGGCAGCGGGGTGACCGGCGACACGGTCGGCGACTGTTTCGACGCGGGTGCGGACGGCGTCATCGTCGGGACGGCACTCAAGACGGACGATGTCACGACGAACCCCGTTTCCCAAGCGCGTGTCGCGGACCTCGTAACGGCGGCTCGAGACGCGGATTCGAACGATTAAACGAGGAGACCGCCCGAGACACAGGGTCGGCTATCGAAATCCGGTATTCCGTACCGCCGCTTTCTAGCTCGGCTTCTGTAGTCAGTCGGACGTGCCTTCGATACGCGACCCCGTATTATGGACTGGTACCCGGTGGCGCTCTCCTCGAGTGTATTATCGCAACGGTAATTGATCACCGGTCGAACGTCGGGAACCGTCTTCCACCGTCCTGCGCTCCTCGGTTCCGTCGAGACAGGGCTTGTCTCTCGTCCTGCTCTTTTCCCATGTATCAGAATTCATCAAACACCATCTATTAGTAAACATTTAAGTAATATATACTAATATGTGCATATCGTGGGGAGAAATAATAATGTTCAAAAATAGGTGCAGTTTCATTAGATCAACATTTTCAGTTCCGGGACTCGGTTTGACTTCGTTCGGTTCTGCGCAGCAAAATAGCGGCCAGTTATTTGAGATATCAATGTCGGGTGACATCAGTCACGCGGAGAGGAATTTCGACGACGAAGATTTGTTTCCCGAAAATGAGATCGTTCCGTCGCTCAATCGGTACGCCTTGGATCTTGATCGCGAGGAATTCACTGCTCCCAGCAATGAACCGACGGGTGCATATTCACACGCAGTGAATTATTTCGACGGCGTCGTTGGACGAATACACGAGAGCTACGTTAGCGCGATCGGGACGGGAACGACGAACGTCGACGCGGGTGAGAAGGCTCCATGAAGCGACGCGACATCCTCGCCGGGTTGGGCGCGATCCCAGCGCTCCATCCTGCGACGACCGGCGTGGCCGCGAAACCGAAGGACAAGCGTGGCAAGCGTGGCAAGGAGGCTCCAGTCGAGAACGTCGACACTGGCGACACCTACGACTCGATACAGGTCGCGGTCGACGAGGCCGGCGAGGGACACACGATCCGGGTGGCAGTAGGGACGGTATTCGACGAAGACGTCGCGATCGACACGGACGGGATCTCGCTGGAAGCCAGGTTCGACACCCGCCTGCAACTCGACGAGGACGCGGAGACCGTCGTCCGCAGGGAGACGGGGCGGTCGACGGCAACGGTCGACGACGACGCAGCCAACCTGTTGCTCACGACACGGGGCAAGGCTCGCCCGACGGTCACGGGCTCCTTCGAGACCGTCGTCGTGGACGCGCGCGGGACCTCGCAGCCGGAGATCGAGGCGGACGTCGACGCACTCTACGTCACTTGGAACGGCAACGCTGCGCCCGCAATCGAGGGGAACGTCGCGAACCTCGTCGTGGGGAACCGCGGGAAGCGGGACCTGTACGGGAGCGGTACCGTCGGATCGCGATCGACGGTTCCGGACTTCAACCTGCAGCCGACGATCCGTGGAACGGTCGAGATCGACGGGGAGGACGTGACCGTCGACGGCTTCGACGTAGAGACCGAGACCGTCGGGATCGACGTCGGAACGGGGTCCGCGAGGACTGTTCGGCTGTCCAACAACACCGTGTCCGGCGTCCAGGAACTCGAGCGAGACGACGGCGTCGTCCAGGCGGGCGCGGGGATCCGAATTCGAGTGGGATCCGACGCCGAAGCGGTCGCCATCGGCGGCGTGGACGACGAGAACGTCCTCAAGGACAACTACGTGGGCGTCCTCGTCGACGAGGCTGACGGCTCGACCGCGGTGGTCGACGCGAGCGAGGTCCGGGCCAACAACCGGTTCCGGAACAACAAACTCGCCGTCGCGCCGCCGTCACCTGACGCCGACGAGGCTCGCGTGGAGATCTCAGACGGACTTCCCAGAGAGGTGTCCTCTGCCGAACTGGATCCGGACGACCCGGTCGTCGCCGACCTCGAGGGCGCACGGATCGACGGGGACGCAACGCTGCGAATGGAGTCCCTCTCGGTCAAGCGAGCGACGGCGGGCACGGTCGATTTCACGTTCGATCCGGACGTGACGCTCGACGATCCGCAGTTCCCCGACGCGTACGCCCCCGTCGCCGACGGCCTCTTCGAGATCCAGACCGACCTCGGCTCGGACGAGGTCGACCTCGCCCGGTTCGTGTTCGCCGTGGATCGAGACGCCGTCGAGGACCCCGAGAGCGTCACGCTCCAGCGTCGCGTCGACGGCACGTTCGAGGAACTCAGGACCGTTCTGGTGAGCGAGACGGACGCGACGTGCCACTACGCGGCGTTTTCCCCCGGGTTCTCGTTCTTCCAGGTCACCGAGTTCGACGAGAGCGGCGTCGGCGGTGCGGGCCGCGAGATAGCGGGGCGCGTCCTGCTCCCCGAGACGGCGCAGACGGTCGGTGCCGACGGCGTGGGCGAGACGTTCCTCCGGATCGAGACCTCCAGGGACGTCGACGCGCTCGAGTTCGAGTCCGCCCACCCGGCCGTGTCGATCGACGACGAGATCACCGTCGATCTTCGCTCCGACGAGCCGGTAGACCTCCCGATGGTGTCCGGTGACCTCTTCACGATCACGAACGCGGGGTCCGAGTCGGTCACGGTCCGAACGACGGTCGGCTTGTCGAACGTCGACGCGTACACCCTCTCCGAGGGATTCGATTTCGACAACGGCCTCTCCAATCCGATCGGGATGACGACGTCGCAGCGCGGGGTCCGCTTGGACCAGCGCGTGCTCAACGCCGAACAGCAGGTCTTCGCCGGCGTACAAATCGACTCGACCGATCCGGAGACCCAGTTCTGGTTCCAGATGCTGCTCCCGACCTTGATCAAGAGCAGCGGCGAACTGTACGACGCGACCCGCTACAACGACAACACCGAGGGGGGTACACTGCCGGCCGAGTGTGCGAACGAGGAGTCCCCGGTCCTCTATCCGCTGGCGTACGGCTACAACGATCCCAGTTTCTGGGAGTTTCTCCCCTGGGTCGGCGACGGCGTCCCCGACTGGATCCCGTCGGACGTGGACAGCGACACCAGGGTGTTCCGGATTCCGGCCACGCTCGCGGCCCACTGGCACGACGAGGCGTCGTCCGGGCTCGAGGGGTATGCCACCGTTGTCATCGACGGCAACGCGGGTCCGGAGGGGGAACTCGTCGGCATCTACGACAAGCGGGGCGAAGAGCCCGAACTGTGGGAGCCGCCAGTCGCCAGCGTCTACCACGATAGCGACCTGGAGGACGGGACGGTCCAAGAGGAGATGGATCTGATCGTCACGTCGGCCAGCGACTGCGACCCGGAGACAATGTTCAACTTGGTCTCGATGGACCAGATCTACAGCGACATCGGCGAGATCGTCCTCGACGTCGAACTCACCGGTGACCTGCGAGAGATCGCTGGCCAGAGCCAGTTCACGCACTCCCGATCGTTCCAGACGCTGGGGGACACCACGGAGGAGGTCGTCGAGAAGCTCCTCGAAGAGACCTTCCAGAAGTTTGCCAGCGGCGTCATCGGAGCCGCGCTGCCCGGACCGGTCATGACGTATCGAGCCGCGCGCGCCCTGGCGGCCGGGTCGGCGGCCGGCGGAAGCGTCGGCGTCGAACTCGCAGGAATCTGGGCAGGTGCCAACGTGCTCACCCCGAATCAAGCGTTGACGCCCCAGTCGCTGTTCGCCAACGCGCTCGCGGAGGGCATGGTCGGGTACAGCACGTCGACAGAGATCGACCTCTCCAGGCCGCTCGAAAAGGGCCCCAGCCGCGACGTCGGCGCAGCCGGGCCGAGCTTCTACCTCTCGACCGACCCGGAGCCGGCCTGTCTCCAGGCGGACCGGCGGACGCTCACGGTCGAGGGGCAACTGACCGGCGGCCCGGTCATCCTCATGGGCCTCGACTCCGAGGAAGTGCCCGGCGACAGTAGCCACGGACCGCCGTCGGAGCACGCGAAGATGGTGGCGTCGATCCGTGACAGCGTCACCAACGGCGGCGAGGGAATCCTCGTCCTCGGCGGCGATCCCGACAGCAATCGTGACATCCGCTCGTACTGGGAGACGGACATCGGGAGCGATCCGCGGGTCGACGAGGACGTGACGTTCGTCAACGGTCCGGCGGACATCCGGTCGGTCGACCTCGAGGGGTACGCGATGATCGGGATCGTCAGCAGCGACGGTGAGATCCGGAACGGCCTGACGGACAGCGAGAACCAGGCGCTCATCGCTCGGCAACACGACATCGCGGAGTTCGTCAACGGCGGCGGCGGACTCCTCGGCAAGACCCAGGAGGACCTCCGGAACCCCTGGGACTACATCAGTGAGATCGCCGACCTCGAGGCCATCGAGACCGGGTTCTCCTCCGTGGACGTCACGCAGGCGGGCCAGGACCTCGGACTCACGCAGAGCGGCATGAACGGGTGGTGCTGTTATCACGAGGCGTTCGTCGAGGACTCCGTTCCGGACTTCCTCACCGTCCTGATTCGGAACGCCCAGCGGTCGGACAGACCGCCGGCCGCGATCGGCGGCGACAGCGTCGTCATCCAGACGGCGGTCGACCTCGAAGTCACGACACCCGGCGTCGTCGCGGCCGGCGAGTTCGACGACCTCGAAGTCCGGCTCGCGAACAGGCTGAACGAGCAGGGCGAAGACGTTCGACTCCAGCTCCAGGTCACAAATGAAGCTGGGCTCAGCGAGGGCGATGCGGAGCTCGGTGGCGACCGAACCCTCGAGCCGTCCGGCGACGCCCTGACTGCCGACCTCACGGACGAGCCGATCGCGTTCACGCCGGATCTGGACACCACGATCGACCTCGGCCTCGCGTTCCACGAGGCCGGCACCTACGACGTCCAGGTCCACGTGGTCACCGCCGAGACCGGCGAAACGGTTGTTTCGCTCCCCTTCGGCGTCAAAAGCGTCGACTCGGAGATCGAGGTCTGCGATTGACGGTCTCGGCGCTCCGTGCTGCGCTCGGGAGCGGCGCTCGTCACGCTGATTGTACTTCGTGTGCACCCGACCGTCCTCGTAGAAGTACTCCGTCGTCGTCTGCTCGTACTCGCACGTGACGTAAGCGGCGTCGGTTCCGAGGACCGTCGCCTCGTGGCCGACAAACAGCGTTCCGTTGACCCTGCCCACATCCGAGGAGGTGAACTGTTCGGAATGGCCGTGCTCGAATGGCGGCTCCGTTGACGGCGCGTCCAGTGGAAAGAGAAACAGCGCCCGCTCCCCTATCTCCGGGCGAGCGCGGCCTGCGCTAGTCGGTGATCGAGGACGCCGCACCCTCCACTTACCGCGACCTCGAGATTCGCGGTCGGTGGACGTGGCACGCCCCCGACGACGATGACGAACACAACTCCGATCAATCCAGCGAGGACGACCCCTGCAGGCAAGATCGGCAACTCGAGGGGCATCTCCGCACGATTAGAGACCGACCAGTAGCGGTCCGATCAGGACGCCCATCAGGTGGACACGACGACACCCCAGTCGAATCGGAACCATGCCCACGACGGTCGCCGCGACGAAGATTGCGATGCCCGTGACGCCGGTAAACAGGTACGCGAGCGCGAGGAGCACGGCGAGAACACTACTCGAAAGTTTCCAGTACGAGAGCCGACCGACCGCCTCGAGATAGATATCCCCGAGGGTAATCACGAGGACGAACGCGATCAGCCCCGCGAGGACGACACCAGACAGCAGGATCGGCACCTCGAGCGGTGCGGCGGTGCGGTCGAACGCGACCAACACACCGGTTCTGGGTTGTCCGATCGCGACCAGCGCGAAGAGCGCGAAGACCGTGTTTGCATGGTTGCGTAGAGGCCAAACACTATGTCTGATTGGTTGAATGTCATGGTAAGACGATGGCCCGAACCCCTCGCGATCGGCTGAACCACGAGAAGGACACAGTCGAGGAGCTGGCCGACGTCGGCGAGCTCTCGATCGAGACACGTGACGCGCTCCTCGAGTGGGCCGACGCCCTCGACAGTCGAACGACGCGCCGGAAGTACCTCGACGACCGCGGCCGAGAGAAGACCCTCGAACCACGGTCGATCGAGAACTACCTCCAGGCGCTGCGACTCTGTGAGGAGCGCGGCCTCGATCTGCTCGAGTGTTCGGCTGAGGAGTTCAACGACTTCATCGACCGACAACACGACGATCGAGGGCTGTCGAAGGTCACACTCATGCGGTACCAGTCCGCTGCCCAGACCTTCTACCGCTACTACGACGACCTCGGTATCGATCCCGACGACATCCACGTCTACGCTGAGCGCTCCGAGCCCCGGCACGACGATCGCGACATGTTCACCGACGAGGACGTCGACGCCCTTCGCGAAGCCTGTGACCGACCCCGCGATCGTGCCTTCCTCGAGATGCTCATCTACACCGGCCAGCGCCTCACCGCGATCCGGACGCTCCGGATCAAGGATATCGATCTCGACCAAGGTGTTTTCTACCTCAACGACGAGGCTGATGGGCTGAAGGGGGCGGCCGACCGTGGCCGAAAGCGGCCGCTGTTCGGTGCTCGAAAGTACGTCCGCGACTGGCTGCAGTACCACCCACGGAAGGACGAACCCGACGCCCCGCTGTTCGTCGGCGATCCGAATCACTGGAAGACGAATCTCGACGAACCGTGGAGCGAGCCCGGCGTCCGAAAGCACCTCAAGCGCATCGGCGAACGCGCTGGCGTCGACAAGCCGGTCAACCCCCACAACTTCCGGCACTACTTCGTGACCGTCATGAAGCGGGAGTACTCGATGGATACCGACACGCTCCGGGCGCTGCTCGGTGTCACCGAGGACAGCAACATCCTCCATACGACCTACTCCCACGTCACGAACGACGACTACGTCCGGAAGGCTGAGGAACAACTCGGGTACCGCGAGGAAGAGGCCTCGAGCCCGATGACACCCGATGCCTGCCCGACCTGCGGCGAACTCCTCCAGGACCACTGGCGACAGTGTCCGTCCTGTGGTGAGGTGTTCGGCCCCGAACTCGAGCAGCTGGCTGACGAAACCGACACGGCGACCGACGATGCGCTCGACCAGGTCCTCGGTGGCAGTGAACCCCTCTCGAACGAGGAGCGTGAGGCCTTCCGGACCGTTCTCGACGCTATCGGCGACCCGGTTGCGCTGGCCGACGAGATCGAGGGAAGCGGGGATTGATGTCATCGGTTCCCTCCAGTTAGCTTCGGTAGCGTCTCGAGTCCTGCTTCCTCGCAGTCTTCCGGATCGGGATCCTCGCCGTCGGCGACCGCGAGTGTGATGCGCGCGAGTGCACCGACGCGATCATCACGCTTGGCCAGCTCCTCTGCTCCTTCACGAATTTCGTTATCGTCTCGGATCGAGTCGAACGGCGTCTTGGTCGTGCTCATAGTTCGCTCGCCTGGAATCGGATGTACTGCTGTTCGTCTCGCGGACGATCCTCCAGCGGGATGCAGGTCACGAGCCGGCCGTTGGGCTCGGCCAGCAGGAGCATCCCCGTTACCTCGTGATAGCGAGTGCACTCCGCAGGCGGCTTCGCGCTGGGATAGTCGATCGTGATCGCCTCGAGCCACGCGATCTTCGGGTTCAGCTGCGGGCGGTCTGATCGCTCGGCCCATCGCGATGGGAAGTGCTCGTCGACGACGATCTCCTCGTAGCGCGGCGTCGCCGTTACGTCGACGTTGGTCTCGACGACGCTCATGGGTATGTCACCCCGACTGCGATCAGACCGATCGTGACGAGCCCGATCACGACGACAAGCAGCCCTCCGATGCGAGGATCGATGCTGGCCCGCTCGCGGTCTCGCCACACTTCGCGAACGCGCTTGTAGAACCCGAGATCGAAGACGATCGTCCGGGCCCGGTTGCGGTGGACGCCGAGTTCCTCGGCGAGGCTGCCGATCTCGATCCCGCCGCTGGTCAGCTCGTCGACAAGGTCTTCGGTCACCCCATCAGGGAGCTCGACGCTGTCGTTATCGTCATCTTCGTCGACGGTGATCTCCTCCTGGACGTCGTCGCCGTCCAGCACCTCGTTGACCGTCTCGAGGTACTCGGTACTGGGACCAGGCGCATCGTCCGCGGCCGCCTCCTCGAGGACATCTGCTGGCTCTGCCTCTGACACAGAGTCGCTGGTGGAGTTGTCCTCGGCGGAGGTGCCGCTCTCGTCTTCGACACGATCGTCGTCGACGGGCTCAAACCGCTCGAGATCGCCCCGCTTCTGGCCGCCGGGGTGCTTCCGGAGCTCGAGATCAGCGTCGCCTTCGATCGCGGTGACCGAGAACGTCGAGCTGTAGCCGCCCTCGACGATGACCACTCGGGTCGCCCAGGTCTCGCCGGTCGCACCGTCCCACTCGACGTGATCAACGTCGACGACTTCGTAGGGGTTCGCCCACTCGTAGTCGTCGACCGCGAGGTGGACCTCGTCGTCTTCGTCGACGGCGAAGATGCCCTCGAGGACATCGAAACTGGTGGCCGCCTCAGACATCTTTCTCACCACACTCGCGTGTGAAACCGTCTGTCTCTGGCCCAAGAACGGACGTTTTCCCGGATCCTGTATCGGTGACCATCCGAATGTCGCTGTTCTCCGCGACCCGGTGGAGCACGCTGGCTCGCCACGCGTTGCCGATCGCTGCTCGCAGCGCTGCCTTAGCCTGCGGGTTGTCGACGTCGTCTTGGAGCGACTCGAGCTCGGAACAGACATCGTCGATCTTTTCGACGATCTCGCGCTCACCGACCAGCAGGCCGCCGTCCGGGGCCTCGGTGATCGTCACGCGGCGCTCGATCGTGCTCGAGTCGCCGTCGACGGGCACACCGCAGAAGGGACAGAAGTCCCCCGACGCGGTGAACTCCTTGTGGCAGTCGTCGCAGATCTGCTCGTAGCTCACGCCACCTCACCTCGGTTGTGGTCGATCTCGTCACGAGCGTGGACCTCGTCGCAGACGCCGCACGAGATCCCGTCGACACCGCGTTCGTTGTTGATCGCCGAGTGCCCGCACGGGAGCAGCCCGTCGCGATCCTTACCCTCGAGGACATCGTGGATCTGTTCGTAGGCGTCGAGGTCGGTCTTCCAGAGGTTCCGCGGTTTCTTCCACTTCGACTGCGTCACCTCGTCGACGAACGTGACGATCTGCTTGTTCTCGAGACCAGTCAGCTGGTTCGCGAGCTCGTCCGGAATGATCTCGGCGGTCCAGTGCTCGCCGGGCTCGGGGAGCTCCGCGAGTAGGGTGGCGTTCCGGCGGATGAACGGGAGCTGGTCCTTCGGCGTGTTGCCGCGGGGGACGCCGCCGGCGCTCATGCAGTCTCACCGCCGTTGATCGCGGCCTCGGGTTCGGCGCTCTCGCCGGCCCGCTCCCGTTTTTTCGTCGCGATGAGCTTGTTGCACTTCCCGACGAGGATCTGCCGGGTGATTTCGTGCTCTTCGTGCTCAATTCGGACGATCTCTCGAAGCCGGTCGATTTCGGCTCGTGACAGAAGCCCATGCCACGAGATGAGGTCCTCGTTGTCGACCGCACGGGTGATCGCCTTCTGGACGTCGTCCTTGCTGGCGCCGTCGAGCTTCCGCCCTTGGTGGACAAGGTTGTCCCGGCTGCCCCAGCGGGAGTCCGCCCCCGCGGAGTACTCGTGGACGTTCTCGAGTACCCACTCGTAGATGTCGACCTCGCCACCATCGGCTCGAAGCTCGCTCGCTGGCGCGAACCCACCGCCGTCTGGAACGGTCTCGTCATCCTCGTCTTCGGCCTCGAGGCGAGCGATGCAGTCGTCGCAGGTGTGCGCCCTGTCGAGCCGCCGCGGGTCGTGGCGGATGTTGGCGACCGGCGTCTCGAAGATTTCGCCGCAGGCGCTGACGTGCTGGCTCCCCTCGAAGTACATCGAGGCGTGCCAGTCGCCGTGGAGGTCCTCCACCCAGCAGACGATGCCCGCGTCGGCGTCGAAGTGTTCCGATGGGAGTCCGAGGCGGTCCTCGAGGTCGTCCATCTTGCACTGCTGGCAGAGGTAGTTGTGGTTGCCGCAAGTCGGGCACAACGACATCAGGCCTCACCTCGCATCGCACGGACCTCGTCGACGCGTTCCTGTGCGTCCTGGAGGGACTCGCTCACGTCGTCTAGATCGGCGTCGCCGGCGATCGCTGAGGCAAGGGCGGTGTCGAGCGTTGCGCGAAACTCCTCAGCGGACATCACGACCACCTCGATCCATCTGCTCGACGCGAAGACCGACGTACGGTGCGACGGCTTCGATGAACTCACGGAGACTCTCGTCGTCCCAGTCGATCACCGCACGGCCATCGTAGCCGTGCTGCTCGAAGTCAACCGATGCTTCGACCATCCCCGGGAACGCACGGGCGTCGAACTCGACACTGGGGTTGTGGTCGTACTCGACATTTCGCTCGAGCGTAACGTCCCCACCACTTCCTGCAATCTTCAGGAACGCACGCTCGATCTCGAGCGGATCGTCGAACAGGTCCGCGCCGTCGTGTGGGGCTCGCTTCATGCTTCCGCCCCGCTATCTTCGAGCGTCGATTGTTCGGCTGCCTGGTCCTCTTCGACCTCGGCGTCGTCAGCAAACGTCGCGATCGGCACGATCTCCTCATGGATGAAGCGCCCGAGCAGCTCGGGTTTCATCTCGTCGGGCTCCCAGATCGCGAGGTAGCCGCTCGCGTAGATGACCAGCCGGATGTGGACGTCGTTCCAGAACGTGGTCAGTGCGACGCCGACGTCGGCGTCGGTGGCCTTTGACTTGAGTGCTCCGTGTCCCCACTCGATCGTGGTGTCGTTGAGGTTGGACTCGTACGTGGTCATCTCGACAGACCACTCCCGGTCCGCGTCGCGCTGGTTGCGGACGAACTGCCACGGCTTCAGCCGGACCGGTGCGATCTCGGGCCCGGCGAACCGCGAGAAGTCGTTGAACGGCCAGTCAGGCTCGTGCTCGAGGTCGCTCGTGTGCGTACACTCAGCGAGAATCCAGCCCTCGCCGTCGACGTCAGCGACCCACTCGCTCGCGACGCGGCGCTTGACGTTGCGGGTCTCGGTCTCGATCTCGTGATCGTCCAGGAGGACACGCTCCTCTTCTTGAGGCACCTCTCCGGCGACCATCCCCGACTGGATCGTCAGGTCGTCGTCTAGGTAGGTCTGGGTCTCTTCGACCTCGAGGGCGCGCCCGGTCTGGTCGTGGTGGTTCTCGAGCGGGTCGGTGGCGGCCTCGGCGAGCAGGGCGAACTGTCCGGCGATCATCGCGCATCCTCCTCGCTGACCGCCCAGCGGCTGGTGATCCACGCATCGTCCTCGTCCTCGCGTTCGATGCAGTAGCGGCCGGTCGGCGTCAGCGTCCCGACGGGACGGGATCGCCGGTCGGTCCGGACGTTTTTTTCGGCCTTGTCGAAGCGCCAAGCGATATCCTCGCGGGCAGCGCGCCGGGCCGTGTGCTTGAGAGCCGCCGAATCGCGTGGGACACGACTGTCGATGTTGGTACTGTTCGATTCGTCAGCGTTATCGGTATCGTTGGTGTCTGTGGACATGGTTGCAGGTAGCCGGGGCGGATTCCTGCCCCGGCGTTGGTGTCTGTGACCCGCGGACAGCCGGGGCGCGAAAGTTGGTACCTTGGCGCGCTCCGGCGGTGGCCGCGAGTGTCTGGTTCTGCTGTTGGTCCTGATACGCACTAAAAGTGACCCGCGTCATTTCGAAATAACGCGAACGCGGTAATCGGCTGCTATCGGGGTTGGTTACCGCTGTTACCACCGATTTACAATATCCGCGTAGTGTGTCGTGGATCATGCGTACCTTGACCTTTCGTCGAGTCGGGCGCTGGGAACGCCCGGCTCACTGCGGTTTGGTTGGCAAACTATGCTTAGAGACCATTCACTTCGACAGTGTAGGACTCAGGCGCTTCCCACTCACCGTCATCTTCTGCGTGAAAGCGAGCGACAAGAGCCTCGCGCACGTACCGACTGCGGTTGGAGTCAGCTTCCTCTACCCGTTCCTCAAGATCTTCTAACATTTCGTCGGGCATGCTGAATGTCGGGTGCGCCATGGTACTACCATAGTAGTTTCCCACCATAATAGTATCGAACCCGACTGCCTTAGAATGGTACTATAGAATGGTACATTCTTATGGTGGTAGAGTGGAATGGTGGTACCATGACGAGCAAGCGCGACAAGCAGATCTCCACCTATGTTACTGAGGAGGAGAAACAGGACATTCGTGTGCTCGCGGCAAAACAGGGATATTCTGGAGTTTCTGACTGGCTTCGGGAACTTGCGCTTGAAGAACTTGAGGAGGCACAGGAAGAGGGAAACTTGACTAAAGCAGTTGCTTCGACAGCTAACTGACCTATATTTCCAACTCTGTTGTTTATTCTTGCGAATAGTGATTTATATTCTCCAAATAGCCTTATTCTCCATCGCAGGAATTAGTTCCATACAGCAAATCACATACTTCTAACCAATGGTAATATCTATTACTGGTGGCGGAGAAGATTACTGTGAGGGGGAGATAAATGGTTCTGAAAGCGGTCATCACAGCCATTATTCACTATCTGGATATTCTTGCGTATTTGGTAGTGCTATTACTTTACTCCCACTACTACCATCAAATTAAGACTGTTACAGTGAATGTTGAGACATTTCTTGGAACCGTTGAAGGGGGAATGACCGCAACAAGTATCCTCATCCCAACAACAGTTATCGGCGTCGGACTCGGCGATTCGTCAGCAAACCTTACGCCAGCAGTCCCGGACCTAACAATCGCGACAGCATGGTTTGTTCTTTCACTTATCATTGCTACTGTTTCCCTCGGATATGTCGCACCAAATATCGAAACGCGGGGACTCGTATATTGCACTACTGAGGAAGACAAAGAATACCCTTCGCCAGATGGTATTTCTACTGTCGAAATCGACGAATGGGTATTAAAATTAGTGTACCATCTTGGTTTTATGCAATTTGCTGCTATCCTTTTCGGCGGAATTCGGATCATGTCTGCACTTACCAAATTATAAGAAAAACAATGAATCCAATACACATCACCGAACAACCACACGAACAGGTAAATGGCCAAGTATACGATTACCTTGTGGAATCCAATCAAGAAACAATCGAAAATCGGCTAATTGATGGAGAATCATTTGATGATATTGTTGCTGCAGTGACCGTATTGAGTGTGTCACGAACACAAGCACGAGGTGAAGAATTTGTGTATGAAGAGGATGTTGAGTGGGCTCTGCAGACCCTCCGATTCAAGTTCCCGTTTCCGATTCCTTTCCTACCGCCAGACAGGAGCAAATACCTTACTCAGAGAGCGCGTGAGAGTCTATTTGACGGACTCAGCGAACAAGACTCAGATATACCGGCAGCCATACCCGCGACTTTGTTTGAGGATGATTCACCATCTTTATTAAACTTATTAGTCCCTTACAGCCCGCCAGAATATGATGATGAAACAACTGAACCCCTACTAGTTACTATTGATCGGCTCATTGAAAGTCTCGGTGAAGAGGAGGCACTGCAGTATCTTGACGATCTCAATCCGTCTACACCACTTATGCAAGTCTGTTAATTCCACCTCGTTTTTATTTTGAAATCCGGAAATAGATTTATTCGGAAGAGATCTCTGCAGTCTCTCGTAGATCGAATTCAACAGGGGCTTCTAATTCCGGATCTACAGCCTCGTAGACCTTCGCGTTCGTATCCCCCGGCATCTTGATCAAATCGTAGTCGTCCATCTTACTCAGATAGTCCCACGCGCGCCGCCACGTCACGGAATCGTGCCCGCGGCCTTCGAAGATCGCATCTTTGTGCTCGCGGTAGGTCGTCTTCATCTCTCCACCGGAAACCGGCCCGATCGCCCGCACAATCTCATAGAGGCGCTGATGAGGTAGCGGCAGTGATCGGAGGTTCGCCTTCCGGATCTTCTGCATGGCATGCTCGAACGAATCGGCGACGTCATCATTGTAGAAGTAATCGTGGTTGCGCTCACGCGCCAGCTCCGCAGCGGAGAGTACGGACTTGATCGCCCACCGCGCAACGCCGCCGGTCTCGTCAGCGATCCGCTCAAGCTGTCCCGGCTGGGTCGGGTCGCCTGTCAATCCATGCTCGACGCGGGGCTCAAGGATATCGACCAGCTCCTGGACGCCGTACTTGTCGAACTCGATCTGGCTGTCGCCATGAAAGTGAACCCGGAGATCGCGGTCGACGCGGTTGAGCCATTCCGTATTCGAGTGTGTGATTGCGATCACCGAGATGAGGTCGACTGAGAACAGATCCTTGAGAACCTCGAGATCAGGGATGACATCAGCCTCGTCGAGCACGATGATCAACGGCTCGGTGACGATCTTCTCGAGCGTCGCGACGAGTTCCACCCGCGGCTGGTTTCGGTGGACGACCGTCCCCTTGGGATACTTTTCGATCGCCTCGTGGAGGATTTCGTTGCCCGTCTTGCCCGAACATTCGATCAACGCCGAACTGACCTCGGCTCGCTGGCGGAGATCGCGCAGCATTCGACGGGCAGTCGCGGTCTTCCCCACGCCCGAGGGACCGTGTATCAGGACATCATCTGCCCGATGGCCGACCGTTGCGGGTTTGAGCAACCGCGAGAGGGCGTTGAGCTCTTCGTGGCGATGGAGGATATCGGTCGGATATGCGTCGTCGAAGACCCACCGAGATTCAATCATACCTGACTATTTCTATTGGTGTCATAAAAGTCGTAACGGGCGGCGTTTCGAAATGAGCCAGTCGCGATATCGATGTCCCCGGTACATTTACCACCATGTGCCGGTACCTTTCTACCAACAGAATCATGCCTGTAGCCATCGACCCATCCGATATGGACGAGGAAACCTCGCCTGCGAACGGTGACGACGATGTTCCACTAGGGACGTTTCTGTCGCAGGCCTTCGATGACGTTGACATCGAAATCGATTCCGTTGAGGATGTCCGAGAGATCCGCGAAGACGTATGAGGCTGTTCGTCGATACGAATATTTTCGTCGCTGCGACACTCAATGAATCGGAACGCGGCGATATCGCAACCGAGTTTCTGGACGTAGATCGCGAGCTGTCGACGACGATGTTCAACCTGATGGAGTTTCGAACCGTACTGGCGAAGAAAAAGCAACTTGACCAAGATCGGGTTGAACAGCTCCTCGAAAATCTCTGGGACCGAGTGACAGTCTACCGGCCAGACTCCAATGACCTACTCACATCCTACTCGGTTCAAGAGCGAACGCTGCTGTATCCAATGGACTGTGTCATTCTCACAACAGCAGAAGAAACGAACGGTGTCCTAGTGACCTTCGATTCGGAGCTGATTGAGAACGGGGCCGTCTCGCCAGAAGAGTTTTTGGATTGATTACTCGCCAGTCGCGACGCTGTTGGCACACTCAAGGTTGACATCCTCAACAGGCTCGCGACCGACCGGCACCCACTCGCCGGCCATCTGCCGGTAGTCGATCCTGATGTGGCCACCATCGGTCGCAGGTTCGAAGACGTACTCCCGAAGGACGCCGTCGACGCCGCGGAATGTGAATGCGAAGCCGTCAGGCATCGTCACCCGCGAGGTGCTCAGCGATCGCCCGGCAGCGCTCGGCAACCTTCTCCTCTGTGAGTGGCCGCTCGAAGGTGAGCGTCATCTTGGTCTCGTCACCGCTGGCCGCCATCACGCGGTCACCTCCTCCCAGATGCCAGCTCGTGCAGCGGCCTCGGAATGGACTCAAACCTGAAGCTATGGTATTTTGCTACCGGAAAAGGGCATCTCCCGAGTGAAACTCGGTTGATGGCCTCCAAGGGTTCTAACTTGGTATTGGACGTGGACGCATTAGAACCTAACCCAATATATAATATGTTTGATCATTCCATAGGATAATAGTGTATAGAATCGAGTGGAGGCAGCGTTTGGGCGACCTCGTCTCTCCACTATTTGCATTAGCCATTGGAGGAGTGATCCTTCTTGTTGGATCAAGTGCAATCCTTCTGTGGGAGACACCAGTGAGCGAATGATTACTCTCTCCTTGTGTCGGGAACGCGTCTGGTGTGGCGCTGCGGATTACCATACACGCGATTCATTCGGTAACGCCTGTCGAGTGGGGTTCTGCTACGTAATACGGAAATCGGTCAAAATAGACATGATACGGCCATGGGTCAACGTGATCCCGTCCATTTTCGTTGCCGATAACACCGAGCAGTTCGAAGCCAGCGTTTCGAAGTTGCCGTTTTTGAGAAATCGGATCGATAAAATACGTATATGTCTCTCCGTATTTTCGGTCCTCCCGCTTGTAGCGTGAGCCAACGGTCCCGTCCTGGATCGCACGCTGCCACCACTGTTTCATTTCCCGCCAACTCGCTCTCTTCCGTGGCTCAAGGGCAAAAAAGTTGGAATACCAGGAGTTGTGGGAATTGAATGCTACTCGCCCATGTGGCCGAAGCACACGCCGTATTTCCCTCAATGCATTCAGTCGTCGTTCTTCCGGGTGCAGATAATCGATCCCATTGAACGAAAACAGCACGTACTCAAACGAGTTGTCGGCAAATGGGAGTGTTGCTCCATCACCGAGAGCTAACGGAACGTCAGAAAGATGCGCTCGAGCCCGATCGATCATCGGCTTGCTAATATCCATCCCGATGACATCGTGGCCCCGTTCTGCGAGCTCGTGCGTCGTCCGACCAGCCCCACACCCAATGTCCAGGAGCCGCCCCTCTTGCTGGAAATACTTATCAACCAAGTGATATTCATCGGCAAACAAACCCTGCTCAACTAACTCTTCATACGTATCTACGGCGTCTTCCGAGGAGTATGTTCGAATATTCTCGTGTGGCATCTGGTATTATGGCTCAGTTAGCTGCCAATCTTAAAACAGTATGCGTTAGTATATTAGTTGAATAAATAGCCGAAGTGTTTGGTATAAAATCAAACGAATATGAATTCACCGGATAGATTATGGAATAACATCTATTATTTTCGGAAGGGAAGGGGCATTACAGTAGATTCCGACCACAACTGCTTGATCGCGAGCCTTCCAAAGGACACCATTTCGGAGCGTCTGGTCCCGGCTTCGTAGAGGATGCCGTTACCCGTCCGTCTAGTGAACTCAGTTTCAGTCGACTCGAGGACGAACCGCTGGCGGAGATTGCGGAGGATCTATCGGGCGGAGGTGCTTTCACCGATGCCGCTGGGACCGTGTATCAGGACGTCATTCGCTTATTGATGGCGCTGCCGATCGTAGCGCCGAAATAGCCTATTCAATTTCCAGAACAGAGTTGGATGGATGTTCATGGATCGTGGACAGGTTCATAACTGATTTCTTCAGGGCTGCCTGTGCGACCGCTTCGAGGCGAGTGTTCTCCTCCTCGAGGGTCTCGATCTGCTCTTGCTGGTCTTCGATCTGTTCGCTCTGCTCGGATACTGTCTTTCGAAGGGATTCGTTCTCGGTCTCGAGATCGTCGATACGGGCCTCGAGCTGTTGGAGGTGTTCTCGGATCGATGCGTCACTGTCGGAAGTGTTGGGTGTCATCGGGGAAATGGGGGAAGTCGAAGGCCGCTCGCCAGAACGGGGCTCGGCAGCAGGCCAGTGATCACGGCACTGCCGCTATCGCGACGGGGGCTGTGCCCGTCTCGAGCGCAAGGCGACTGCTGGCGACGTGGCCACTGGTGACTGGCCGGTCGTGAAGGGAGCACCGTTCAGGGAGGCTATGCAGGGAAGCAGTGTTCGTCAGGCAGCGGCCACGATCGTGGGCTCGACGAGAATCGTCCAGTGTGTCTGTCTGGCCATCGCGAGCCCGAGATCAGCCGCGAGGAGGACGTCACTGCGACCTTGCACGGTCTCCGTCAGATCGGCGGGAGCGCAGCCGGCACAGTAGACGGCCGTAATCGTGTAGGTTGGCTCGTCGGAGTACCGGCAGGCTCGAGCGCTTACTGGACGGCCTTCGTGGAGGTGGTCCCCGCAGTCGTAGCAGGGGACAGTCTCACCGGATGTGACCCGTGCACCCTCGAACTGCTGCTCGAGGAGATACTGATGACGGGCCTCGGTTGTGGTTGGCTGTGGTTGCGTGTTCGATGACTTGAGGTCGCTCTCACAGACCGACGCCAGCCAAGGGGAAGAGTCCGTCATCGGCTGCCCTCCGTGGAGTAGGAGTCGTCTGCTTCGATGCACTTGTACACCTCGATCGTCTCCTCGATGTTGCGAATCGCTGGCTCGTGGGACAGCGGCTCGATTATCTCGCCGTCGAGCATCCACACGTCGGCGAGGACCTCCTCGAGACGGAGCGGACCGGATGCTCGGGTCCGGAGGTCATGCTTCGACCTCCGAGTTCGAGTCAGTGGTGGGGGTGTCGGTCGTCGTGGGAGGTGCTTCGCTGGGTTCTACCCCGGCGATCGCCTTCGCTTCTGCGAGGAGTTTCAGTTGGTGTGCAGCTTCGCGCTCGAGCTGGTCGCCACGCAGGCACTGGTGTCGGTTGGTCGCGGACATCGTTAGAGCACCTCCTCGAGGATGTTCTGGGCCTGGTCGGCTGCTGAGACGGGTCGGTCGGACCAGCCACCGCACTCCTGGTCGATGAATTGAATCCAACGGCGGAGATCGTCGCCGCCAGCGCCCATCGGTCCGAGTTCGATACTCTCTGCGTGCAGGATCGGGCCCCACAGCGAGAACACTGGCACCGCACCAGAGTCGTCACGATCCGCGCGGGACTTCGTGACGACGATACGCTCGCGCTTGCGGTCGACGTGGTGGTGGCGGCCTTCGACATCTTCACCGATGTACGCGTAGTTCCACGAGCGGCGCTTGAGGACGACGTCGTCTATCTGTGCCTGTTCGTAAGTCGAAACGGTTTCATCCGTTGGGTGTTGTACGCTCATACGCTGGTTTCCTTCCAGCACGGTCGAGGGCGTTACAGCGCCCGTCGGCCATTTCCTCAGCCGAACTCCCGTACTCATCCTACAGTACAGCACTTGCGCATGTAAAGATTGCGATTGTCAATAGCGCTTGTAGATAGACGATCGAAATACTTTCCCACAGTGCCGTCAAACGTTGCACTTGTAAATGGCGGTGAGAAACCAGAGTGGTGTGACCCTCACACCCGACGACCTGAACGATCTCGACAAGCAGATTGTCGAGTACCTTGACACAGAGGGCCGCGCGTCACCGACGCTGTTCATGCGCGCGGAAAACATCGACACCTCGAGACAGTGGGTCTCGAGTCGGTTCACCCGGCTGGCTGAACACGACCATATCCACGATCTCTACGAGACCGGTATCTACGAGCTCGTAGAGGATCCCCGCGAGGTAGACGATGAGTAGCGACCAGTCCACCGAGGAACGGACCATCGACTGGCCTCGAGGCCACGACCGAACGCCAGCTGAAGACCGCGAACCCTACCCGGGCGAGCTCTCGCCCACGCGCAAGGAATCGTTCCAGAACGTCGTCGACGAGCTCGAAGCATGGGAAGCCACCGAGGGTAGCGTCCGAATCGAGACGGCGAGCCAGCACTACGTCAACCGGCCGAACATAACACCCACCCGTGATTGGAACTAACAACAATGTCAGATGCCCTCGAAATACACTTTTTATTTTCAGAAGATTTCGAAGATGAGGATAAGATAGAATTGTATGAGAGACTCCTACGATCTGAGGATGTGAGCAGTTCAACGTCCCCTGATGATGTAGAAAAAAAGCTCACCAAATATGGTGAGGCAATCACCAACATCTTGTATGGATCAGTCTATCCAACAATTATTTTCCGGCCTGAATTTGAGGGACTTCCGGACCTTCCGTGTTTAAAAATTCAGATCGAGCAAAAAATATTCGATGATCGCCACTACTCCGACGAGGAAATTCGAGATCATATTGATGAAGTGTTCTCTCTCATATTAAAATTGTATAATATGGCGACTGAGGCTGGATATGAACCAAAATATGTCGTTGGTACTGATCCAACAGAGACTGATCAGGTACGAAAAGGTCACGATCGAATTCGGACAACTATGAATGGAATTCAGTCAGGAAGTATAGAAGAAATATATTGGCTACAAATTCTCTCCCCAGAAATGGTTGAAAATATCGGTATGGAAACGTTACAATCAGCACCAGCTGAGCATATAGAGATACTTGATACTGAGGGAGCATTCCTTGTTTCTTATAAAAATCCAAGGTTTGTGGGAGATGATTATTCTGATCTATTGGATTTCTTTTCTTTAAATAATATATGAGTGGAAATTAGTTCAATCAATTTATATTCCAATTGGATAGAATTCAAGAAATCACTACTGTTGGAAGGAATACACCCACTGGCTGGAATCCCGGAGGTGCCACTGCGTGACCCTATCAGAGTCAACAATCTACGAACACTTGGAGGTGCCTACCGCGGACGAGATCACTGGTATATACAACTCGGGACCTTCCAATTTGCGTTTCTATAGTAAGACTCGAGAATCCGACTTCTCGCCCACGCGAAAGGAGTCGTTCCAGTCGATCGTCGACGAGCTCGAAGCATGGGAGGCCACCGAGGGCAGCGTTCGAATCGAGACGGCCTCGCAGCACTACGTCGACCGGCCGAACATCCCACATCAACACGACAAGCCCGACGATGTCGGCGTTGCGGCCTACTTCCGCCGCGAAGGCGAGGCCGCCGCCGAGGAGTTCGCCGTCTCCTGCGATCGCGGGGAGAGCCAGCGGTAGAACGCGCGGGCGATCGCCTTCTGGGCCCGCCGGCAGCGCCTCGCCGAGCGCTGCAGATGCGATCAAGACTGCTCGGCTACCCCCAGCTGACGGCAAGGTGATCGCCGACAGCGTTCGGCGGTCTCTGTCCCAGTCAGTGGCCGATCGAAGAGAGTTGTGTCCGGGCCTCGCCAGTTAGTCTGGTTATAATACTGTCGAATAGTACCATCATATATGGCTATTCACAGCAATTGGACGTACTTCCTGTACGAGAATCTTCCAGAGGAGAAGCTCGAAACAGTACTGCCAGCTGTCTGGGGACAGTTCCGGTCTCTGGAAGAAGAAGGTGACCAGTATTCGACGAGTGACGATTCGCCATCGACAGGAGAAAAAACGCTCCTCGTCTATAGTGGCCAGATCAACGGAACTCTCTACTGGTCCACGGGAACAGATCTTACCCATAACCAAGGATCTCCTGATGTTCCCCAGCTCAAACTCAAGGTCGACAGTGAGGCAGAAGATATCAATCTCGAATGATTTCTCTTGGATCGCTTCCCACTGTCGGCTTTGAATTCGACTTGCAGTCGAGTCAGCAATCCAGTCAGGGACCTGCCACTCGCCGTTCTCATAGAGACAGTGGATCCCTGTATCGTTCGTTCTCCGCATAAAACCGCGATCGAAGCGCCGCTGACCACCAAGCACAACACGATACTCACTCGGTTTAAAATCTACCCCTCAGAGTATGACTACTGCTTCATGCGATGTCTTCGCAGCCTCATGGGCAGCGACTTCGACCACAAAGAACAATTCGATGAAGTGGCGATGAACTTCCGCGACTTGGACACAACGCTAGGTAAAAGATACATATATAAGAATACATATAGATATTACATAAGCTGATGGCGATTGCAGTCGGATCAGTGAGTGTGACTCGACGAAAACTCCTGACAGCGGTCATAGTCGTAGCGCTCGTTGCAACTGGGATGACGGCCTCGGCGGGGGCGGTCACGGGGCCGTCGGTCGAGACGACGACCTCGATCAGCGAGTCGACGACGGTAACGGTGACGAACGTCGTCGATGGCGACACAATCGACATCGAATACCAGAACGGATCGAGCGATACCGTTCGACTACTGGGTGTTGACACACCAGAAACGTACGGGTCGGTCTCGCCCGGCGAATTCGAGGGCGTGCCGGACACGCAGGCGGGCCGTGAGTGCCTGCAAGCCGCGGGTGAGAACGCGAGTGCGTATGCGACTGACCAACTCGCTGACCAAACGGTCACGCTGCAGTTCGACAGCCAGGCGGACCGACGCGGTGACTACGGCCGTCTGCTTGCGTACGTACAGGTCGACGGTTCGAACTTCAACTACGATCTCGTGGAGCGGGGCCACGCCCGGGTCTACGACAGTACGTTCTCCCAGAGCGATTCGTTCTACAGCGCCGAATCGGCAGCTCAGTCCGCCGAGCGAAACGTCTGGTCGTGTCGGACGCCGAACGACGACGACGGGTCGTCGGGTGGGGACGCAAGTGCGCTCACTATCGATTGGGTCAACGCGGAAGCGAGTTCCCTCAACGACGAGCGTGTGAAGATCACCAACACCGGCAGTAGTTCGATCGACCTCGACGGGTTCACACTCTCCGATGAAGCGGGTCATAGCCACACGTTTGCGGAGTTCACGCTCGGCGCCGGTGACTCGGTGTACGTCCACACTGGTAGTGGGACCAACGACGCCGACGACCGCTACATGGGCTATGGGGCCGAGATCTGGAACGATGACGGTGACACGGCGACGGTGCAGACGGCAGCCGGGACAACTGTCGCCCAACTCGCGTACTAAAACGAGCGTGGCAGCTCATTTTTTCAGACGTCTCGGCGGCGGGTCAGGTAATGGCGACTGCACTCGATAACGATCGGTGAGGACGTTGCGCCGGACGCGCCGGACGAGATCGTCAAGGCCGCTTTTAAGGCTCAAGTGAAGGACCACGAGGGCCATCCCGATACGGGTGGCACCACTGGCCGATTCCAGAAACTCAAGAGGGCTCGCGACGAACTACTCGGTGATGGCTGACGGCGATCGGAACGACCTCGACCGCCTCGAGGAACTCGCTCGCGAGCGGTGGGGAGAGCGCTGGACGATTACACAGAAGCATTTCGCCGACGGAACGACGAAACAGACCGCGTGGCGCACCTACGGTCCCGTCGACGTGGACGACGACGGACAGGTATTCGACATCGAGCGCATCCGCCTCGAGGACGACGAGGTGCTCCACGATCGCGTCTACCAGCGAAACGACGATGTCGTCGAGGTCATCGACTACGAGGTCTGTGGCCCCGACGAAATATCGGAGCTCGACACCCCCGAGCACACCAAAAAATAAGGTGTCTCGAGAGCTATTCTCGAACGAATTCCCGGTGACAGTCGTCACAAAGAAGGTCGACCTCCTTTGTGCCATCGTTGTCGCCGGGAATTTCGAACGTCCCGGACCAATCCCGCATGTTGTCAAGCATCTCGTGGAAGGTCCGCTTGCAACCGGGACAGGTCCATTCGTAGTCTGACATCGATTTCTCACGTCCGTAGGATTCCACCTTTCCGGGCTTCCTCCTACATTCAGTAGTATACACTATGGGTACTTAATACTGTCGCAATAATGCAACAGACTGTAGCAGTATAGCAACACTTATTGTAATGGGTACGAATGTATAGGTATGGGAGAGACAGAGACAGAGACCGATTCCGAGATCGACCCTGAGGCCCTGGTTCAGTTGCTGTCGCCAGAGTCGAAGATTCGAATCGTGTCGGCGGTCCTCCAGGAAGGCCGCGGCGGTGAGATCTTCAACCCCTCACGAGTGTACGAGCACGACGGTGTTTCGAGAGATGCCTGGTATCGGTACCACGAGGATCTCATTGAGGGTGGTCTGATCGAACAGGAGGGCAAAGTCGGCAACAGCCCAGTCTATTGCCTCGTCGACGGACCGCTTCCGAGCGCACTTCGCGATGTCGCCGAGCTCGTTTCGCGAAACGACGGCGAGTAGGTGTGACTTTTTATACGAAGCCGTGGCCAACGCCGATGATGTCTCTGGACGATCGCCGTGAGGACCTTCTGATCGCAGTTGCACTGACTGAGTTCTCAGTTCACTATGAGAGCGCCGATCCCGAACTCGCCGAACACGCGTGGCAGCTGGCCGCTGATCGCCTCGTCAATCGCGACGTCGGGCCCGCCGAGGCCGTCGACGCGCTCGAAATTTGCTCGTATTGATGTCTCTCTTCGTCCTTGACTGATCTAGTACGCCTGGAAAATCTGTTTAGTGAACATGGTCGTAGTACTCTTTCATGACTTAAGCCCGACAAGGGTTCGTCTGAAACTCTTCATCTCGTACTGCTGCAGCAGGATCTCTGTGAGGGCTTTAACCCACAAGGGCCCATCCAGATTTTGGATGGTTTGCATCCAAGGGACGACGTCGGGGTGTATTAAAACGGCATCTCATGTGCCGTTTAGAGTCCGTTCAATTGGTGAACGGGGGCCGGCGTTGTTGTGCGGTTCGCTAAGAGCTACTAGTCGATCAGGGAACATAAATGGTATTAATAGCTAGCGCCCTCTTCGGCCAAGTAATAGACTACTAGTTTGTCAGGCTTCGATCCCGGTGTAGATTTCTACCGCCCTGCGACAAAGCCATCTACATCCGC